>NZ_LSJA01000341.1 GCF_001556515.1 Caulobacter sp. CCH9-E1 | reverse complement strand
CGTGGGCTCGGAGATGTGTATAAGAGACAGGGGCAGGGTGGGGTCCGAGATGAACCGCACGATGCTCCGCCAGCCGCGGATCGGGTCATAGCCGCGATGCAGGGTGGCGACCGCCGTCCCCTGGAACGGCGCGAAGGCGGTCAGGCCCCAGGTAAAGTCCGGCCCCGACTGCGGCGGCAGCGACTTGCAGTCGGCCGACAGGCGGCAGAGCCACACCTCGCCCTCCTCCCCGCCGACCAGATAGGCGTCTGGACCCGCGGCCGGATAGGCGGACAGGGCTTCCATGCCTTCGTTATCCGGGAGGATCGTGGAGGGCTTGGGGGCGGGGCGCGGCGTTCCCCAGCCGCCGTCGGTCTGCGCCGGATACAGCCAGATGCGGTGGTCGCGCTCGAAGCTGACCAGACGGTCGCCGTTGGGCATGACCGCCAGGCCTTCGGCGTCGGCGTCACGCTTGCCCTGCAAGGGCTGGCCGTCGAGCCCGCGCAACGGGAACAGCTTGCCGCCGGTCAGGCCCGCCAGGCGTCCGGCGGCGTCCAGCTGGATCTTGGCCTCGAAGACATCGCCGTTGTCGCTGATCGCGGTCAGCACGTCGCCGGCTCCGATCCGCAGATCCGACAGGCCGTGCAGGCGCGTGGTGTCGGAGCTCGTAAGCACCAGGCCGCCGGCATAGGTGAAGCCGCCCTCGGCCGAGACCTTGCTCGGGTCGGCCGCGTCCATCGGGATGGGCGTGGCGACGACGGTGATCTCGGGTCCGGCCTTGACCGGCGCGGCCGGAATGACGGGCGGCGGCGCGGCGTGCTCGGCGCAGCCGGCGAGCACGCCGCCGGCCAGGGCCAAGCTCAGCGCCAGCCGAGCCCTCACGCGGGCGTCCTGGCGGGCTTGGCGGCCTGCGGCGTAACCACCGGAAGCGGCGCGAGCAGGCCGCGCGTCCGGGCGATCTGGCGCGGCTCTTCCTCGAACAGGGCCGCCAGCTGCTCGACCAGCACGCCGCCCAACTGCTCGACATCGACGATGGTGACGGCGCGGCGGTAGTAGCGCGTGACGTCGTGGCCGATGCCGATGGCGATCAGCTCGACGGGGCTCTTGCCCTCGATCTCGGCGATGACCTGGCGCAAGTGGCGCTCCAGATAGTGACCCGAATTGACGCTCAGGGTGCTGTCGTCCACCGGCGCGCCGTCGGAGATCACCATCAGAATGCGGCGAGCTTCGGGCCGACCGATCAGGCGCTGGTGCGCCCACATCAGGGCCTCGCCGTCGATGTTCTCCTTCAGAAGACCCTCGCGCATCATCAGGCCCAGGTTCTTGCGGGCCCGGCGCCAAGGCGCGTCGGCGGCCTTGTAGACGATGTGGCGCAGGTCGTTCAGGCGGCCCGGCGCGGCGGGCTTGCCGGCCTTGATCCAGGCGTCGCGGCTGGAGCCGCCCTTCCAGGCGCGCGTGGTGAAGCCCAGCACCTCGGTCTTGACCCCGCAGCGCTCCAGCGTGCGCGCCAGGATGTCGGCGCAGATCGCCGCCACCATGATCGGCCGCCCGCGCATCGAGCCGGAATTGTCGATCAGCAGGGTCACGACCGTGTCGCGGAACTCCTGGTCCTCCTCCTGCTTGAAGGACAGCGGCGCGGTCGGGTCGATGATCACCCGCGTCAGGCGGGCGACGTCCAGCATCCCTTCCTCGAGATCGAAGGTCCAGGCGCGGTTCTGCTGGGCCAGCAGGCGGCGCTGCAGCTTGTTGGCCAGGCGCGAGACAACGCTGGAAAGGGCCGAGAGCTGCTGGTCGAGATAGGCCCGCAGGCGCGTCAATTCCTCGGCGTCGCACAGGTCCTCGGCCTGGACGATCTCGTCGAACTCGGTCGTGAAGATCTTGTACAGCGGCTCGCCGCCCTGGGCCGAACCGGGATCGGGGCGGGCGGGCTTGGCGCCGTCGCCCATGTCGGGCGCCTCGTCGGTCTCCTCGACCTCGCCGTCCTGGTCGGACTGGACCATCTCCTCGTCGCCGGCCTCGGACTCGCGGTCCGAAGACTCGCTTTCCTGCGGGGAGGAGCCTTCGGGCTGTTCGCCTTCGCCCTCGCCCTGTTCGTCGTCCGAGCCCTCGGTCGGGGAGTCGTCCTCGTCGCCGTCGTCCTCGTCGGCGCTGTCGGTGGCGTCGGCCATCTCCTCGCCGAGGTCCAGGTCGCGGAGGATGTCGCGGCTGACGCGGGCGAAGGCGGCCTGGTCGTCGATGGCGGCGGCGAGGCGGTCGAGGTCCTTGCCGGCCCGGGCCTCGATGTCGGCCCGCAGGATGTCGACCAGGGCCTTGGCGCCGTCCGGGGGCGCGTCGCCGGTCAGGCGCTCGCGGACCAGCAGGCCCAGGATCTCGGCCATGGGCGCGGACTGGGTGTCGGTGGCCACCGCGCGGGTCAGGCCCTGCTTCTCCAGGCGGGTCTCGAGGGCGGCGGTCAGGTTGGCCCGCACGCCGCCCAGGGCGTTGGCGCCGATCGCCTCCAGCCGCGCCTGCTCGATCGCCTCGAAGGCGGCCTGGCCGTCGGGCGAGGCGGGACGGGCGCGGGCGTGGGCGACCGGGTCGTGGTGGGCCAGGCGCAGGGCCATCTGGTCGGCGAGGCCCCGGATGCGCGCGGCCTCCTTGCCCGACAGGTCGCGGGGCGGATGCGGCAGCACGGCCCGATTGCCCAGCAGCTGCGGACCATCGCCCGAGAACACGACCTCCAGGTCAGGCGTCTCGGCGAGTGAGCGGGCCGCGTGGGCCAGGGCGCGCTTGAAGGGTTCGGTCGGGCTTTCGGGCTTGGAGACCATGGCGTCTGGGTTACCGGCGTCGGGCGGCGAAGACAAGGAACGCCGCGCGGTGAGGGGGCGTTGATTTTCCGAACGCGCCGTTTCGGCGCTCAAGGAGGGAAACCGTCATGCTCAAATGGGCCATCATCCTCGCCATCGTCGCCATCATCGCCGGCGCCTTGGGCTTCACTGGCGTCGCCGGCGCGGCGGCGGGCGTCGCGAAGCTGCTGTTCTTCCTGTTCCTGATCGGCTTCGTGATCGTGCTGGTGCTGGGCGCCACGGTGTTCAAGACCGTGGCGGGGCCGAAGTAGGGTTCAATCAAGATCCTCCCCCGCGATGCGGGGGAGGTGGCCCGGAGGGCCGGAGGGGGCGAACTGGGCCTAAGCCGCGTTAGCCCCCTCAGTCGCTCCGCGACAGCTCCCCCGCATCGCGGGGGAGC
>NZ_LSJA01000340.1 GCF_001556515.1 Caulobacter sp. CCH9-E1 | reverse complement strand
ACATCTACTTCGCCCGCCAGCAGGTGGCCGAGCGCCTGACCCAGGTGCGCCAAAGTCTGCCCGCCGGCGCCGAACCGGCCATGGGCCCAATCTCGTCGGGTCTCGGCGAGGTCCTGATGTGGACCGTGGCCTACGAGCATCCGGGCGGGAAGGGCGCCAAGGTCACCGACGGCGCCCCCGGTTGGCAAAGCGATGGAACCTACCTGACCTCTACGGGCGAGCGACTGTCGGATTCCACAGCCCAGGCGGCCTTCCTGCGCGAAGTGCAAGACTGGATCGTGCGGCCCCAGATGCGTTCGGTCGCGGGCGTGGCCGGCGTCGACTCCATCGGCGGCTTCGAAAAGCAGTTCATCGTCCAGCCGGACGCTGTGCGCATGGCCTCGCTGGGCGTGTCGTTCAACGACCTGGCCAAGGCCCTGGAGGCGGCTAACCTCGCGGTCGGCGCCAACTTCGTCGAGAAGGGCGGGGAAGCCTTCCTCGTCCGCGCCGACGCCCGCGTGCGCACGGTCGACGAGATCGCCAACGCCACGGTCGCCGCGCGCGAAGGCGTTTCGATCCGCGTCCGCGACGTCGCCGTGGTCAAGCTCGGCGGCGCCTTGCGCACCGGCGCGGCCTCGGAGAATGGCGAGGAGGTCGTGGTCGGCACCGTCCTGATGCTGACCGGCGAAAACAGCCGCACCGTGGCCGGCGCCTCGGCCGAGAAGCTGGCCGAGGTCACCAAGAGCCTGCCGCCCGGCATCAAGGTCCAGGTGGTCTACGACCGCTCCAAGCTGGTCGGCGCGACCATCAAGACGGTCGAGAAGAACCTGACCGAAGGCGCGCTGCTGGTCATCGTGGTGCTGTTCCTGCTGCTGGGTAACTTCCGCGCCGCCCTGATCACGGCCCTGGTCATCCCGCTGTCGATGCTGATCACCGCGATCGGCATGAACAAGCTTGGCGTCTCGGGCAATCTGATGAGCCTGGGCGCGCTGGACTTTGGCCTGATCGTCGACGGCGCCGTCATCATCGTCGAGAACGCCCTGCGGCGCCTGGCCGAGCGCCAGCACCACGAGGGCCGTCTCCTGACCCTGTCGGAGCGTCTTGGCGAAACCCGTGAAGCCGCCCGCGAGATGATCTCGCCCACCGTCTATGGCCAGGCGATCATCCTGTTGGTCTACGCCCCGCTGCTGACCTTCACCGGTGTCGAGGGCAAGACCTTCTCGCCGATGGCCATCACCGTGATGCTGGCCCTGGCCGGCG
>NZ_LSJA01000339.1 GCF_001556515.1 Caulobacter sp. CCH9-E1 | reverse complement strand
GGACTTCCCCCTCCGGCCTTCGGCCTCCTCCCCCTCTAGGGGGAGGATTTTCCAATGCGTCCGCTCAGGGTCGAAAGCACGTCTTAGCTTCGGCTCCAATTCCGGACCTTCAGCCTTCCTTACCCCGCCGGCGTCAGGGCGATGTCGACCATGATCTCGCCGGAGATGGCCTCTAGGGCGTCGCGCACCGCGTCGGCGGTCAAGCCCGGCGGCAGGCGCAGGCGGGCGTCCAGGTGGAACAGCGGCGCGCCCTGGTGCGGCTCGATGCTGAGGCGCGAACCGAAGCTCTCGATATTGGCGCCCAGCTCGCTGAGCACGCCGGTGACCTGGTGGACGATGCCCGGACGGTCCTGGCCGACCACGCCCAGTTGCAGGAGCTCGCCAGTCGCGGCCGGCGCCTCGACGGTCGGGGCGATCCGCACTTCCAGCCCGTGGGCGTCCACCGCCGAGACCGCGGCGCGCAGGGCCTCTTCCTGGCCCGCCTCCAGCTCGACCAGGACCGAGCCGACATAGAGGCCGCCCAGTTGGCTGAGATGGCTCTCCAGCCAGTTGCCGCCGGCCGACAGCACGGCGCTGGCCAGGGCCTGGGTGAGGCCGGGGCGGTCGCTGCCGA
>NZ_LSJA01000338.1 GCF_001556515.1 Caulobacter sp. CCH9-E1 | reverse complement strand
GGGTTAGGTAGGGGAAGAGGTGGGGGAATTCGCCGTCCCGCGCCAAAGGCGCCAGCTTGAATTGCGTTATGATTCCGGCTCGCCTTATGGTGAGGCTGATGGCGTTCTCGGACTACATTGTCTTCGCCGACGAAAGCGGCTCGCCGGTTCTGGAGAACCCCGACCCTACGTTTCCAGTCTTCGTGCTGAACACCGTCCTAGTCCGCAAGGCGGCGTACGCCACCGACATCGTGCCTCGACTTCAGCGGCTGAAGTTCGCGGCGGTCGGCCACGACCAGCTGATCTTGCATGAGCGCGATATCCGCCGCCAACAGAACGACTTCGCCTTTCTTCAGGTGGGGCAGGGAACGCGCGAGGCGTTCATCGCCGGCGTCAACGCCATCGTCGCCGAGGCCGAGTTCGAGATCATCGCCGCCGTGATCGACAAGGTTCGTCTGGTCGCCCGCTATGCCGCCCCCTGGAGCCCCTACGAACTGGCGCTGCACTTCTGCATGGAGAAGCTGCTGGGGCGCCTTCTGGCGCTCGGTCAGGAGGAACGGAACGTCCATGTGATTTTCGAAAGTCGCGGCAAGCGCGAGGATCGTGAGCTTGAGCTGCACTTCCGCCGGGTCGTCGCCAACGAGGTTCAGTGGGGCAACCAGCGGCCGGACTTCACGCGCCTGCAATGGGAGCCGATCTTCGTCGACAAAAAGAGCAATTCATCCGGCCTGCAACTGGCCGACCTGATGGCGCGGCCGATAGGGTTGAAGGCCTTGCGTCCGGCCCAGGAGAACCGAGCCTTCGAAATCCTGCGGCCCAAGTTGGCTGCAAACGGCCTGAAGATCTTCCCCTAGAAAGCAGAAGGGCCCCCGAGAAACCCCAGGAGCCCCACGCCGACCGAGAAACCCCAGTCCATTTGTGGGGAAGATAGGGGATCGGCGGGGCGGGCGCAATCGGCGAGCGGATGGTGGGGCTCCAGCCTTGCTGGCT
>NZ_LSJA01000033.1 GCF_001556515.1 Caulobacter sp. CCH9-E1 | reverse complement strand
CCAAGCGCCTCGGCGACCCCGTGCGGGCCGGCGAGACCCTGGCCCTGGTCTCCAGCCGCGAGGCCGCCCAGATCTCGGCCGACCGCAGCGTCGCCTCGGCCAAGGCCGACCTGGCCCGCAAGAACCTGGCCCGTGAGAAGCGTCTCTTCGAACAGAAGGTCAGCCCGCGCCAGGACTATGAGACCGCCCAGGCCGAAGTGGCCGTGGCCGAGGCCGAGGCCCGTCGCGCCGCGACCGCGGCCGGCGCCTCGGCGGTATCGGGTGGCTATGTCGCCGTCATCAGCCCGATCAACGGCCGCGTGACCGCCATGACCGCCAGCCTGGGCGCCTTCGTCGCGCCGGAGACCGAACTCTTCCGCATCTCCGACCCGGCCAAGATCCAGGTCAACGCCTCGGTTACCGCCGTCGACGCCCGGCGCATTCAGCCCGGCGACCAGGCCATCGTCGAGACGACCGGCGGCGAAACCCGCACCGCCGTCGTCCGCTCCGTGACGCCAGGCGTGAACGAGGAAACCCGCAGCGCCACGGTCGTCCTGACCCTGACGGGCGGGGCAGGGCAGTTGCAGCCGGGCCAGCTGGTCCGCGCCCGCATCACCTCGCGCCAGTCGACCTCCAGCGGGATCGTCGTGTCCGAAGAGGCCGTCCAGACGGTCAACGGCAACGACGTGGTGTTCGTGCGGACAAAGGAGGGCTTCCGTGTCCAGCACGTGCTGGCCGGTCAGCGCAGCGGCGGACGTGTCGTCATCGTCGATGGTCTGAAAGGCGGCGAGACCCTGGCGGTCAAGAACGCCTTCTTGCTCAAGGCCGAACTCGGCAAGAGCTCGGAAGAAGACTGACCCCTAACCGCTATTCTGGAGACACGCCGAAATGATCGGTCGCTTACTCTCGATGTCGGTGAAGGGGCGTTG
>NZ_LSJA01000337.1 GCF_001556515.1 Caulobacter sp. CCH9-E1 | reverse complement strand
AAAGCGCCGTCATGTCGATGTTGTCCGGATTGTCAAACCACGCGCGCGAACGAAGCTTGGGGGCGGCGCCAGACGGAGACGACATGGGTAGTCCTGCGAAATCTATGAGAGCGCTCGCTGTCGGCCGCGATGCGAATCCGGCTTACGCGAACGCCTCTAGGATGATCTTGTCTGAGTATATGCCCCACCCTGGAGCGTCAATTCGGCCTCAACGCCTAAGGGCCGCGTCGCCCCAGGTGACCGGATCGGCATTGCCCTGCCCGCTCGTCCGAGCGACCAACTCGATCAGCTTCACGCCTGAGACATCGACGTCGAGGGCTTGCGGCGCCTGGCCCCACTTGGCTGGCTTCGAGCGCGCCAATCGCCTGCCATCGCCATAGACTTCGAAGGTCACGACTCGCGCCTTGTCGACGGCGGAGTCGTCGACGCCGACGCTGGCTGTAAAGCGGCGGAAGCCGGCGTTGCGGACCTCCAGGCGCGAATTGCCCAGGACGCCGATCCCGGTGTCGAAGGCGCGGCCGGAGATCGCAAGCTCCTGGTCGAAGGGCGTGCGGTCGGCCTGCGCCCCGCCCCAGCCGCCGTAACGTGGCCGCTCGCCAAAGCCGCGCGTGTTGCGCCACGGCAGCGGGGCGCGATGGATCATCGGGTCCACGACCGGCGTGACCACGCCGTCGACGGCGGGGTTCACCGCGCCCGGCTGCTCGGACAGGAAGAGACCGTCGGCCAGCCGGCGCGTCCCTTTCGCCCGGAACAGCAGGGTCTGGCGCGGCTCCAGCTTGAACTTGCGCTCGCCCTGGAAGCGGACCTGCTCGCCGGTCCACAGGTTGGTCAGGTCGATGTCGGCCTTGGCCAGGAACTTCAGCTGCTCGGCCGTCAGCACCACCTCGAGCGGCGCGGAGGTTCGATTGAAGATCGCCGCGGCCTTGTCGCCGCTGGCCAGGGTCTTCACGAAGATGGAGACGTCGTCGGAGTCGTAGGCCAGCACCGCCTGGTTGCCGGCCGGGTCCTGGTTCAGGGCGATGACGTCCTTCGCGCCGAGGACCTCCAGCAGCGCCGGCGAGGCCTGGCGCAGGTCGTAGCCGATCAGCAGCGGCGCGTTGACCATCGCCCACAGCGCGAAGTGCGACCGCGCCGCCTCCAGATGGCTGACGTCGAAGTCGCCCTTGCCGACGAACAGCATGTCCGGATCGTTCCACGCGCCCGGCTGAGCGTAGAGGGCGCGGCGCGAAACGCTGTCGAGGTTGTGCAGCATGCGGCCCCAGGTCGGCGAGATGTCCTCGCTGGTTCGCGACATGGCGCCCACGTCCTTGCCCCACGAGCGGACATCGGCCGAGCCCCAGATGCAGAGCGAGAAGACGAAATCGGCGTCGGGATTGTGCTTGTCGAGCGCCCGCCCGACCTCCTCGTAGAGCTCGCGCACCTTGACGATGTTGGTGCGACCCAGGGAGTCGATGTCGATGATCGGCTCGAAGGCGCGATATTGGCCGGCCTGGACCCGCTTGTCGCTGGGCGGCAAACCGCGCACCCCGCACCCATCGACCTTGATCAGGTCGAAGCCCCATTCGACGAAATAGAGGGCGATGTCCTGGTCGACGTGACCGTAGAGCCCGACCTCGCGCTCGGCCACGTTGCCCTCGGGCTGGTTCGGGAAGGTCGAGGTGAACACCTGGCCGCAGCTGTTGCGACCGATGTCCGAATAGATGCCGGCCTTCAGCCCCATGCCATGCAGACGGTCGGTGAGCGGCCGGAAGCTGGTCGATCCGTCCGGCGTCGCCGCCGACGGGAAGCGGGCGGCGCGGGCGATCATCCGGCCGTCGGACTCCCGGCGCTTCAGCCACCAGCCGTCGTCGAGGTTCACATAGCGATAGCCCTTGGCCGCCAAACCGGTGTCGACCAGGGCCTGGGCCGAGCCCATGACCTTGTCCTCGTCGAGGTCGCTGGTGAAGGCGTTCCAGCTGTTCCAGCCCATCGGCGGCGTCTGGGCCGCGGCGCGGCTATAGGCGCTCCAGCGTCCGGTCGCGGCTAGCGGATCGGCTAAAGCGACGCCGGAAGCCGACGTCAGCAGACCCACGGCCAGGGCCGCGCCAATGTAAGAACGCCTTTTCATACGCATACTCCTCGAAACTCGGTCCGCGCGGCTCAGCGCGCCTGGAGGTTCTTGCCGAAGAACGGCAGCACATGGTCCTGGAACCGGATCGCCACGTCGCTGGTGTGATCGCCCGGATAGATCTCGAAGCTGTTGGCCAGGCCGTAGCGATCGAACACCTCGTGCAGCTTGGTCGCGTCGTCCTTCAGGCCGTCGCGATCGCCGACGTCCATGGCGATCGCCTTATAGCGACGCAGCGCGCCGATATATTGGTCGACAAAGGCCAAGGGCGCGTTGGCCGCCCACTTGGCCAGCACATCGGTTCGCACCGCGCCGTTCTCGACCGGAAGGTCCAGATAGAGCGGCGGACGCTTCGGATTCGGCGACCAGGCCGCGGCCGTCGCCAGCTGGGCGCGCAGGCCCCAGGGCAGCTTCGTGGCCTCCTCCGGCGTCTTGATCGCGGCCAGGGTCGCGGCGGCTTCGGGATCGACCTTGCCCGGCTCGCGCGGCGACAGGCAGCACGGGCTCATCAGGTAGAGCGCCCCGAACACGTCGGCGTGGCGCATGCCGATGCGGCTGGCCCCGTAGCCGCCCATCGAGTGGCCGACCAGGCCCCGGCTCTCGCGCTTGGCCAGGGTGCGGTAGTGCTGGTCGACATAGGCCACCAGGTCGCGCGAAACGAAGGTCTCGAAATCGCCCGTGGTCTGGGAGCTGGAGTACATCGAGCCGTTGTGCAGCGTCTTGCTGTCGGGCAGGACGACGATCATCTCGGCGACGCCCTTGGCGAACGCGCCCTCGACGGTCTGGGGCGCGTGGATTTCTCGGCTCCACTGCTCGGCGCCGATCGAATAGCCGTGCAGGGCGTAGACGACCGGATAGCGCTTCTTCGGATTGGCGGCGTAGCCGGGCGGCAGGACGACCAGCACGTCGCGATCGGCGCTCTCGCCTTCCAGGTTGCCCTCGATGGCGACGGAGTGGACCTTAATGCGCTCAATCGTCACCGGCTTGGCGCCCGCCACGACCGGCGGCGCCTTCGTTCCCACTTGAGCCAGCACCGTCGCGGGCGTCGCCAGCACGCAGGCCGCCATCATGAAGGCGCCGATGCGGCCGCGCCGCGTCATCCGCTTCGAGTCGCGCTGATTACCCGCCGTCATCCCGTCCTCCCTGGCCGCCGCCTGAGCGCATCGCTCGGCGATCTCGATGTGAGCGTTACCTTTTGTCCGCTTAAACCGACCCGCGTCAATCAGCTTTGTGTCGGTCGCGTTGGGAACCAAAATACCGACCAAGGTCGTAAAACGCGCGTTTTCACGCATAAAACAGACTCGCCCGCCAAGCTTCAGCGACCTATGGTTGCTCAAAATAGACAGAGTAATAGGGAGGGTTCATGCGTTACAGACTGATCGCCAGCGCCTGCATGGTTTGGGCTCTGGCGGGAGCGGCGGGGGCCGCGCCCACGGCGCCGATCAAGGTCGATATCGACGGGACTCGTCGCTCGGCGGCCGTCACCAAATACGAATATGGCATGTTCATAGAGCCGATCGGCGGCCTGGTGGCCCGCACGCTGTGGGCCGAGATGCTGGACGACCGCAAGTTCTACTATCCGGTGGTTCCGCAGGCGCGGGATGTCCCGCCGCCCCCGAACGCCGAGGGCCGACCAGGCGTCTCCTACCGCAAGTGGCGCCCCATCGGCGGCGACGATGTCGTCGTGATGGACACCAAGGCGCCTTACGTCGGCGCCCAGAGCCCCGTCGTGACGGTGGACCCCGCCAACAAGCGGGGCCTCTCGCAGGCCGGCATCGGACTGGCCAAGGGAAAGCGCTATGACGGCTATGTCCAGCTGTCGGGCGATCCGGGCGCCAAGGTCGAGGTCACCCTGGTCTGGGGGGCTGGGCCAGCAGACCGGCAGACAGTGAGTCTGGCCGCGCCAAGCGCCGACTGGAAGAGCGTCGACTTCAGCTTCACTCCGACCGCCGACGCGACCGACGCGCGACTGGAGATCACCGGCCAGGGCCAGGGTCAGTTCAAGATCGGCGCGGTCTCTCTGATGCCATCCGACAACATCCGCGGCTGGCGCGCCGACACCACGGCCATCGCCAAGTCGCTGAACTCGGGCTTCTGGCGTCTTCCGGGCGGCAACTTCCTGTCCGACTGGGACTGGCATGGCGCGATCGGGCCGCGCGACAAGCGCGCGCCGATGTTCGATCACGCCTGGAGCGCCATGCAGCCCAACGACATCGGCATGGACGAGTGGCTGGACCTGACGAAGATCATCGACGTCGAGCCCTACATCACCGTGAACGCCGGCCTGGGCGACGCCAACTCGGCGGCCGAGGAGGTGGAGTACATCAACGGCCCGGCGACCAGCACCTGGGGCGCGAAACGCGCCGCCAACGGCCATCCCGAGCCCTATCGCGTGAAGTTCTGGAACATCGGCAACGAGCCCTACGGCTGGTGGCAGATCGGCAAGACGACGCTCGACTACTACATGATCAAGCACAACCACTTCGCCGCGGCCATGCGGGCGGTGGATCCCAGCATCACCCTGATCGCCTCGGGCGCCATGCCCGACCAGCTGCATCCGCGCGACGTCAAGGAGAACCCCACGCTGGAGAGCATCGCCCACAAGTTCGGGACCGAGGAGGACTGGACCGGCGGCTTCCTGGCCAAGGCCTGGGGCAATTTCGACGGCATCTCCGAGCACTGGTACGACCGGCCCGAGGAGCGCCCCAACGCCCCCGCCGACATCGAGCTGATGGAATGGGCCCGCTCGCCGTCGAACCACGTCCGCATGAAGGCCGAGGAGTGGAAGATCTACCAGTCCCGCTTCCCGGCGATGAAGGACAAGAACATCTTCCTGTCGATGGACGAGTACGCCTATTTCGGCCAGGTCAATCTGAAGTCCTCGCTGGCCTACGCCATGGTGCTGCAGGAGATGCTGCGCCACACCGACTTCCTGACCATGTCGGCCTTCACCACGGGGGCCTCGACCATGGACATCACGCCGACCGCCTCGACGCTTAACGCCACGGGCCTGGTGTTCAAGCTCTATGGCGAGCGGTTCGGGGCCGGCGTCACGCCGTTGGCGGTCGACGGACAGTCGCCCCAGCCCGCCCCGCAATATGTGGTCGGCTCGGCCCATCCCCAGGTCCGCGCGGGCAGCCCCACCTACCCGCTGGACGTGATCGCGGGCCTCAGCCCCGACGGCAAGGCGCTGCGGATCGGGGTGGTCAACGCCACCTTCGACACCCAGACGGTCGCCCTGAACCTGAAGGCGCTCAAGGCCAAGAGCGCGGGCCGCAAGTGGGTGCTGACGGGCGCTTCGCTGAAGGCCGAGAACAAGGTCGGCCAGCCCGCCGGCGTCACGATCGCCGAAAGCGCCGCCAAGCTGTCGGGCGGCCGCCTGACAACCGCGCCAACCTCGGTGACGGTGTTCGAGTTCCCGCTCGACGCGCGGTGAGCTTGTAAGGGGGGGGGCGTCGGCCAGTCCGGCGCCCTACCCGCCTCTCAGCGTCCGCATCACGAAAGCGCGGATCCGGCCATAGGCGTCGCCCGCCAGCGAGCCGAGAGCGCCGCGTCGCTCCTCCGGCAAGTGCGCCAGCGGATGGCCATCGGGCCGGAAGACATAGTGGTCGAAGAAGGCCCGCCAGGCCTTGCGCTCGGCCTCGGGGCGCTCGGCCAGGGTGATCATGGCCAGCATCATGGCCGCATAGGGCGCGTCCGCCCCCATCGCGAAGCCGTCCCACCAGTAATTGACCAGCAGGTTGCGCGGCTCCAGCGCCTCGACCTGATGCCACCACAGCTTGGGCAGGTACAGGCCATCGCCCGGTTCAAGTTCGACGACCAGGGCGCGGGCCTTGGCGGCGGCGAAACGAGGATAGCGGGGATCGTCCGGCGGCGCCCCGGCGGCCAGCGAAACCGGCTGCCCGGCCATGGTGTGGTCGATCGGACCGACATAGAGGTCGCCGATCGCGTCCGGCGGATAAAGCGTGAAGCGCCGGCGACCCGCGACCAAGCAGGCCAGATTGTCGAAAGCGTCGTAGTGGCAGGCGACGTGGCTGGCGTTGCCCAGCCACAGCCTCGGCCGCGCCGTGGGCGGCAGGAAGCCGACCGGGTTCTCGGCCGCGAACGCCGGGACGTAGTCGTCGGCCGGCAACGAGCCGAGATAAACGCTGTCCAGGCCAGGATCGGCGGCGGCGGCGTCGATGCGCTGTAGCGCCCGGCCCAGGGGCAACGACTCGCGCTGGAAGTTGAAACCTTCGAGGTCGCGGCCGTAGTCGTAGCGACCAGCGATGGCCGGCGCGCCGATGAACGCCTCGCCGGCCCGGCCGGCGTCCAGCCACTGCAGGTAGGCCGCGAGGCTGGCCCAGCCCTCCTCCGCCTTTTGGCGAACCGGCCAGGCGCGGCAGACGCCGCGCAGCAGCACCGGTTGGCACGGCGCCATGATCTCGCGATTGAACGCCGCCGGGTCCAGGCCCGCCAGCGCCTCGGCCTCGACGACGCGCACCGGCGTCGTCTGGTCCGCCGTCACGCGGCCAGCCTATCGTTGCGCAGCGCCGCCAGGCGGGAGAGCTGCTTCAGCGAGCCGGCCATGGCGTGGACCAGTTGCAGGCGGCCCGTCCGGAAGAGATCGAGCGCCGTCGCGTCGTCCAGCTCGCCCAGAGTATCCAGACTGACGGTATAGAGCCCGCCGAGGCTGAGGCTGCGGCCGTCGTCGAACGACAGGTCGATGTCGATCGGCTCGACCAGTTTGTGGGTCAGCAAGGCCTGAATGAAGGCGTCGGTCTCGGCGACGCCCGCTTGCAAGCGGCCCAGAGCTTGCTGGATGCGACGCGCGGCTTGGGCCGGTTGGCCATCGCCTTCGAACAGCGAAGTCCCTCGCCCCGTCGCGAAGCGCGGATGCGATGGATCGACCAGGACCTCGCCCGCGGGCCCGATGAAGAAGCCCTGGCGCTCCAGATCCAGCGGCTGGAACAGACGCGCGCCGCCCTCGGTGGCGTCCAGCAGGTTCTCGCCGGGCTCGAAGCCGAACATCGCGCCGGCGTAGAATTGGCCGGTCTCGGCGTTCTTGGTCAGGAAGATCGGACAGACGGCCGCGGCGGCTCCGAACTCCGACGCCACGATCTGGACGAAGTGCGGTCGTCGGCCGGGCAAGTCACCCAGACGCAGGCCCGCGTGGTCGCTGACATTCAGCTGTTCCAAGTCCGCCAAGGCTTCCTCCCCTCGCCCCTTGCCCCCGGGACGATACCTCAACCCACGATCACACGCGTCGAATTTCGGGGCAATAATAACACCGACAAAATATTCGTTGATACCGCTACCTTTGCGCGTTACCGTCCTCGCATAACAAGAATATATAGGGAGGACTAAGATGCGCCAGGATCGCACAAGGCTGCCTAAACCCCCTCTCTGACAAAGAAATTCGAGACGCTGACGCGATCTCGGATCACCCGGCGCTGCATCGCCGGCAAAGAGTCATCCATAACCTCAGGAGGGGAAACGATGAGAGGGACCAATCCGAGTAACCTGAGTAAAATCAGGCGATCAGGCGCATCCAAGGTTGCGCTCGCCAGCGCCTCGAGCCTGCTGGCCCTGACGGTGTTCGGCGTCGCGCAAGCGTCCGAGCGCCCGTCGGACGAAGCCATCGCCACCGCCTCGGCGCTTAACGCGCCGGCCGAGGCCGAACCCCAGGCGGGCGGTCAAAAAGCATCCGAGTCCAGCGTCGTGGAGCAGGTGATCATCACCGGCCTGCGCGGCTCTCTGCAGCGTAACCTCGACATCAAGCGGTCCTCGCCGGGCGTCGTCGACGCCATCTCGGCCGAGGACATCGGCAAGTTCCCGGACGCCAACGTGGCCGCTTCGCTGCAGCGCCTTCCGGGGGTCTCGATCCAGCGGTCCGGCTCGCGCGGCGAACCGCAAGGGATCACCGTCCGCGGCTTCGGCGGCGACTTCAACGAGACCCTCTATGACGGCCGTCGAATCTCGACGGCCACGGGCGGCCGCTCGGTGGACTTCAGCACCGTCGGCGCGGACTTCGTGGGCGGCCTCAGCGTCTACAAGACGCCGGACGTCACGCTGTCGAGCAGCTCGATCGGGGCCTCGGTGAACGTCGCCTTCCCAAAGCCCTTCGACAAGCCGGGTCGCCGGATGGCGGTCACCGCGTCGGGCTCGCTGCAGGACGACGCCGGCAAGATCGTGCCCACCGTCGGCGCGCTGTTCAGCGACACCTTCGCCGACAACAAGTTCGGCATCCTCGTGGACGGCATGTACACGCGCCACGACACCCAGACCAACCGCGTCTATATCAGCGGCTGGCCGGGCGGCTACTACGCGCCGTGCCAACTGACGGCCACTTGCGCGCCGGGCGAAGTGAACGCGTCCACCAAGACTGTTCTGGGCTGGTTCGAACAGCAAGCCGGCGCCAGCCAGATCTATACCAAGGACGAGCGGATCGACGGCCGCATCGCCCTTCAATGGGCCCCCGTCGATGGCGTGACGGTCACCCTGGACGACAACTATTCGCGCCAGAGCATCCGGGCCGACAACTTCGGCTACGGCATCTGGTTCAACCAGGATGGCCTTCGCAACGTCAAGCTGGACCAGAACGGCACCACGGTCGACTTCACCCAGGCCGGATCACAGACCGACTTCACGGCCGGCACGGACCGTTCGGTGCTGCGGACCAACCAGACGGGCCTGAACGTCAAGTGGGACGTGTCTGAAAACCTGAGCTTCGAGGGCGACGCCAGCTACGCCAAGAGCTGGCTCAACCCCGGCGGCGAGGTGACCAGCGACGGCGCCGACGTCGGCTACGGCTTCGGCATCGGCCCGTCCTTGGGCATCAGGATCGACGGCGGCAGCAAGAACACCCTGCCGGTCTTGCACGACTACGGCCCCAACGGCGATGGCTCGCGGTGGGCCGACACCTCGGTGATCGGGTCGCACGTGGTGGTTCGCCAAGCCCAACAGAACACCGACGTCGTCAAGCAACTGCGGTTCACCGGCGCCTGGGAGCAGGACGGCTTCAGGATCAAGGCCGGCGGCGCCTATCTGGAAGATCGGTTCCAGTTCCAGCAGAAGAACACCTTCGTCAACAACTTCTGGCAGGCCTATCCAGGCTATGGCCCGGCGTCCGGTCCGAACGGCGGCGTCATGGTGCCGGCCACTCTGTTCACCGAGCGTGTCAGCACCAAGAACTTCATTCCAGGCTTCGATGGCGCCCTGCCTCCGTACCTGCTGAAGTTCGACGCCCACGCCTATCAGGCGTTCCTAAGCGGCCTGGGCAATCCTCAGACCAAGAACATTCCCGGCTTCAACTATGGCGGGGGCGGCGTCGGAACCCAGTTCACGGGCGCCTTCGACATGGCGCTGGACAACGGCAGTATCCGGGACATCACCGAAAAGACCTGGGCGCTGTTCGTGAAGGCCAACTTCGAGGTCGAGGTGGCCGGCATGCCGTTCCACTTCAACGCCGGCGTTCGCGAGGAGAACACCCACGTCACGTCCAAGGGCTTTGGCCAGGTGCCGACGGCGATCACCCGTAGCGCCGGCGACCCCACCCTGCTGACCGTGACGCTAAGCCAACCCCAGGCGGTCTCGACCAAGAGCAACTATTCGTACCTGCTCCCCAGCGTCGACATGAAGCTGGAGTTGACCGAGAGCGTCCACCTGCGTCTCGACGCCTCGCGGACCCTGACCCGTCCCGGCCTGAACCTGCTGACCCCCGTCGCCAGCGTGGGCACGGGGCAGCGGGTCGGCGCCCTGACGGCCAGCGGCGGCAGCCCCTCGTTGAAGCCGTACCTCGCCGACAACTTCGACGCGGCGGTGGAGTGGTACTACAAGCCGAACTCGTACGCGGCGGTGAACGTCTTCATCAAGGACGTCAGCAACTTCATCGTCGGAGGCACCACCCGCCAGAACATCAACGGGGTGATCGACCCGACCACCGGCCAGCCGGCGATCTTCGCCGTGACCCAGCAGGTGAACGGGCCGGAAGCCACCGTGCGCGGTGTCGAGCTAGCCTGGCAGCACGTGTTCGGCGACAGCGGCTTTGGCTTCAACGCCAACGCCACCTTCGTCGACACCAACAAGCCCTACGATCCGAAGGACATCTCCCAGAGCGGCTTCGCGATCACCGGCTTGGCCAACTCCGCCAACCTCGTGGCCTTCTATGACAAGAACGGCTTCGAGGCGCGGGTGGCGGTCAACTACCGCGAGGAGTACCTGCGCGGCTTCGGTCAGAACCAGAACACCGGCGCCTTCGGCTCGGAACCGACGTTCGAAAATCCGAACCTGCAGGTCGACTTCTCGACCAGCTACGCCCTGACCAAGCAGATCAATCTGTTCTTCGAGGCGATCAATCTCACCAACGAGACGCAGAGCACCCACGGACGGTTCGATAACCAGCTGCTGGACGTCTTCGCGTACGGACGCCGCTACACGGCTGGCGCGCGCTTCCGCTTCTAGTTGCACTCCCCCTGGCTGGGAGCGTCAATGGCGCTCCCAGCCGTTCTTTTCAGCGTTCGATCCATGGTCCGTCCGGTCAAGAACATCGTCATCGTCGGCGGCGGCACCGCCGGCTGGCTCACCGCGGGCGTGATCGCCGCCAAGCACAAGGCGCGGCGGGCTTCCGGCTTCACGATCACCCTGGTGGAGTCGCCCAACACGCCGGTCATCGGCGTCGGCGAAGGCACCTGGCCAACCCTACGCACGACCCTGGCCAAGATCGGGGTCTCCGAAACCGACTTCTTCCGCGAGTGCGACGCGGCCTTCAAGCAAGGTGCCAAGTTCGCCCGCTGGACCACGGGCGCCGAGGACGACGCCTACTACCACCCGCTGGTGCTGCCGCAGGCCTTCTCTCAGGTGAACCTCGCGCCGCACTGGCTGGCCCAAGGCGGCGACGTCAGCTTCTGCGACGCGGTCTGTCCGCAGGGCGTGCTCTGCGACGAGGGCCTGGCGCCCAAGACGATCGCCAGCGCCCAGTACCAAGGCGCGGCGAACTACGCCTACCACCTGGACGCCGGCAAGTTCGCGCCGTTCCTGCAGCGGCACTGCTGTGAAAAGCTGGGCGTGCGTCACGTCCTGGCCGACGTCCAGCGCGTGGACCTCGCCGAGGACGGCGACATCCGCGCCATCGTCACCGAGCAGGCCGGCGAGATCGCGGGCGATCTCTTCGTCGACTGCACCGGCTTCCGCTCGCTGCTGCTGGGCGAGGCCCTGGGCGTGCCGTTCAAGGACTGTGGCGACGTGCTGTTCTGCGACACCGCCCTGGCCATCCAGGTTCCCTACGAGACCGAGGCCAGCCCGATCTCGACCCACACCATCTCGACGGCCCAATCGGCTGGCTGGATCTGGGACATCGGCCTGCCCACGCGGCGCGGCGTCGGCCACGTCTTTTCCAGCCGCCACATCTCCGACGAGGACGCCGAGCGAGAGCTGCGCGCCTATATCGGCCCGGCGTATCGCGACCTGCCGGTGCGCAAGATCGGCATCCGTTCGGGCCACCGCGAGATCTTCTGGAAGCGAAACTGCGTGGCCGTGGGCCTGGCCGCCGGCTTCCTGGAGCCGCTCGAGGCCTCGGCCATCGTGCTGATCGAGCTGTCGGCCAAGCTGATCGCCGAGCAGATGCCGGCCTGCCGCGAGGTGATGGACGTGATCGCCGGCCGCTTCAACGCCACCACTCAGTACCGCTGGGGCCGGATCATCGACTTTCTCAAGTTGCACTATGTGCTGAGCCAGCGGAGCGACACCGCCTTCTGGCGCGACAACCGTGACCCCGACACCATCCCCGAGCGCCTCTCGGACCTGCTGCGCCTGTGGCGTCACCAGCCGCCGTGGCTGCACGAGGAGTTCGACCGTGTCGAGGAAGTCTTCCCGGCCGCCAGCTACCAGTACGTGCTCTACGGCATGGGCTTTCGGACCGAGGTCGAGCGCGAGGCCCTGGCCGACGAGGCGGCGCTGGCCCAGCGCGCCCTGCGCGAAAACGCCCTGCAGACCGAGCGCCTGCGCGCCACCCTGCCCCGGCATCGCGACCTGATCCGCAAGATCGTCGAGCACGGCCTCCAGCCGGTCTGAGCGCGTTCGTCGACACCCATTCAAGTTTTCAGTTCAAGGGGAAATCCATGTCCAGGTCTTCACGGCGCCGTCTGGGCGCGAGCACGGCGCTTTGCCTTAGCCTGGTCCTGGGTCTGGCGCCGCTGGCCCAGGCCCAGACCACATCCCCGACCCGCCAGAAGGCCGACCAGATGGCCGCCGAGCTGGTGGCCAAGATGACGACCGAGGAGAAGCTCGATCAGCTGCTCAACACCGCTCCGGCGATCCCGCGCCTGGGCGTGCCCGCCTATAACTGGTGGACGGAGTCGCTGCACGGCGCGCTGGGCTCGCTGCCGACG
>NZ_LSJA01000336.1 GCF_001556515.1 Caulobacter sp. CCH9-E1 | reverse complement strand
TGGCGGAGTGGTGACGCAGCGGACTGCAAATCCGTGCACGCCGGTTCGATTCCGGAAGCCTTTACTAAATCGGCGCTCATCGAACAACCGCTCGCGGGGGTTGTTAACCAACCTTTTTTCGCGGAAGGGCGATTTCTGCGCGTTGGACGGACATTTTCGCCCTAATGACGGGCGCCGCCACAGCATTCCGGTAGAGTTCAGTTAAAAAGAATATCGTGCGCGTCTGATCGAACTGTGACGAAATGCACACAGAATTACTCTACCTCGACACGAACTCAGTGGAGTTCTTGGCCGCGCAGCCTCTGCTGTGCGTCACGCTTTAAACCTGCAACTGCCTATGGGGACCGACTGAGAACCGACCGCGTCTCGCGGGGTTGCGATCACCCTCATCCATCGGCCGATCCTGCGCGAGCTATTTGCCAGTGCGGATTTGACCTGAGTGCCAGCGCCATGCGCTGGACAGGATCGCATCCAAATCGCGCGAAGGTGTCCAGCCGAGCACCTGCCGCGCCTTGGTGCTGTCGGCGACCAGCACGGGCGCATCGCCAGGGCGGCGCGGCGCCATCTGCAGAGGCAGCGGCTTCCCGGTGGCGCGAACAACGCCGTCGACCAGCTCGCGCACGGTGGCGCCAGTCCCGGACCCCAGATTGAACGCTTCCGAAGATCCGCCCGCCAGCAACCGCTTTAGAGCCGCGACGTGGGCGTCGGCCAAGTCCAGCACGTGGACATAGTCGCGCACGGCCGTACCGTCGCGAGTGTCGTAGTCATCGCCGAAAATCGTGAAATTCGGCCGCTGCCCCAGAGCCGCCTGGATCGCCAGCGGAATGGCGTGGGTCTCGGGCTCGTGCCACTCGCCGATCCGCCCCTCGGCGTCGGCCCCGGCGGCGTTGAAGTAGCGCATCACCGCGCTTCGAAAGCCGACATGACGATCATAGTCAGCCAGGGCCTGCTCAACCATCAGCTTGCTGCGACCATAGGGGGCCAGGGGCGCCTGAGGGTGGCGCTCATCCATCGGCACGGCCACCGGCTCGCCGAAGGTTGCGCAGGTCGAGGAGAAGATCATGGCGTTGACGCCGGCGCGACGGGCGGCCTCGATCACGGTGATGGCCCCGCCGACATTATGATCATAGAAGGCGCCAGGATCTTTCACCGACTCCCCAACCTCGATGCGGCCGGCGAAGTGAAGAACCGCCACCGGCGCATGAGCGGCGAATACCGCGTTCAGGCGCGCGGCGTCGCGGACATCGCCGACTTCCAGCGGCCCCCATTGCACGTGCTCACGATGGCCGTTGGACAGGTTATCGAACACGACTGGCCGAAATCCGGCCGCGGCGAGAGCCAGGCAACAATGCGACCCGACATAGCCGGCCCCGCCGGTCACCAAGACAGTCTGCATAAACTTCTCCGAGCCGCGACGTCGCCGATCGCGCTCCAGTCCTCAGTTAGGCGGTTCACTGACGGTGGCCGCAGAAGCGCCACCGGCGGACCTCAATGTCACCGTCGGTGTCCGCCGTTCGATATAGTCGCTGTTCGCTTCCATGCGTTAGCGCCGTCGCGGAATCATCGCTCCGGACGAGGTCGAGAAGGCTTCACGGGCGGGTCTAGCAAGACTGGCGGTTGACGCCCCCAGCACTCCACCGCCCACAGTTGCGCGGTTGTGGAG
This sequence comes from Caulobacter sp. CCH9-E1, assembly GCF_001556515.1. Lineage (GTDB taxonomy): Bacteria > Pseudomonadota > Alphaproteobacteria > Caulobacterales > Caulobacteraceae > Caulobacter. The sequence goes on along the minus strand of NZ_LSJA01000336.1, from coordinate 12,496 downwards.
GCAGGCGAAATGCACCAGATTGCGCCGCTTCTCGTAACGGCAGATTCACTGAGCGTATGGCCAAGACAGCATTGATCACCGGTATCACCGGCCAGGATGGCGCCTACCTCGCCAAGCTTCTGCTGGAGAAGGGCTATACGGTTCACGGCATGCTGCGGCGCTCGGCGTCAGCCGACGTCATCGGCGATCGGCTACGCTGGATCGGCGTGTATGACGATATTCGCTTCGAGTTGGGCGACCTCCTCGACGAAGGCGGCCTGTCGCGCCTCATGCGCCGCATCCAACCCGACGAGGTCTATAATCTCGCGGCGCAGAGTTTCGTGGGCGCGTCCTGGGACCAACCTCACCTGACCGGGTCGGCGACGGGCCTGGGGACGACGAACGTTCTGGAAGCTGTGAGGCAGGAATGCCCGCAGGCGCGCTTCTATCAGGCGTCGTCGTCGGAGATGTACGGCTTGGTGCAGCATCCGATCCAATCAGAGACCACGCCGTTCTACCCGCGCTCGCCGTATGCGGTGGCCAAGCTTTACGCCCACTGGATGACCGTGAACTACCGCGAGAGCTTCGGCTTGCACGCGTCGTGCGGAATTCTTTTCAACCACGAGAGCCCGGTGCGCGGCATCGAGTTCGTGACCCGTAAAGTCACCGACGCCGTGGCGGCCATCAAGCTTGGCCAGCTGAAAACCGTCGAACTGGGCAACCTTGAGGCCAAGCGGGACTGGGGGCACGCTCGCGACTATGTCGAAGCCATGTGGCTGATGCTGCAGCAGGACACGCCCGACGACTATGTCGTCGCCACCGGTAAGACCTGGACCGTACGCCAGATGTGCGAAGTGGCCTTCTCAAGCGTGGGCCTCAACTATCTGGACCATGTGACCATCAATCCGAAATTCCTTCGCCCCGCCGAGGTCGACCTGCTCCTCGGCGACCCGACAAAAGCCAAAGAGAAGCTTGGCTGGGAGCCGAAGACCACCATGCAGGACATGATCGCGGAGATGGTCCAGGCCGATATTGTACGGCGCTCCAGAAACTGACACGTCGGTAGCGGCGAGGCGCGCGAGACATGACGCAAGATCAGACCCGCATCACGGTTGCCGCTCCGAACCTGGACGGTAACGAGTGCGACTATGTGCTCGAGTGCCTGGACACCACCTGGATCTCCTCAGGCGGGCGGTTCATCACGGATTTTGAGAAGGCCTTCGCTGACTATTGCGGCGTCAAGCACGCCATCGCTTGCAACAACGGCACGACAGCGCTGCACCTAGCCCTCGTTGCCATGGGGATCGGTCCTGGCGATGAGGTGATCGTCCCAAGCCTGACCTATATCGCCTCGGCCAACGCCGTGACCTATTGCGGCGGAACGGTCGTGCTGGTCGACAACGATCCGCGCACCTTCAATATCGATCCGGCGCTGATCGAAGCCAAGATCACGCCGCGCACCAAGGCGATCATGCCCGTGCACCTCTATGGCCAGGTGGCGGACATGGACCCGATCCTGGAGATCGCCCAGAAGCACGGCCTGATGGTGGTCGAGGACGCCGCTGAGGCTGTAGGGGCTACCTACAAGGGCAGGATGTCCGGTTCGCTGGGCGACTGCGCAACCTTCAGCTTCTTCGGCAACAAGATTATCACCACCGGGGAAGGCGGGATGATCACCACCAACGATGATGCGCTCGCCGAACGGATGCGGCTCTATCGCAACCAAGGGATGGACCCAAACCGTCGCTATTGGTTTCCGGTCGTCGGCTTCAACTATCGCATGACCAATATCAAGGCCGCGATCGGTCTCGCTCAGCTCGAGCGGATCGAACATCACCTGGCCGCCCGCGAACGCGTGGTGGCTTGGTATGAGGAGAAGCTGACCCGCCTTGGCAATCGGGTGATCAAGCCGGTCGTCACGACGACCGGACGGCATGTCTTCTGGATGTACACCGTGCGCCTCGGTGAGAGCCTGGCGACCTCGCGCGACCAAGTGATCCGGGACCTCGACGCCCTCGGGATCGAGAGTCGACCGGCATTCCATCCGATGCACGTGATGCCGCCATACGCGCATCTCGCTACGGGCGATCTAAAGCAGGCCGAGGCTTGTGGCGCAGATGGTCTGAACTTGCCCACCCACGCCGGCCTCACCGAGGCTGACATTGACCGCGTCGTCGCCGCGCTCGACCAAGTGCTGACGTAGTCCGCTAGGCGAGCGCTCGTCCAGGCGTTTGGGACTGCCTTTCGCCAATCAACAGGTCGAATGGCCCCACCAATGCCTGCTCAGAGATGTGGGTAAAAATGTAGGTCCACGAGCCGAAACTTCAATAAATCCAATAATTAAAGCCCCAGAAGGCGGACACCCTCTCCGCCACCCCTACCCTGATCAGTCCCGATGACGTCCATGGATGTCGCTCCCCCCCCCTCCCGCCACATAGGGGGAAAATCGCGAAATCGTGCTTCGATGCGTCCGACGCGATCCACCACGTTCCACGTCACGCTTGTGGAACGATTTGGGGACGAAACAGCCCAGTTTCGGCGCCGCCTCACGGCGCTTCGGGTAAACGAGTCACGCGGCTTGGCATGTACGCCGATGGCGGCGGCCTGAACCTCTGCGTCCAGACGGGCGGCGCGAAATCGTGGGTTTATCGCTACATGCTCAACGGCCGCGCCCGGGAGATGGGGCTTGGTCCGGCCGGTACGGCCAGCCTCTCCTAAGTGCGCGAGGGCAGGTGCCTGAAGTTCGACGACCTCGACGCCGGAGACGGACTTCACGTTCAAACAGGTCGCCCAGCGGCTTTGCCCTCGGCGCTGACAACAATGGGCGCCAAGACGCCCAAGAATTGCGCCAGGGCCTCGGCTCACTCAGGCACGTACACCATCTTGCCGTCCGGCAGGCGGTAGGTGATTCCGGCCTTGACGCCCTGCCCCTCGCCGATCGCGCCGCGAGCCTCGTATCGCGTCATCTCCTTCCCGTCCTTGACGATCATGCTCATGTCCTTCTGGCCGGGGTTCTTGACCACCACCACCTGATCGGCGTTGAAGGGGTTGAGCGGATTGCGGACGATCAGGATCATCAGGATCGCGATCACCACGACGAACAGGTCGATCAGGTTCACGACCGACAGGATCGGATCGTCGGCCTCGTCGTCCTCCAGGAACCGCATCAGGCCACGCCCCGCTCGAGCGCGCGCAAGTCTTCCAGCAACCAGCGTCGCCGCACCGTGAGCACGAAATGGGTGATGCTGGCGGCGATCAGGGCGAGAACAACGCCGGAGAACGCCACGACCAGGTTCTTGCCGATGGCGCCGCCGTCGCCCTCGCCCAGGGCCAGCAGCGCCGGTCCCATGGGGATCATGGTGGCGACCAGGCCCAAGAGCGGCGCGCTGCGCGAGGTCACCCGGAGCCACTCCAGCTTCTTCATGATCCAAAGCTCCAGATCGTCACTGCCAGCGCCCGTTTTGGCCTGATAGGCCGCGAGGGCGGAACGGTGGACGCCGGCCTTGCGCTGGCCTGCTTCGATCAGGAACCCGCCCAAGGCCACGAAGGCGTAGGCCAGGGCCAGCAGGATCAGCGCCAGCGCCGGCAGCAGGAACAGTCGGGCCAGGTCGAAAAGACCCGCCTCAAGGCTTTGCATGGAAGGACTCCGCGGAGATTCGAGCATTGGAGAGAAGCTGCCGCGCCGCTCCGGCGAGCAGCAGGGCGATCAAGGCCAGCAGGCCCAGCACGGCGTGGAAGGGCTTGGGCGTGCTGGCGGGCGGCGGGACCACCTTCTCCAGCACCTGCCCCTTCACCTTCGGAGCCGGCGAAGCCTGGGCCGGCGCGGACGGCGCGGCCGCTTTCGCTTGGGCGGGCGTCGCGCCGGCCGAGAGACCAAACCCGCCGAGCGCCGCTTCCAGGATCGCCGTCGTCGGCTTGGCCCCGCGCTGCGCGCCCTTGCGCGCGGTCAGCTCCCGCCACCGCTCGGCCATTTCACGCAGGGTGCGCTCGTCGGGACGCCAGTAACCCTTGCGGACCGCCTCGGTCATCCGCTCGATCATTTGCGCCTGGGCCGTGGGGTTGCTGGCCTCGAACCAGGCGTTCAGGCCCAGCTTGCGGCGGTCCATGACGAAGGTATCGTGCATGGCCTGCCACTGCTCGGCCCGGACCATGGAGGGATCGGCGACCTGCCAGCCGAACAGGTTGTTGGTCACGTCCAGCACTTCGAGCGCGCCGGCGTAGCCCTCGGCCTTCATGGCCTTGATCCATTCGGGATTGAGATAGCGGCCACGCAGCTCGTCGGCCAGGACCGAGGCCGCGTCGCGGATCCTCGGTTCGGCGCCGCGCGCATCGGTGATGAACAGGGTCGGGCTCTTGCCGTCCAGGCGGCGCACGGCCATCGACAGGCCGCCCAGATATTCGAACGGATGATCGGTGGAGAGCACGCCGTTCAGGTTCGAGGATCGCGATAGCACAGCGGCTTGAACGCCGCGAAGCTGGGCCGCGAACAGGTTCGCTTCCGCGGGTTTCTCGCCCCAGGCGTCATCGGCATAGGCGTACTGCAACCGATCCAGGAAGCGATCGGCCAGCTCGTCATCCTTCTTCCAGGTTGTCGAGGCCAGGGTCGCCTCAGGCACGCCGCTGCCATAGTCGCCGGGCGCGTTGCTGAAGATCCGCGCGGCGGCCAGCCGGCGGGCGCGCTCGGGCGCCATGCCGGCCTTGACCAGATCGGCCTCGATCCGCCGGCTGTTGGCGGCCACGACATTGCCGGGCTCGTCCACGGAAGCCAGGCGCTTCACGCCGCCGCCGACCAAGCGCATGAAGCCGTCGAACTGGTCACGATAGACACTGGTCGCCTGCAGCACCGCATCGACGCGCGGCCGCCCCAAGTCCTTGGCGGGGATGATCTCAAGCCCGATCACCCGCCCGCCCTGGTCCCAAACCGGGCGAAGGCCCATGGCGTAGAGCGCCTGGCTTTCAATGACGCCGAGGGTGCGGATCGCCTCGCCCGACCACAGGGAGAAGGCCAGCTTCTCCGGCGGCGCGCCGTGCTGGCGCCGATAGGCGTCGTAGAGCTGGTCGAAGGCGCGGATGCCCGCCTCATAGGCCGCCTTGGTCGGCAGCTTGTCGGGCTCGAAGGCGAAGAGGTTGCGGCCGCTGGGGACCTCGGGATTACGGACAGGATCGCCGCCTGGTCCGGCGCGCACGAAGCCCCCGGAAAGACCGGCCAGCAGGGCCTCGATCTCGCCGGTTTCGGCGAGGTTGCGGTCCAGAACAGCGCCGCGCTCCAGCATCGCCGAGAGCTCCGGATCGGTGATGTCCGTCAGAGGCCCCGGGCTTTGCAGCCGACGCAGCGTCAGCGCATAGGCCGCCGAGGTCTTCAGCGTCCCGAAGTCCTCGGCGAACACCTCCTTGGGGTCGAGGCCAAGGCGCCGATAATAGGGCTCGCCCAGTTGCTGCATGACCGTGGCCGCGCGGAGCTCGACAGCGGCCGCCTCGCCGAAGGCGTGCAGGCCGAGCGGCGTCGCCGTCGCCGCCAGGGCGTGCAGATGGTCGTGCAGCGCGGGCAGGAAGGCCGGGAACTCGGCGCGGAGCCGCACCGCGCTCCAGCCCATGTCGCCGGCAAGGCCGCTGGACCGCGCCAGGGCCTGGATCTGCTCGGCGGTGCGCTCGCGCACGGGTCCGGCGTCCAGCTGGTCGTATTCGTGGATCAGGGCGTGCAGGTCGCGCAACTCGTCATAGAGCCCCGCCGGGGCGAATGGCGGGGTCTGGTGGCTGATCGTCACCGCCCGTCCGCGCCGCTTGGCCTGAATGGCCTCGGAGATATTGTCCTGGATGTAGGGATAGAAGACCGGCAGGTCGCCGACGGTCAGGAACGGATAGTCCTCGACCGAAAGGCCCCGATCCTTGCCCGGCGTCCATTCCTGGGTGCCATGGGTGCCAAAGTGGATCAGCGCATCGCTCGCCAGGGTCTCGCGCGCCATCAGATAGGTCGCCAGATAGAGGTGGCCTGGCGGAACCTTGGTGTCGTGATAGGCCTCGCCCACCCGGTCCGCGCGCGGCGGCTGCGGCAGGATGGTTAGCTTGCCCAGGGTCAGGCGCGGGATCACGAAGACCTGTCGGCCGCCGATGAAGCGCACGGCCCAATGACGGTCGGGCGCGCCCCAGCGAGAGGTCACCGCCTGCTTCACCGCGGCGGACTGGCGATCGAGCCAGGCCGTATAGTCGGTCAGCGGCACGGTCGTCGCCAGACCCCGCGCGAGCAGGTCATCGAGAGTCTCGGGCCGATAATAGCCGCCTAACATGGCCTGGGCGTCTTCGATCAGAGCCTTTTCCTTGGTCGGCGGCACGTCGTAGCCGGCGGCGGCGAGCCGCTCGGTGAGGATGGAAAGACTTCTGGGTACATTGAGATTGGACGCCCCGATGTTCTTTTCGCCGCCGGGATGGTTCCAGAACATCAGGGTCAGGCGCTTGTCGGCGTTGGCCTTGGTTCGCAGCAGGGCCAAGCGCCGAGCCTTGCCGACCATCGCCGCGACCTGATCGGGGATCGGCGTCAGTTCGCCCTTGTCGACGGCGGCGATCACCATCGGATCGCTGACGCCCCAGCTCTCGGGCGTGGCCAGGAGGACCGCCGTCATCTGCGGCGAAATGCCGGTGGGCGATGCCCGCCACGCGGCGATGTCGCCTTCGCGATAGGTGAAGCCGGCCATGACCGGGACGCCCAAGGCTTCGAACTCGGCCTTGCGCGCCGCGCCGTTCTGCAGGTGCTGCAGATTGATCAGCACGTCGATCCTGGCCGCCTTGGCGATCTTGCTGATCCCCTGCGGATCGCTGGCCTCGAACCAGAAGACGACGGGCGCAAGACCGTCCTTCTCGGCCGCGCGAACGAAAGCGTCCAGCAAGTCAGTCTCGCCGCTGGCCAGGGCGCCGCCATAGCTGATGACGCCCAGGCGCGGCGCGCCTTCTGGCCAGCGCGTCTCCGCCCACGCCAGATAGTCTTCGATCCTGGCGAACGGCGCCCCAGCGTCGGGATGGTAGATCCCGGCCTTGGGCAAAACCTTGGCCGGCGGCAGGCTGGCGATGTCCCCGCCGGCGCGCCAGATTCGGTAGGCGGCGAAAAACAGCGCGAGATTGTCCGCACCGCCATTGCCATAGTAGCTGGCCAGACGCCGCCCCAGCTCCGGCGGGAGCCCGCCGCCGTAGGCTGGCGGACCGCCGCCGACCCGCAACCAAGGCGTCTTGCTAGCCTCCAGCGCCCCTCCAGCCCTCGCCATAACGGCGGCCAGGTCGTTGCCGCGCGGGGTGTCGAGGACGATCAGGTCGGCGCCCTCGCCCCAGGCGGCGGGATCGCGCTTGTCGGTCTCGACATAGAGCCCCTCGACCGACAGCCCCCGTTCCTGCGCCCAGCGATCCAGGCGCGCGATCTTGCCTGGCAGGACGAAGTCGGTGGTGACGACCCTGATGACCGGCGCGCCCCGGCCCTGCGCGTTCGCCGCGCCGAGCGCGGCGAACAGCAGCCAAAGAACGCCAAGGATCCAAGCCGCGCGGCGCATCAGAAGCTCAGATTGACACCGAGGTGATAAAGGCGCCCCGGCTCGGCGTAGGTGTAGCCGCTCGACTTCTCGGCCAGGCGCTGATCGGTGATGTTCTCAACCCCGACCCGGAGAGCGACGTTCGGGGTCAGCCGCTTTTGCGCCTCGAAGAACCACAGGCTGTAGTCGGGCAGCACGCCGGTGCTGACGCGCTGGCGACCGACATATTCGGCGCGAAGCTGAGCCGAGAAATCCTCTCGCGGCGCCCATTCCAGACGCGCGTTGAGGCTATTGCGCGGGCGCTCGGTCAGCTCGGCCCCGGTGGCGCGGTTCTCGGTGTCCAGGTGCGTGTAGTTGGCCGATAGCTTGAAGGCCGCCGGCAGCTGCGCGCTGGCGCCCGCCTCGACACCCTTGATCCGAGCGCGCGAGACGTTGCCGTAGAGACGCACCTCACGGCCGCGGATGCCGCAGAAGGCTGCGCACTGCGTCTCGACGAGATTTTTCAGATCGTTCTGGAAGACCGCCGCGCGGACCGACCAGGGACCGGCGTCATAATCGATGCTGGCTTCGTAGGTCGCGCCAATCTCGGGCTTGAGGTTGGGGTTGCCGTAGACGGTGAACCGCCCGCCGGCCGCCACCACGTCGTATTCGGGCGACAGCTGGGTGAGGCTGGGCGCCTTGAAGCCACGGCCGACGCCGCCCTTGAAGGTCAGCTTCGAGGTGGCGTGAAACACGGTGTAGAGGCGCGGGCTGGTCTGCCAGTCATAGGCCTCGTGGTGATCGAAGCGGGCGCCGCCGACGATCGACCAGCGCTCGGTCACGCTCCACTCATCCTGGATGAAGGCGCCGCCCTGGTCGGCGCTGGCCCTCCCCGAGGCGTTGACTTCCGGGTTGCGCAAGCTCTGGCGACGCAGGTCGCCGCCCAGGCTGACGCGGTGGCCGCCGAGCGGAACGCTGACGTGACCGTCGAGAACCCGCTCGACAATGCGCACCGGCGAGCTTGGCGCCTGCTTCTTGGTCCGAATGTTGACCCGCTCGAGCGCGCTGCGATAGGCGCGAACGCGCGTGTCGCCCCACGACCACTTGCCAGTGTGCGACAGCGCCAGTTGTTCGCGATCGATGTCGTCGGAGAAGCGGTAGTAGGTGATCGGCGCGGCGGTCGTGACGGTGTCGCGATAGCGGACGTCGTGACCGGCCGAATAGGTCAGGTCGATCCGCTGAGCCGTGTCCGGAGTCCAACTCAGAGTGGCCGACCCGTTGACCGAACGGCGGCCTTCCAACTCGGCCTGGCGTGGGTCCGAGGCCATGAAGGTCGGGTCGCGGCCGGTGGCGTCGGCATAGACGCTCAGGCCCAGCTTGTCCTTGACCAACGGGCCGCCGACATAGCCGCCGAACTGATAGGCCTTGCCCTCTCCGCCTTCCGGGGAAGAGCCGTTGATCGTCGCCGATGCGCGCCAGGCGTCAGTGGCGCTGCGGGTGATCAGATTGACGACGCCGCCCAGCGCATCGGCCCCGTAAAGCGACGACATCGGACCGCGCACGATCTCGATGCGCTCGACGGCTTCGACAGGCGTCCAGGCCAGGTCATAGTCACCGTGGGCGACCAGACCGCCGACCGCGCTGAGACGACGGCCGTCGACTAGCACCAGGGTGTGCTCGACAGGCATGCCGCGCAGGCTGATCCCTCGCCGGGTCATGCCAATGCCGCCCACATTTACGCCCGGCTGGCCGCGCAGGGCGTCCGCCAGGTCTTGCACCGGCCGCGCCTCCAGGTCCTGGCGGGTGATGACGGAGATGGTGGCCGGGGCATCGACCAGCTTCTGTTCGCCCGCCGTCGGCGTGACGACGAGCTGAGCCACCGTTGTGGCGTCGTCGGCCCAAGCCGCGCCGCCGAAGGCGGCCATGCCGGACGTCGCCAAGAGCGCGATCCGTCGCGCCGGCTGCCAGTTGAAGATCACGAGACGCCCCCAGAAAGCGGTACTTCACTGCGGACGCTTTGAAACGTTATAACGTACCATCTCGTCAAGTGGGAACTTTGAGCCGCGATCGTAGGTCGCCGCCAGGGGCGGAACGTCTTTGGCGCTTGTCAGAGCCATTCGCCGGCCCGCTCGAGCGACCAGGCGTTGGGCGGCTTTGCTGTCGCCGCCGGTATTTCCAATCGGTGGGGCTCGATTCCCACCGGTGAGCGTCTGCACGCCACAGCTCCGCCGGCGACCTCGCAGGCGGAAGATCCCCGAAGGTTGGCGCGGCCCGGCGAGCGCCAAGCCGCGCGCCAGGCCCTAGAACCGCCCGCTCAAGGAGACGCCCACGAGGCGCGGCGCGCCCCGCACGAAGGTCGGGAAAGTGAAACTGTCGCCCGTATTGCCGGCGTCGAGCAGATACTTCTTGTCCAGCAGGTTGGTGGCGAAGACCTCGACCGCCCAGGGTCCCTCGGCGGGCGCTTCGAAACGCACCCGCAGGTTCAGCAGGCCGTAGGCCTTCTGATATTCGTCGACAACCCGATCGCGGAGCATTGGGGCGGTCGGCAGTAGCGGCAGTTGCAGATCGCGTCGATCATTGGCGTCGTCGAAGAAGACCTTCGAGCGCCAGGTGTAGGTCGGCAGGACGCGCAGGACGCCGAGCCCGCCGAGCGCGTGCGAATAGGCGGCGCCTATCGAGACGCTGTGATCGGGCGCCAGGCGGAACTGGTCGCCGTCATAGGCCCCGCCCGAGAAGCGTGCGTGCGAATAGGCATAGGTCCCGAACAGCTCCAGGGCCTCGGCGGGACGCCAGGTGGCCTGCAGCTCCGCGCCCGGCGCCTTGGCCTTGCCGGCGTTGATCGTCACCAGCTTGCCGCTGTCGAACTTCTGGGTCTGGAAGTTGCTGTAGTCGTAATCGTAGATCGAACCGTTCAGTCGCAGACGACCGTTCAGCAGCGCGGCGCTGGCGCCCAATTCGAACGAGTCGACCTCTTCGGCGGGGAGCGTCTTGACGGTCAGGGTGGTGCCCGGAAGGCTGCCGGGGGTGAGGGAGATGACCTCCGGCCGGCGTCCGTGCGCGAACGACGCCCACGCGGACACGTTCGAGGTGAACTGGTAGCGCCCGACCAGGCGATAGGTGACCCCGTCGAAATCGCCGCTCCTGGAGGTCAGAGCCTGGGGCTGGGTGAAGAGCCCAAACGCCGGCAGGGGCGCGCCGGGGGTCAGAAGCGCCGTCAGCAGAGCGCCCTGGGTGGCGGGACTGGTCGAGCCCAGCGCCGCCAACAGCACGCCAAGCCGGCTGGTTCCGTTCCGCAGGTCGCCCCGCACGCTCGAAGTCTTGTCGTCCCGCGTCCACCGCGCCCCGGCGGTCAGTTCCAGGGCCTTGATCGGCTTCCAGGTCAGATCGCCGTAGACGTCGAAGGAGTCGGTTTCGCCGTAGTTGATCGACTGCTCATAGTGGTCGGACTTTAGCGAAGACACGAGCGTGGACGCCACTGTCGACGACGCCGCGCCAAAGCCAGGCGTGAGCGCGGCGGTCAGGAATCCCCGGCCAATCGCCTGGGCTTCCGCCAGGCTCGGCGTCGAGCGCGTGGGCGTAGTGACCAGCAGACCGCTGAGCAGCGCGAGGGCGTAACGCTCGTCATACGTCGCCGACAGGCGCTGACTACCCTTCTCGTGCATGTAGGAGACGCCGGCGAAACCGGAGAGCGGACCGCCGTCGTCGAAGCGCAGTCTCAGCTCCTGGCTCCATTGCTCGCCGCGAGCATCCTCCGCGCCCTGGATGAAGGGCATGGACGAGCCGTCGGGGTCGTTGGTCTCGAGACTGTCGAACTGGCGCCAGCCGCCGATGCTGGACAGGGTCCAGCCAGGGTTGATCCGCCACTCGCCCAGCAGGGTGGCGGTGTCGACCGTGCGGCTCAGCCCCATTTCGGCGCCGCCCTCGAAGCCCGCCGCCGAGCGGTTCAGCCGGGCCGGCGTATAAGGGCTGATCTCGCCGCCGGCGGGGATGAAGGTCCCCGACTTGAACGCGGTTCCGCCGTTGTCGTCGTGGTGGTGGTTGACCAGGAGGTCGAACCGCAGCGTCTCGTTCGGCCGAAAGGTCATCACCCCGCGATAGGCTTCGGCCTTGGCGCCCTGCAGCGGATCGCCGCCCTCTAGATTGTCGACCCAGCCATCGCGGCGGCGGACGGTGGCGGCCACGCGCAGCGCCAGCGTGTCGGTCGCCAGCGGGAGGTTGGCCATGCCGTAGGCCCGGTAGTAGCCGTCTCCGCCCACGCCGAGTTCGGCCGCGGCCGAGGCTTTGCCAAGATCGGCCTTGTGTTGGATGACGTTGATGCCGCCGATCAGGGCGGCGCGGCCGAACAGGGTCGCCTGAGGCCCTTTAACCACCTCCACGCGGTCCAGGTCGAACAGCTCCATATAGGCGCCGCGGTTGCGGGACGCCGAAACGCCGTCATAGAAGATCGCCACGCGCGGCTCGTCCTGCGCGCTGCCGCTGTCGGTGGTCACGCCGCGCACGACGAATCCGGCGTTGTTGGCGCTCTGCTCCTGCACCGTCAGGCCAGGCGTAAAGGCGGCCAACTCGTCGAACTTGGTGACGCCGAGCTTCTGAAGAAAATCCGAGCCGTAAGCGGTGACCGCCATGGGCACTTCGCTGAGGCGCTGCTCGCGCTTCTGCGCGGTCACGACGATGTCAGTGAGCGCCGTGACGCTATCGGGGTTCAAGGCGCTGGTCGGCCGATCCTGGGCGACGGCTCCGCCGGCCCACCCCATCCCCAGGCACAGCGCCAGGGCGCCGCCCGAAAGACCGCCGCGCGTCATCAGCGCGCTCAGATAAGACCCGCTCACTGTCCGCTCCATATAATATTAAGGTGATGTTCTTATGCTTTTAATCACCATCAAATAACAGTGAAGGTTTTGTGGCTCAGCTGGCGGCTGACGGCCGGCTGAGACGCAAGCGCGCCATGACGACGGCGCTGACAATCGCCGCCCCGAACGGGGCGAGGGCGGCGATGACCCGCAGCCCGCCCGCGGCGGGCTGCGGGT
>NZ_LSJA01000335.1 GCF_001556515.1 Caulobacter sp. CCH9-E1 | reverse complement strand
GCGCGCTCGACATCCGCGTGGCCCGCAAGGCCGGCGAGAGCACCCTGGCCCGCGTCGTGCGCATGGTCGCCGAGGCCGAGGCCCAGCGTTCGCCCACCCAGCGCTTTACCGACCGGTTCGAGAAGGTCTTCGTGCCGGCCGTGCTGGTGCTGGTCGCGACCCTGATGCTGGCCTTCCTGGTGCTCGACGAGCCGTTCAGCCGCAGCTTCTACCGCGCCATGGCGGTCCTGGTAGCCGCTAGCCCCTGCGCCCTGGCCATTTCGGTGCCCAGCGCCGTGCTCAGTGGCGTGGCCCGGGCAGGGCGCGGCGGCGTCCTGGTCAAGGGCGGCGGTCCCCTGGAAAATCTCGGAACGCTGACCGCTCTGGCCTTCGACAAGACCGGCACCCTAACCGAGGGCAAGCCCAAGCTGACCGATATCGTCCCTGCCGAAGGCGTCGATGAGGCCGAGCTGCTCGCCATCGCCGTGGCCGTCGAGGCGCTCAGCGACCACCCGCTGGCGGCCGCCGTGGTGCGCGACGGGGAGGCCAAGCTGATCGGCCAGGCCCATCGTGAAGCCACCAACGTCAAGAGCCTGACAGGGCAGGGCATCCAGGCCCAGGTCGATGGCAAGGACGTCGTGATCGGCAAGCCGGGCCTATTCGAAGGCGACCAGAAAGACCTGCCCGTATCGGTCTGGAGCGATGCCAAGCGCCTTGAAGCGCGCGGCCGGACAGTGGTCGTCGTCCGCTACGGTGATCGTTTTCTCGGCGTGCTGGGCCTGATGGACACCGCCCGCCCCGCGGCCCGCGACGTTATCGTTCGCCTTCGCTCGCTGGGGATCACCCGCATGATCATGCTGTCGGGCGACAACCAGTCGGTCGCCGATGCGATCGCCCGTGATCTGGGTCTCGACGAAGCCCGCGGCGGCCTGATGCCGGAGGACAAGGTCGAGACCATCAAGGCCCTGCGCCAGCACTACGGCAAGGCCGCGATGGTCGGCGACGGGGTCAATGACGCCCCGGCCATGGCCAACGCCACCGTCGGCATCGCCATGGGCGCGGCCGGCTCGGACGTGGCGCTGGAAACCGCCGACGTCGCGCTGATGGCCGATGACCTGACCCATCTGCCGTTCGCCGTGGGCCTTAGCCGCAAGACCAGCGCCATCATCCGCCAGAACCTGTGGGTCAGCCTGGGCATGGTCGCGGTGCTGATCCCAGCGACCCTGTTTGGCCTGAAGATCGGCGAGGCGGTGATCTTCCACGAGGGCTCGACCCTTCTGGTGGTGGCCAACGCGCTGCGGTTGCTCGCCTACAAGGACCGCCAGGCATGAATGGCGAAGAACCTCGCACCGAAGCGTCGGACTGGGCCCGCCGATCGGCCCGCCGTGCGATAATGGCCCTGGCTGCGGCGATGCTTCTGCTCGTCATGTCGATTGGGGTTTTGGCGATCGGCCTGGAGCATCGAACATGAACCGACAACACTTGCGCCACCTAGGCGGAAAAGGAATTGGGCTTCTGATCCTGGCCTTTTCGGGCGGGGCTACTGCAGACACGATCGAAAAGCCCATCGTGCTCAACACTCAGCGGGGCTTCGCACTTGAGTCGGTCCGCGCCATCGCCGAAGGTGAGGGGGTCCGTTTCCATGGCGCGATCTGTCGACGGTCCATAGGATCCTCGCCGCGGATCATCCGAGCGGATCGTCTTGACGCGGGTGGAAACGTCATCAGCACGGCGACGCGTGTCCTGTGGGGCCTGCGTGGGCGCGAGCGCCATTGCATTTTCTTCGACCTGCCGACCCCCGGCCCGGTCATGTCAGGCGAGCAGTTTCGGGTCTGTACGCTTTCCACCAACCGTCCGTGCCCGCAGCCTGTCTCGGCTGCATCGAGCTCAAGCGAGATGGCGACGAAAGGCCGCCCATGATCATTGAATCTGAGATCGATATCGCCGCCCCCCCCACTAAGGTCTGGCGAACCTTGTCGGAGTTCGGTGGCTACCCGCGTTGGCATCCTCATTGGGAAATCGACGGCGTCCCCATTCGGGGCGCCAGCGTCTACATCCGTATCGGCTCCAATCCGGAAAAGCGTCTGAGGGTCAGGGCTCGGGTCATTGGCATGGCGCCAGGCGAGGAGATCGCCTTCCAGTCCGGTCCATTCTTCGCGCGATCGTATGAATACTTCCACCTGGAGCGCAGCGCGCGCGGCACGCTGCTTCGCCACACCAACAAGATAACCGGCCTAGCGGCGCTGCAGTTCAAGTTTAAGGCCGAGCGCGAAAAGTTGATCAGAATCTATAGCTTCCGCCTGGACGCTCTTTCGAAATACGTGACCACCAGCACGCCGCTGCGAGCGGTGACACGGGCCCGTCCGCGAACTCGGATCTAACTCTCACTGCCGCGCTGATGCGCCACGCCAAGTGTATCTTGTAACGTATTTCCTCGACGCATCACGGACGCTATAGGCCCTTACATGTTCGATGTGGCGACATGGCTGAAAACCTGGACGGGAGCGCTTCTAGCGTGCCTGCTGGTGCTCGCCGTAGCTGCGCCATCATTGCGTTCAGGCTTATGCTCGGCCGACTCCCTGTCGAGCAAGAAGACGAGCGCCGTCGCCGAGGCCACGACCTTTGCCCAGGCCAATGACCAGGATCCCGCAGACCTGGCCGACGGCGAGGTCTGCGGGATTGGCCATTGCCATCATTCTCCGTCGCTGATCGGGCTCGCCACGGCCGGGCAGACCTACGTCTCCGTCACGCGCATCCGCCTGACTCCAGCGCCGCCCCACATGCCGCTCTCGCGCATGCCGGACGGCCCCAACGAGCCCCCTCGAGCCTGACCCTGGCCGCGCCCTCGCGCGCGTAATCGCCTTCGTCAGTTCTCACATAGGGACCTCTCATGCATTCCCGCTATGCTCGGTCCGCCGCCATTTTCGGCGCGGTCCTGGCGCTTGCCGGCAGCGGCGCGCTTTCGCGCGCGCTCGCTGAGCCGCTCACCCTGGACGCCGCTATCATGCGCGCCCAGACCCAGTCACCGCTTGTCACGGCAGCCGAAGCCTCGGTGAAAGCGGCTGAGGGCCGCGCTCGCCAAGCCGACCTGATGCCAAACCCTGAAGCCGGCCTCCAATCGGAGAACTTCGCCGGTTCGGGCCCCTATGGCCGCTTCGGCGCAGCCGAAACCACGGCCACCATCAGCCAGCGCCTGGAGCTGGGCGGCAAGCGTCGCACCCGCGCCGCCGCCGCCAACGCCGAGGTCGACGCCGCCCGGATCGGCTTCGTCATCGCCAAGGCCGACCTCACCCAAGAAGTCAGCGTCCGTTATGCCGAAGCCCTCGCGGCGCAGGATCGTCTGGCCCTGGCCCGAGAGACGGCCACCCGCGCCGAAGGCCTTTCCAAGGTCGCCGGCACGTTGGTCGAAGCCGGTCGCGAGCCGCCCCTGCGGGCGTTGCGGGCTGAGGCGGCCAGCCGTGAGGCCGCCGCCGCCGTCATTGCCGCCGAGGCCGAGGCCGCAGCCGCGCGCCGCGCTCTAGTAACCCTCTGGGGCGATGCGGCCGAGACCATCGAGCTGGTGCGGTCCCCGCAGCCGGCGACGCCGGTGATGGCCACGATCGATCCCGGCGAAACCCTGGATGTGCGCCAAGCGCGCGCCCAGCTGGAGACCGCCCGGGCGGTGATCGATCGCGAACGCGCCGCTGGTCGTCCGGACCTCACCGTCCAGGCCGGGGTTCGGCGGTTCGAGCAGACCGGGGACTCGGCGATGATCGTCGGCTTTACCGCCCCGATCCCAATCTCCAACCGCAACCAGGGTACCGTCGCGGCCGCCCGCGCGGACGCCACCGCGGCCGAGGCGCGCGAACGCCTGGCCCTGGCGCGCTCGGTTCGGGCCGTTCGGGACGGGGAGGCGGCATTGCGCGCCGCCACCGCCAGGCTGGAAGTGCTCGACAGCAAGGTCGTGCCCCAGGCCCAGACCGCCGTCGACCTGGCGCGAGGCGGCTTCGAGGCGGGGAAATTCTCGCTGCTCGAAGTCCTAGACGCGCAAGCCGCCCTGACGACCGCCCGCACCGAACTCATCGCCGCGCGTCTCGACCGCGCCAAGGCGCTGGCCGCGCTCGAACGCGCCGCCGCCCAATAGGAAAGCTCACCATGAAATCCAACGATCGAAAGACCCTGCTGACGGCCGTGGCGGTCAGTAGCCTGCTGGCCGCTGGCGTCGGCGCGCTGGTCGGCAAGTCCCTGCTGTCTTCGCCGGCCAAGGACGCCCCCGCGGCCGAGGCCAAGGAAGACCACGCCGGCGAAAAGCCCCACGTGGGCATGACCGCCGATCGCATCGTCTCCGATGGCATCCAACTGTTGACCCTCACCGGCGGCGGCCTCGACGCCGCCGTTTCGGCCCAGGCCACCGTGGTGGCCACGCCCAACGGCGCGGCGATCCTGGCGGCCCGCGCCGACGGGGCTATCGTCCGCATCAACAAGCGCCTGGGGGACCCCGTCGCCGCCGGTGAAGTGATCGCCGCCATAGAAAGCCGCGACGCCGCGGCCATCAGCGCCGACCGTAGCACCGCGGCCGCCAAGGCCGCTGCCGCCCGCCAGGCCCTGGTCCGCGAGCAGCGCCTGTTCGACGCCAAGATCACCGCTCGCCAGGACCTCGAAGCCGCCCAGCGCGAGGCGGCCATCGCCGAGTCGGAGTTGCGCCGCGCCAGCGGCGCCAGCGCCGCCGCCGGCGTCAGCGGCAACGGTCGTACGTTGGCGGTCACCAGCCCGATCTCCGGCCGGATCACCGCCGCTAGCGCCACGCTCGGCGCCTATGTCACGGCCGGTTCCGAACTCTTCCGCGTCGCCGACCCGGGCCGCATCGAGATCCAGGCGGCCCTGCCGGTCGCCGACGCCCAGCGCGTCAAGCCAGGCGACACGGCCATCCTGGAGACCGCCAGCGGCTCGGTGAACGCCACGGTGCGCAGCATCACGCCAGCCTTGGACGCCGAGAACCGCTCGGCTACCGCCGTGCTGGCCGTCAGCGGCCGCGCTCCGATGTTGACACCCGGCCAGGCCCTGCGCGCGCGGATCACCCCGCGCGGTCCGGCCGCCGGCCCAGAGGGTCGCATCTCCGCACCCGATGAAGCCGTCCAGACGGTCAATGGCGCGGAGGTCGTCTTCGTCCGCACCAAGGAGGGCTTCGAGCCGCGCCCGGTCCGGGTGGGCCGCCGCGGCGGCGGTCACGTCGAGATCCTCTCGGGCGTGCGCGCCGGCGAGCAGATCGCCGGCAAAGGCGCCT
>NZ_LSJA01000334.1 GCF_001556515.1 Caulobacter sp. CCH9-E1 | reverse complement strand
CCGAGCTAGCCCCCTCCGGCCCTCTGGGCCACCTCCCCCGCGTCGCGGGGGAGGATCTTGTCCTCGCCCACGCCCGCCGCTGGCTCGGAACGCCCTACCGCCATCAAGCTTCGACCCTGGGCGCGGGGTGCGACTGCCTGGGCTTGGTGCGGGGCGTCTGGCGGGCGATCCACGGCGTCGAGCCGGAAGCGCCGCCGCCCTACCGTCCCGACTGGGCGGAGCTCGGCGAGCGCGAGCTGCTGCTCGAGGCGTTCGGCCGCTGGCTGACGCCGGTTCCGTTGTCCGAAGCCCGTCCTGGCGACGTCCTCGTCTTCCGCATGGCGCCCGGCGCGGTCGCCAAGCACTGCGCGATCCAGTCCGGGCCCGACCGGATGATCCACGCCTATTGGGGCCGGGCCTGCGTCGAGAGCGCGCTTGGCCGCTGGTGGCGCGGGCGCCTGGTCGCGGCCTTCCGTTTTCCTTGAGGAGCATCTGATGGCTCAAGTCATCCTCTCCAGCGTCGGGGCGGCGATCGGCGGGCCTCTGGGCGCCGTGGCCGGGGCGGCCCTTGGAGCGGCGGTCGACCAGGCCGCGCTGTCGGCCCTGTCGCCCGCGCGTCAGATCGGTCCGCGCATCCCGGAGCTGCGGCTGACCGGCGCGGCCGAGGGCGCGGCGCTGCCGTGCGTGTTCGGCCGCGCGCGGGTCGGCGGCCAGGTGATCTGGGCCGCGCGCTTTCGCGAGAAGCGGATCGAAGGCCGCGTCGGCGGCGCCAAGGGCCAGAAGACGACCTCTTACGCCTACAGCCTGTCGTTCGCCGTCGCCGTGGCCGAGGGGCCGATCGACGGCATTGGCCGGGTCTGGGCCGACGGGCGAGTGATGGACCTGTCGGGCGCGACGATGCGCGTCCACCTGGGGACCGAGGACCAGGCGCCCGATCCGCTGGTCGCGGCCATCGAAGGCGAGGCGCCGGCCTATCGCGGCGTGGCC
This sequence comes from Caulobacter sp. CCH9-E1, assembly GCF_001556515.1. Classification (GTDB taxonomy): domain Bacteria; phylum Pseudomonadota; class Alphaproteobacteria; order Caulobacterales; family Caulobacteraceae; genus Caulobacter. The sequence goes on along the minus strand of NZ_LSJA01000334.1, from coordinate 25,933 downwards.
TATGTCGTGTTCGAGGATCTGCCGCTGGAGCCGTTTGGCAATCGCCCGCCGCAGTTGTCGTTCGAGGTCTTCCGCCGGCCGCGCACGCCCGGCGATCCTCCAGGTCTGGAGGAGCGGCTGAAGGGCGTGTGCCTGATCCCCGGCGCCGGCGAGTTCGTCTATGCGACCGAAGCGGTCCTGCGTCGCGAAGGTCTCACCCGGACCGCCAGCGAGAGCGTCCATAACGCCGACGGCCGCGCCGATCTCATCGTGGCGCTGGACCAGCTGCAGGCCCAGCTGCCGAACGTGGATCACGTGACCCTGGTCGTCGCCTGGTTCGGGACCGACCTGCGCTGCGGCCACTGCCAGATCCGGCCGGGCGTCGAGCAGGGGAGCAAGGACACCCTGCCGATCACTTGGAGCGTAGCGGGCGTAGGCCGGTCCGGCGCGCACCTCGTCTCGCTGAAGGACGGCAAGCCGGCCTACGGCGGTACGCCGGCCGACGCGGTGGTGCTGCAGGCGATCGCCGAGCTGAAGCGGCGCGGGCTGAAGGTCACGCTCTATCCGTTCATCCTGATGGACACCCCGCCGGGCCAGCCGGCCTATCCGTGGCGCGGCCGTATCGCTTGCGAGGCCGGCGCGGATGGAACGGCGGCGGCGACCGCCCAGGTCGGCGCCTTCTTCGACGGCGAATGGGGCTTGCGTCGAATGGTGCTGCACCAGGCGAGCCTGGCCGCCCAAGCCGGCGGGGTGGACGGATTCGTCATCGGCTCGGAGCTGCGCGGGGTCACCACGACGCGCGGACCGGGCGGGACCTATCCGGCGGTCGCCAAGCTCAAGACCTTGGCCGCGGACGTCCGCGCCGTGCTCGGACCAGCAACCAAGCTCGGCTACGCCGCCGACTGGAGCGAATATTTCGGCCACCAGCCCGCCGACGGAAGCGGCCATGCGGTGTTCCATCTCGATCCGCTGTGGGCCGATCCGAACATCGATTTCGTCGGCGTCGACTGGTATCCGCCGATCACCGACTGGCGCGAGGGCGAGACCCATCTGGACGCCGCCGCCGGCCTCCTGGGGCCGCACGACCCGGCCTATCTGCGCGCCGGGCTGACGGGCGGCGAGGGCTTCGACTGGTATTATCCGAGCCAGGCCGCCCGCGACGCGCAAGCGCGCACGCCGATCACCGACGGCGCTCATGGCGAGCCCTGGATCTTCCGGCCCAAGGACCTGAAGGCGTGGTGGAGCAACGCCCACTACGACCGCCCAGGCGGCGTCCGCGCGAGCACGCCCACCGCTTGGGTCCCCCGCGCCAAGCCGATCCGCCTGACCGAGTTCGGCTGTCCGGCGGTCGACAAGGGAAGCAATTCGCCGAACCTCTTTATCGACCCGAAGAGCTCCGAGAGCTTCCTGCCGCCATACTCGACCGGCGAGCGCGACGACTTCGGCCAGCGGCGGTGTCTGGAGGCGGTGCTGGCCTGGCTGGACGAGCCGGCCGCCAATCCGGTCTCGCCGGTCTATGGGGGGGCGATGGTCGAGGCCGCCAGCGCCTGGTGCTGGGACGCGCGGCCGTTCCCGGACTTCCCGGCGCGGTCGGACGTCTGGGCGGACGGGAGTTCGTGGACCCTCGGACACTGGCTGACCGGCCGCGCCGGGATCGCGCCGCTGCCCGAGCTGATCCGCGCCCTGGGCGCGCGGGCCGGCGTCTCGATCGATCCGGGCGAGGCGGGCGGTTCGGTGGGCGGCTATGTCGTCGACCGGCCGATGCGCCTGCGCGACGCTCTGGCGCCGTTGACCGAGGCCTTCGCCCTGGATCCCGTCGAGCGCGGCGACCACGTGCGGATGATGTCCCGCTCTGGCCGCGTGGCGGGCGCGCTGGCCGAAAGCGACCTCGTTCGCCCCGACGACGGCGCCGTCGAGCGTGAGATCCGCGTGCTGGAGCCCGCCGCCGAGGCCCTGCGCCTGCGCTTCCTGGACGCCGGACGCGACTACCAGGTCGGGGCGGTGGTCGTGCGCCGCGAGCAGGGCGAAGGAACGCGTGACGCCGACGCGCCGATCGTGCTGGCCGCCCCCGACGCCGAGGCCTGCGCCCGTCGGATGCTGGCCGCCGACGAGGCCGCGCGGCGCTCGCGGATCCTCCACCTCTCGCCCTCCGCCGCCCTGCGTCTGGAGCCGGGCGACCGCCTGGCCCATGACGGCGGCGCCTGGCGGGTGGCGCGCCTGGATCTCGACGAGCGGCCGCGCTCGACCCTGGTCCCGGTCGTCGCCGGACAGGGCGTCGGCGGCGGTCTCGACTGGACGCCGGCTCCGCCGCGCGAGCCTACGCCGCCGCCGGCGCTGCGGGTGCTGGATCTGCCGTCGAACGGCGCCCTGGCGGACGACGCCCGGCCGCTGGTCGCCGCCGCGGGCGAGCCTTGGCGTCCGCTGGAGATCCACGCCGGCCCAGACCTCGACACGCTGAGCGTCAGGGCGCGTCTGGCTCAGCCGGCGACCCTAGGCGTGACCCTGACGGATCTCGCGCCGGCCTCGCCGCATCGCGTCGATCGCCTGGGCGCCCTGACGGTGCGGATGGAGGGGACCAGCCTGTCGTCGGTCTCGCTGGGCGCGATGCTGGCGGGCCGCAACAGCCTGGCCGTCATGGCCGGCGATGGGCGCTGGGAGGTGATCGGCTTCCGCGACGCGGCGCTGCTGTCGCCCGACGTGTGGCGGCTCTCCGGCCTGCTGCGCGGCCTGCGCGACGGGGCGGCCAGCGAGGCGGCGGTCCTGGCCGGCGCGCCGGTCGTGCTGCTGGACGAGGCGGTGGTTCCGATGGAGGTCGCGGCCTTCGAGCGCGGCGTTCCGCTGAAGGTCCGCGCGGCCCCGGCCGGCGGGCCTCCGGCGGGCGCGGGCGCCGCCGAGACGACGGTGGTCTGGACCGGCCGAGCCCTGCGGCCCCTGGCCCCGACGCACCTGCGCGCGCGGATGATCGGCGGCGACCTGCGGCTGTCGTGGATCCGCCGCGCCCGGGCCGGCGGCGACGTCTGGGCCGGCGAGGTCCCGCTGGTCGAGGGCGTCGAGCGCTACCGCGTCCGCGTGCTGGACGGCGCGGCGGTGTTGCGTGAGGTCGAGGTGTCGGAGCCGGCCTTGGTCTACACCGCCGCCATGCGGGCGAGCGACGCGCCGCCGACCGGCGCGCGCCTGGAGGTCGCCCAAGCCGACGCCCTCTACGGCTGGGGCGACGCGGCGACGACAGGATTGTGGTAAAAATGCCACATTAGGGCTTGCGCGGCGCGCTGGACGTTCTAGATGGAGGGCGTTACCCCAACCTAGCTCAGCCCGATGAGGACCTTCCTTGGCGCGTGACCCCTATCAGGAACTCGGCGTTTCCCGCACCGCGAGCGCGGACGAGATCCGCAAGGCGTTCCGCAAGCTCGCCAAGCAGCATCACCCCGACGCCAATCCCGGCGACAAGAAGGCCGAGGAGAAGTTCAAGCAGGTCAGCGCCGCCTTCGACATTCTGGGCGACGCCGAGAAGCGCAAGAAGTTCGACCTGGGCCAGATCGACGCCGATGGCCGCGAGACCATGCGCGGTTTCGGCGGCCAGCCCGGCAACGGCCCGTTCAACGCCGGCGGCTTCGGCCGGGGCGGCTTCCGCGTCGACGAGGGGCCGGAGATCGACCTGTCGGACCTGTTCGGCGGCGTGTTCGGCGGCGGTCGCGGCCCCTTTGGCGGCGGCGGCCAGACCGGCGGCTTCGCCCCGCGCGGCGCCGACGTAAAGGCGCGTCTCGAGATCGACCTGGAAGAAGCGATCAAGGGCGGCAAGAAGCGTGTCAGCTTCTCGGACGGCCGCACGATCGACGTGACCATCCCCGCCGGCGCCCAGGAAGGCCAGACCCTTCGCCTGAAGGGGCAGGGCGCTCCCGGGCGCGGCGGGGCGGGCGACGCCATGATCGAGCTGGTGATCAAGCCGCACCCGATCTACCGCCGTGAGGGCGAGGCGCTGGTCATGGACCTGCCGATCTCGGTTCCCGACGCGGTGCTGGGCGGCAAGGTCGAGGCGCCCACGCCGGACGGCAATGTGATGCTGAACGTCCCCAAGGGCAGCAACAGCGGCCAGACCCTGCGCCTGAAGGGCCGGGGCTTCGCCGACGCCAAGGGCAAGCGCGGCGATCTGTTGGCGCGCCTCGTGGTGACCCTGCCCGAGACGGTCGACCAGGACCTCGAGAAATTCGCCCAGGCCTGGCGCGACCAGAAGCCCTACACGCCGAAGCGGAAGTAGGGGAGCGGCGGCAAAGCTATTGGCGGTGTCTCGACATTTGTTGACACATTGCCCTGGTAGGCTGATCTTAGTTCGCGAGGAGATTGGCCATGCAGGTGATCGTGAAGAAGTGGGGCAACAGCGCCTCGGTCCGGATCCCGGCCCGAGTGATGGCGGCCGCCGACATCGCGATAGACCAGCCCGTCGATGTGCGAGAGGAGAACGGCCGGATTATCATCGAGCCGATCCGGGCGCCCGAGTATGATCTCGACGCCATGCTCGCCGAAATGGAGCCTGAGACGTTCCACGAAGACATCGACTTTGGCGATGTGGTCGGCAAGGAGTTCTGGTGAGCGCGCGGTACGTTCCCGACGCCGGCGATATCGTGTGGCTGCAGTTCGATCCGCAGGCAGGCCACGAGCAGGCTGGCCACCGTCCAGCGCTGGTGCTTTCGCCCTCGGCCTACAACGGCAAGCGGGGCATGATGCTTTGCTGCCCAATGACTAGCCGCGTGAAGGGCTATCCTTTCGAGGTGGTCGTGCCCGGCCCTTCCCCTAGTGTCGTGTTGGCTGACCAGATCAAGAGCGTTGACTGGGTTGCTCGCCGGGCGACGCGCAAGGGCGTAGCGCCCGCGCCAGTGTTGGCCGAAGCGCGCGCGAAGCTGAAGGCGCTCCTGAGTGTGTGATCTTCGCCGGCCCCGTGACAGAACGACGCAGCCCGTTCATAAGCTGGGCGTTCAGTCTCCATTCAGCCGCGTTCCGTTAGACCGGAGAGCATGAAAACGATCCGCGTCATCCTCGTCGCCGCCGCGCTGGCCGCCGCCCTTCCGGGCGCCGCCTCGGCGCAGCGTCGTGGGCCCGACTCGCTGGGCGCCGACTGGCGCGCGCAGCAGGACGAGGCGCGGGGCGGCGTGCAGTCGGGCCGGCTGGTGCCGCTGTCGCGCGTGATCGAGATGATCTCGCGCCGCGTGCCGGGCCGTGTGCTGGACGCCGGCCTCGAGGGCCGCAACTACCGCGTCCGCTGGGCCACGGCCGACGGCCGCCGCATCGACTTCATCGTCGACGCCGAGACCGGACAGATCATCAGCGGGGGCTGAGGAGTTTTCGAGGACCCATGCGCATCCTGCTCGTCGAGGACGATCCCGATCTGACGCGCCAGCTGAAGCTGGCCCTGGCCGACGCCGGCTACGCCGTCGACCACGCCCCCGATGGCGAGGAAGCCCAGTTCCTGGGCGAGACCGAACCCTATGATGCGGTGGTCCTCGATCTGGGCCTGCCCAAGGTGGACGGCGTCTCGGTGCTGGAGCGCTGGCGGCGCGGCAATGTCACGACGCCCGTCCTGATCCTGACCGCGCGCGGCGCCTGGAGCGACAAGGTCGCCGGCTTCGACGCGGGCGCCGACGACTACCTGGCCAAGCCCTTCCACACCGAGGAGTTGCTGGCGCGCCTGCGGGCCCTGCTGCGTCGCTCGGCCGGACACGCCGCGCCGTCGCTGTCGTGCGGCGCCTTGCGCCTGGACCCGCGCGCCGCCCGCGCCAGCGTCAATGGCGAGCCGCTGCGCCTGACCTCGCTGGAATATCGCCTGCTGCACTACATGATGATGCACCAGGGGCGGGTGATCGGCCGCACCGAGCTGGTCGAGCACCTGTACGACCAGGACTTCGACCGCGACAGCAACACCATCGAGGTGTTCATCGGCCGCCTGCGCAAGAAGCTGGGCGCCGAGCGGATCGAGACCGTCCGGGGCCTGGGCTATCGCCTGGCGCCGCTGCCGGGCGAAGAAAACGCGTAGAGCGCGCTCCGCAAAAGTGGGAACCGGTTTTGCGATGAGAGTGCGCTCCACTTTGAACCTAAAGCCTTCTCGTCCTGATCAAGCCTGCGGGCTTGATCAGGGAAGGCTTTAGCCTTGCTGGACCTGCGCCGCCGTTCGCTGGTCCGCCGCCTGATCCTGATCGCCGGGATCTGGACCCTGCTGGTCGTGGTGATCGCCGGGGTGTTCCTGACCGCCCAGTTCCGCGGCGCGGCCATCCGGCGGTTCGACCAGTCGCTGGCGGTGCTGACCGACGACCTCTATGCGGGCTCGACGGTCGAGGGCGGCGTGCTGAAGGCGCCGTTCCTGACCGACATCCGCGCCACGCGCGCCTATTCCGGCCGCTACTGGGTGATCCTGGACAAGTCGCCCGACGGGGCGATGAAGCCGATCGAGCGCTCGCGCTCGCTGTTCGACAGCGACCTGATGCTGTCCTCGGCCCAGATCGACAAGCTGGACGCCGCGCCGGGCAAGACCCAGTACTTCGACATGCGCGGCCCGCAGGACAAGCCGCTGCGGGCCGCCGCCATCCTGACCCGCCTGCCGGGCTATCCCGATCCCGTCGTGTTCCTGGCGGCCGAGGACCGCTCGCCGATCGACGCCGACGCCGACCGCTTCGCCCGCATCACCGCCTTCGCCCTGCTGATCCTGGGCGGCGGCCTGATCCTGGGCATGGTCGTGCAGGTGCGCTTTGGCCTGCAGCCGCTGTTTCGCCTGCGCCGCGAGGTGGCCTCGGTCCGGCGCGGCAAGGCCGAGCGGGTGGAGGGCGTCTATCCGGAGGAGCTGTCGCCGCTGGCGACCGAGCTCAACGCCCTGCTGGCCCACAACCAGGAAGTCGTCGAGCGCCAGCGCACCCACGTCGGCAATCTGGCGCATGCGCTGAAGACGCCGATCTCGGTGATGCTGACCGAGGCCAACCAGCAGCCGGGCCAGTTGGCCGAGGTGGTCGAGCGCCAGGCCCAGACCATGCGCGAGCAGGTCGACCACCACCTGCGCCGGGCCCGCGCCGCCGCCCGCTCCCAGACCAGCGGCGAGCGCACGCCCGTCGAGCCGATCCTGGACGAGCTGGCCGTCACCCTGGAGCGGATCTTCCAGGACAAGGCGGATGGGCGGGGGATCGAGATCGACTGGCGTTGCCCCGAGGACCTGGCCTTCCAGGGCGAGAAGCAAGACCTCTTGGAACTGGTCGGCAATGTGATGGAGAACGCCGGCAAGTGGTGCCGGGGAAAAATCCGCGTCGATGCCTCGCCCTCGGGCGAGGCGCGGATGATTGTCACCGTCGACGACGACGGTCCCGGCCTGCCGCCGGAGGAGCGCGCCCAGGCGCTGAAGCGCGGCCAGCGGCTGGACGAGAACGCGCCGGGCTCTGGCCTGGGCCTTTCGATCGTCGACGAACTGGCGCGCGCCTATGGCGGCTCGGTCCAGCTTGGTGAATCGCCTTGGGGCGGATTGCGGGTCATGCTTGATCTGCCACGCGCCGAGACCTGAGCGATCGCGACCCGGCGTCGCGATAGGCCCAGCGCCCGCTCACAGCGGCTAAACCGCTTACAAGCTTGAGCTTTCGGCGCGATGAGCGTCCGGGCCCCAGACGCGATTTTTATCGCGTTTCGGAAATCCTTAACCTCGATCCGAACATGGTTGACGGAACTGTCGGTTGCATGGACCGACATGGGGGACAATGGCCGCCATCGCCGCCCATAAACTGCAGCTGATCCGGACGCTGGTGGAGACCGCGCCGGATGCGGCGCTGCGCAGCCTGGAGCTGGCCCTGGCGGGGACCAGCGCCCAGAGCATTTTCGCGCCCGTGCGCGAGCTGGTCGAGGATGAGACCGCCAACCGCTTCGTCCGCAACAGCGTGCTGGCCCCGATCGTCCCCCTGTGCGCCAAGCGCGAGGATGGGGCCATCGCCTTTCCCCCGCCGGTGCTGGCGCGAACCTGGCGCGCCCTGCGCGGCATCGCCCCGCGCGAGGCCCAGGAAGCGGCGGTCAAGTGCAATCCCTGGGACCTGGAGCAAGGGACCCCGCTGGTCTTCGACGAGCTGTGCAAGATCGGCGCGGCGGCGCTGCGCGATCCCGAGAACGCCGCCTTCGACAGCGTCCGCTCGCTCTGCGATCCCGAAGAGCTGGCCATGTGCCTGCAACTGGCGCCGATCGTCCGCACCTGCCTGCCCAGGCTGTCGGAATGGGTCAGCCGGATGTCGGACGAGCGGGCCGCCGCCGCGCGGCTGGCCTATGCCGACGCCTGCCGCATCCGCGAGGACGCCGGGCCGCTGCTGCTGGACATCCTGTCGGCCCATCTGCCCGACGAATGGCGCATCCTGCGCGTGATCTCGGCCGTGATGGATCGGCCGAGCGATCGCTATCTGGCCTCCTCCGAGGTCAAGGGGCTGGGCGAGCGCTTCCTGGCCGACATCGAGGCCTCGATCGCCCATGTCGAGACCTTCGACTTTGGCGGCGGGGAGGCGGCCGGGCGCGAGGCCGCCCTGCGCGCCCAGAAGGTGCAGCTGCAGATCGTCGAGTTCCAGCAGTCGGTGGATCTCAACAAGGACGGCCCGTGGGGCCGGCGCGTGGCGCGCTTCAAGCAGACCATGGCCAAGGCCTGCGAAACGCGGATGGATCAGATCGAGCGTGAACTGGGGAAGGCGTTGCCGACCCGGCCGATCTCGATGCTGGCCAAGAAGGGCGCGCGCGGCGTCGCCAAGCTGGTCGCGCCGCCCGACGAGGCCATGCTGGACCGCGCCCGGGGCGGGCTGGCCTTCATCGCCGATCTGCGGCCCTGCGCCGACAAGGCGGGCTATGGCAGCAGCCGCAACAAGTTCCTCGAGAAGCTGAACGCCTATCTCGACCCGTATATCGAGGACGTCCTGCACGTGGCTCGCACCGGCGATGGCGGCGACCCGGCCATCGCCATGGACTATCTGAACGTCGCCGCCAGCTTCATCGCCTACACCCGCGACGACAAGACCGCCGAGATCGTCCGCCGCCGCGCGGCCGCGGCGATCGCGGCTTGATCAATCCCTTCCGATCTTCCCGGCGAATGCCGGGATCCAGATCGAGCCCACGACATCAAACGTATGGCGTAGGCAGACGGCGCGTCACCCCAAGCCTCTCAGGATGAATCTGGGCCCCGGCATTCGCCGGGGAGGTCGGGAGTCTTGCTTATGTCGTTCGTAAGGCGCGGCTTGACGCCCTTACGCGCTTTTCCCACTAACGGCCGGCCTCAGAACAAGCTAACACGCCCATCATGATCGCATTCTGGATCGCCGCGACCGGGCTTTCGGCCGTGACCGCCGGACTGGTGCTGCGCGGCGCCGCGCGAGCCCGGCCCGTCGACGACGCGCAGGCTCGTTTGGAGCCGCATCGCCGCCGTCTGGCCGAGGTCGAGCGCCTGGCCATGGACGGCCTGCTGGCTCAGGACGAGCTGAAGGCCGCCCGCGCCGAGGCGGGCCGCGGCCTGCTGGCCGCCGCGGATCAGGCCGAGACCTGGGACCGGGGCGGCGTCGCCGCGCGCAAGGCGGTGGTCGCCATCGCCGGCGCCGCCTGCGTCGGGGGCGTCGGCCTCTATGTCTGGCTGGGCCATCCCGAACTTCCCGACCAGCCCTACGCCAAGCGCGTCGCCGAATGGAAGGCCGCCGATCCGGCGTTGCTCCAGCCCGCCCAGATCGCCGCCGTGCTGGAAGGCGTGGCGGCCGAGCGCCCGAACGACGCCGAGCCGTTGGTGTTCCTGGCCAAGGCCCGCGCCGCCGCCGGCGACATGGCGGGCGCCGAGCAGGCTCTGCGCCGCGCCGTGGACCGCGCCCCGAACCGCGCCGACATCTGGAGCCTCTTGGGCGAGACCTTCGTCATCGAGGCCAAGGGCGACATCGGCGCCGACGCCAAGCTGGCCTTCAGCCGCGCCCTGAAGGCCGACCCGAAGGACCTGCGCGCCCGCTATTATCTGGGCCGCGCCCGCATCGCCGAAGGCGACGTGGCCGGGGGCGTCGGAGACTGGCGCGCGCTGTTGAACAGCCTCGCCCCCAACGATCCGGCGCGCACGGCGCTGGGCCGCGAGATCGCCGAGGTCGAGGCCGCCGGCGGCCTGCCGGCGCCCGAGCCCGCCGCCGACCAGAACCCGCAGGTGCAGGGCATGATCGCCGGCATGGTCGAGGGCCTCGCCGCGCGCTTGGCGCAATCGCCCGACGATCCGGACGGCTGGGTCCGCCTAGTTCGCGCCTACGCCGTGCTGGGCGAGACGGCGAAGCGCGACGTCGCCCTGGCGACCGCCTCCGCCCGCTTCAAGGACCAGCCCAAGGTGCTGGCGGCCCTGCGCCAGGCGGCCGACGCGCCGGCTCAGCCCGGCATGGCCGGCCAGACCAAAGACCAAAAGACCGCGCAATGAGCTTCTGGCCGAAATCCCGAAAGGCGCGCCGGCGCCTGACCGTCCTGCTGGCTGTCGCGCCGGTGCTGGCCCTGGCCGTGGGCCTGGCGCTCTACGGCATGCGCGACAGCATCTCGCTGTTCTATACCCCGGCCCAGGCCCAGGAGGCCCACGTCAAGCCGGGCCGCAAGGTGCAGCTGGGCGGTCTCGTCCAGCACGGCAGCGTGGTCAAGCACCCGGACGGCAATGTCGAATTCGTGGTCGCCGACCAGAAGGCGACCGCCAAGATCGTCTATCACGGCGACCTGCCCGACCTGTTCCGCGAAGGGCAGGGGATCGTCGCCGAGGGGACCTTCAACGACCAAGGCGTCTTCGTCGCCAAGCAGGTGCTGGCCAAGCACGACGAGCGCTACATGCCGCGCGAGGTGTCCAAGGCGCTGAAGGAACAGGGCGAGTGGCGCGGCGAGGGCGCGAAGCCTTCCTACGAGGGGTATCCGAAATGACCGCCCTTCGTTTCCCTTCTCCCCTTGCGGGAGAAGGTGTCGCGCAGCGACGGATGAGGGGTTTCTCGATCCTGTCCGCGCGACCCCTCATCCGACCGCCTTCGGCGGCCACCTTCTCCCGCAAGGGGAGAAGGGGAGTGTTCCAATGATCACCGAGCTTGGCGCCTTCGCCCTCGTCCTGGCGTTGATGCTGTCGCTCGCCCAGACCGGCCTGTCGGCGGTCGGCGGCGCGCGGCGGTCCGTGGTGCTGGCCGGCGCGGGGCGCGGCGCGGCCGTCGCGGTGTTCCTGGCCGTGTCCGTCGCCTTCGCCTGCCTGATCCACGCCTTCGTGGTCTCGGACTTCTCGGTCGCCAACGTCGCGGCCAACTCGCACACCGCCAAGCCGATGCTCTACAAGGTGGCCGGCGCCTGGGGCAGCCACGAGGGCTCGATGCTGCTGTGGTGCCTGGTGTTGACCGGCTACGGCGCGGCCATGGCCTTCTTCGGCGACAGCCTGCCGCCGCGTCTGCGGGCCTACGCCATCGCCATCCAGGGCGCGCTGGGCGTCCTCTTCCTGGCCTATACGGTGTTCGCCTCGAACCCGATGGAGCGCCTGCTGGACGCGCCGATCGAAGGGCGGTCGCTCAATCCGCTGCTGCAGGACCCGGCCCTGGCCTTCCACCCGCCGTTCCTCTACGCCGGCTATGTCGGCTTCTCGGTCGTCTATTCGCTGTCGCTGGCGGCGCTGATCGACGGCCGCATCGACGCGGCCTGGGCCCGCTGGGTGCGGCCCTGGACCCTGGCGGCCTGGAGCCTGCTGACCGTCGGCATCACCCTGGGCGCCTTCTGGGCCTATTACGAGCTGGGCTGGGGCGGCTGGTGGTTCTGGGACCCGGTCGAGAACGCCAGCTTCATGCCCTGGCTGATCGGCGCGGCCCTGCTGCACTCGGCCATCGTCACCGAAAAGCGCGGCGCCCTGCCGGGATGGACGGCGTTCCTGGCCTTGGCGGCCTTCACCTTCTCGATGCTGGGCGCCTTCCTGGTGCGCTCGGGCGTGCTGACCTCCGTCCACGCCTTCGCCGTCGATCCGACGCGCGGCGTCTTGCTGCTGATCATGATGGGCGTCGCGGCCGGCGCCGGCTTCCTGCTGTTCGCCCTGCGCGCGCCCAGCCTCAATCCCGGCGGCCAGTTCCGCACGATCAGCCGCGAGAGCGCGATCGTTCTCAACAACATCCTGCTGTCGACCGCGACGGCGGTGGTGCTGCTGGGCACGCTGTTCCCGCTGATCCGCGAGGCCATGGACGGCGAGGCCGTCTCGGTCGGCGCGCCGTTCTTCAACCTGACGTTCACGCCGCTGATGATCCTGGCCTTCGCGGTGCTGCCGGCCGGGCCGCTGCTGGCCTGGAAGCGCGGCGACGCCGGCGGCGTCGCCCGCAAGCTGTGGGTCGTCCTGGCGGCCGCCGTCATTCTCGGCCTGATCGCCTACGCCGTCGTCCAGCCGCGCAAGGTCCTGGCCAGCGGCGGTCTCGTTGTCGGCTTCTGGCTGATCGGCGGCGCGCTGCTGGAGCTGGCCGAGCGCCTGAAGCTGTTCCGCGCCCCGGCCGGGGAGAGCCTGCGCCGCGCCCGCGGCCTGCCGCGCGGCGCCTGGGGCACGACCCTGGCCCACGCGGGCCTAGGGATCTTCGTGCTCGGCGCCTCGTTCGAGACCGCCTGGCGCGTCGAGGCGGCTCAAGCCTTGAGCCTGAACGGCAGCCAGCCGCTGGGCGCCTACACCTTGACCCTGACCAGGGTCGGCACGGTCGAGGGGCCGAACTATCTGGCCGAGCGCGGCGTCGTGAAGGTGGTCGACAAAAAGGGCCGGCTGGTCTGCCTCGCCGCGCCCGAGCGCCGGTTCTACCCCACCGGCGGCCAAACCACCTCGGAAGTCTCGATCTGCCCCAGCGTTCTCAACGACATCTATGTCGTGATGGGCGAGCGCCGGGCGGGCGAGGACGGCAAGCCCGCCTGGCTGATCCGCGCCTATGTGAACCCGTGGGTCCGGCTGATCTTCCTGGGGCCGCTGCTGATGGCCGTGGGCGGCGTCGTCTCGCTGTCGGACCGCCGGGTGCGGCTGGGCGTCGGGCGCCGGGCGCAGGAGACGGTGTCGTGATCCGCAAGCTCAAGGCCGCCGCCGTCGCCCTCTGCGCCATCGCCCTGACGGCCGGCGCGTCCGAGCCGTCCGAGCGCCTGGCCGATCCGGCGCAGGAGGCCCACGCCCGCGCCCTGTTCCGCGAGGTCCGCTGCCTGGTCTGCCAGAACGAGTCGATCGACGACTCCGAGGCCCAGCTGGCCGGCGATCTGCGGCGAATTGTCCGCGAGCAGGTCAAGGCCGGCCGCAGCGATCGCGAGATCCGCGCGTTCCTGGTCGAGCGCTATGGCGAGTTCGTGCTGCTGAAGCCGCCGTTCTCGGCCGGCAACGCCGTGCTGTGGCTGGCTCCCGTGGGCATTCTGCTGATCGGCGGCGCCCTGATGGTCGGGCTTCTGCGTCGGCGCGCGCCAGCAGAGGGCGAGCTTTCGCAGGACGAGGAAGAGCGCCTGAAGCGCCTGCTCCAAGACGATTGACACGATTGCGCCGAAAAGGGGCCGCAAGAAGTGCTCGCCGGGGCGTGAAGATTAGGTCGAGAACCATTGCACCTTTTATGCGTGGGACTAGGTTCTGTAGTCAGAGGGACCGCGCCGGCGCGGCTTGAGACGTAAGGGACCGCGCGGAAACGCGCGGGTGAGGAAAGACGAGAATGACCGCTAGGAAGTCGGGTTTCATTGTGGGCGCGGTGGCGGGCGCGGGCGTAGCCTGCGCGGCCTTGGCCGGCGTCGGTATGCGCATGGGAACGGCGGACGCCGCCGAGGGCCAAGTCGTTCGCACCAACGTCGCGAGCGCGCCGGCCTTCGCGCCGCCGCCCGGCGCGCCGATGTCGTTCGCCGACATCTTCGAGAAGGTGTCGCCCGCGGTCGTCCAGATCAACGTGACGTCCAAGGCCTCGCCGCAGCCGCTGCGCATTCCCGGCTTCGAGGGCTTCGACATCGTGCCGCGCGGCAAGAAGGCGCCCAGCCAGGGCCAAGACGGCGATGACGGCGACGCGCCCGCCGCGCCCAAGCAGCAGTCGGCCGGCTCCGGCTTCTTCATCTCGGCCGACGGCTACATCGTCACCAACAACCACGTCGTCGCCGACGCCGACGACATCCAGGTGGTGATGAAGGACGGCCGCGAGCTGAAGGCCACGCTGGTGGGGCGCGACGAAGGCACCGACCTGGCGGTGATCAAGGTCGCCGATCCCAAGGCCAAGAACGCCGAGTTCCCGTATGTGAACTTCGAGAACCAGGCCAAGCCGCGCGTCGGCGACTGGGTCATCACGATCGGCAATCCGTTCGGCCTGGGCGGCACCGCCACGGCCGGCATCATCTCGGCCTATGGGCGGAACCTGCAGGACTCGACCTCGCAGTTCGTCGACTACATCCAGATCGACGCCCCGATTAACCGCGGCAATTCGGGCGGTCCCAGCTTCGACATCTACGGCCGGGTGATCGGCGTCAACAGCGCCATCTATTCGCCGTCGGGCGGTTCGGTCGGCATCGGTTTCGCCATTCCCGCCGACGTCGCCGAGGACACCGCCAAGCAACTGATCGCCGGCGGCAAGGTGGTGCGGGGCTATATCGGCGTCAGCATCCAAGACTTCAGCGCGGAGTCGGCCGAGGCCCTGGGCCTGAAGGACGTCAAGGGCGCGATCGTCGCCGAGGTCGTCGCCGGTGGTCCGGCCGCCAAGGCCGGCCTGCTGCCCGACGACATCCTGGTGGGCGTCAACGGCGTCAAGGTCGCCGACCGCTCGGAACTGACCCGCGAAGTGTCCAAGGCCCGTCCCGGCCAGATCATCAAGATGTCGATCATCCGCGACGGCAAGCCGCGGGTCGTCGACGTCCGCTCGGGCACGCGCCCGTCGGAGAACTCCCTGGCGGTCAATGACGACGATCAGGATCAGGAAGGCGGCGCCGCCCCCAGCCCGGGCAAGCCCGCCAACCAGCGGGTCGACGCCCTGGGCCTGACCCTGGCGCCGATCGACCAGGCCGCCCGCGACACCTACAAGATCGACAGCGAGATCAAGGGTCTGCTGATCGTCGGCGTGAAGGGCGACAGCGACGCGGGCGAGAAGGGCCTGGCGAAGGGCGACGTGCTGGCCAACATCAACGGCGTGGCGGTCACCAGCGCGGCCGAGGTCAACGCGGCCGTCGCGTCCGCCAAGAAGGCTGGCCGCACCGCTGTCCTGGTCAAGGTCATCCGCCAGAACCGCCCGGTCTTCGTTCCGCTGAAGATCGCGCCGTAAGCCGATTAGTCCTTGAACGACTGAGCCCCGTTCCGGTCCGCCGGAGCGGGGCTTTTTCGTTTCTGACCAAGGTTTAAGTTACGCGGGTCGCCGAAAGCGGTATTTCCGAAGCAACTATCGCGCGCTGGCGCAGAATCGGTTGAACGTCGATCGTCCAACCTGTCTGTCCGCGCGCATGAGGGGCTCGCTGATGCGTATTCTGATTATCGAAGACGACCTGGAAGCCGCCGGCGCCATGGCGCACGGCCTGAAGGAGGCCGGCTATGAGGTCGAGCATGCGCCCGACGGCGAGGCCGGCCTGGGCGTGGCTCAGAAGGGCGGCTTCGACGTCCTGGTCGTCGACCGCATGATGCCGAAGATGGACGGCGTCACCGTGGTCGAGACCCTGCGCCGCGAGGGCGACCAGACGCCGGTGCTGTTCCTGTCGGCCCTGGGCGAGGTCAACGACCGCGTCACCGGCCTGCGCGCGGGCGCCGACGACTATCTGGTCAAGCCCTACGCCTTCCCCGAGCTGATGGCCCGGGTCGAGGCTCTGTCGCGCCGCCGCGAGACCGGCGCGGTCGCCACGACCCTGAAGGTCGGCGAGCTTGAGATGAACCTGATCAACCGGACGGTCCATCGCCAGGGCAAGGAGATCGACCTGCAGCCGCGCGAATTCCAGCTGCTGGAATTCATGATGCGCCACGCCGGCCAGTCGGTGACTCGCACCATGCTGCTGGAGAAGGTCTGGGAGTATCACTTCGACCCGCAGACCAACGTCATCGACGTCCACATCTCGCGCCTGCGCAGCAAGATCGACAAGGGCTTCGACCGGCCGATGCTGCAGACGGTGCGCGGCGCCGGCTACCGACTGGATCCGTAACCTTCATCCGATCGCCCCGGCGAACGCCGGGGTCCAGATCGAAGGGCCGAGCGGCGCCGGACTGGATTTTCGCTCAGGCTGCATCTGGGGCCCGGCGTTGGCCGGGAAGGTCGGGAAAATCATTCTTCCGAACTCTGACCGGTTCGGCTCCGAGGAGGCCTTAGCGCCTACGACACCATGCGTCTGCCGCGCCTTCTCCGCACCACGCCGTTCCGGCTGACCCTGCTGTTCCTGGCGTTGTTCGCCGCGGCGGCCAGCGCCTTCCTGGGCTACATCTACGTGGCCACGGCGGGCGAGGTGAACCGGCGCGCCCAGGCCGAGATCAGCCGAGAGTTCGAGAGCCTGGAGGCGGCGTACCGCCAGGGCGGCGTCAACGCCCTGAACCAGACCATCGTCGAGCGGGCCACCGGCGAGCGGCCGTTCCTCTATTTCCTGGCCGACAAGACCGGCAAGCGCATCTCGGGCTCGATCGAGGAGTCGCCGATCGCCAACTTCTCCGGTGACGGTCCCGAATGGGCCAGCTTCAAGGTGACCGAGACCGATCCCGACGGCGCGGAGGTCAAGGCCGCCGCGCGCGGGGTGCAGCAGCGTCTCGACCATGGCGAAATCCTGTTCGTCGGGGCCGACGTCGACGCCTCCGAGGCCTATGTCCGCAAGATCGTCCGGGCGCTGTGGGGCGCGGGGGCGCTGGTCATCCTGCTGGGCCTGGCCGGCGGGGTGGTGATTAGCCGTAATGTCAGCCGCTCGATGCAGGGCCTCGTGGACGTGGTCAACGCGGTCCGCGCCGGCGACCTGCGCGCCCGCGCCAAGCTGCGTGGCGCCCGCGACGAGTACGACGAGCTGGCCGAGGGCCTGAACGACATGCTCGACCGGATCGAGCGCCTGATGGGCGGCCTGCGCCACGCCGGCGACGCCATCGCCCACGACCTGCGCTCGCCGCTCACCCGCCTGCGCGCGCGGATGGAAGTCGCCCTGATCGACGCCGAGAACGGCAAGGGCGATCCGGTGGCGGCGCTGGAGACCGCCCTGGCCGACGCCGACGGCGTGCTGAAGACCTTCAACGCCGTGCTGGCCATCGCCCGCCTGCAGGCCGCGGGCGCCGCGCCGGACCAGCGGGTGTTCGACGCCTCGGAGCTGGCCGGCGACATGGCCGAGCTCTACGAGCTGTCCTGCGAGGACAAGGGCCTCGACTTCAAGGCCGAGATCACGCCGGCCCTGTCGATCAAGGGCAACCGCGAGTTCCTGGCCCAGGCCCTGGCCAACATCCTCGACAACGCCATCAAGTACACGCCCGAGGGCGGGGCGATCATGCTGCGCGCTCGGCGCACCTCGTCGGGCGAGCTGGAGTTCTCGGTCACCGACACGGGCCCGGGCGTGCCCGAGGCCGACCGCGCCCGGGTGGTCCAGCGCTTCGTGCGCCTGGAGAACAGCCGCAGCGAGCCTGGCGCCGGCCTTGGCCTGTCCCTGGTCCAGGCGGTGGCCGCCTCGCACGGCGGGCGGCTGGAGCTGGCGGAAGGGCCTGGCGAATATAACGGCACCGGCCCTGGCCTGCGTGTGGCGCTTGTGCTGCCGCGGGTGGAGTAGGGGCCGGGGGGCTCCTTCCGCCCCCTCTGGGGGCGGACGACCGCGCGCAGCGCGGTCAGGTGGGGGCGCGTAAGGTGATTTCGCTCTGACTTGCCCCCTCCGCGCCTTCGCCGCTCCTCCCCCGGAGGGGGAAGAAGGATGGCGGCGAAGCCGCCCTCTAACGCTCCGCCACCCAGGTGATCGCGCCGGTATAGGGATCCATCTGCGGCGCGTAGGCCGGCGGCATGTCGCTGTAATCCGGGCCGCGGGGGGCGACGCTCCAGACGATGGCCATGGCCGCGACGGTCAGGAAGGTCATGGTCAGGAATCCGGCGACGTCGCGGGTCAGGCTGGGCTCGCGCCGGTTCAGCAGCGAGACGCGCAGAATCAGCGGATGGGTCGCCCAGCCGCAGGCCAGGGGCGAGGTCGAGACGCTGAGTTGCGCCTTCATCAGCGCCTTGGCGTAGTCGGCCCGGATGTTCGAGCGCAGGGCCACGACCGTGGCGTCGCAGGCCAGCTCCTGGTCGATGCGCACCAGGCGCTGGGCCATGGCGACCAAGGGATTGCACCAGCCCAGCACGCCGAAGACGGCGATGACCAGGTTGGCGATCGGGTCGCCGCGATTGATGTGGGTGCGCTCGTGCAGTTGGATCATCTCGCGCTCGCGGGCGTCGAAACGCTGGGCGAAGTCGGCGGGCAGGACGATCCGCGGCCACAGGGCGCCCATGACGGCGGGGCCCGCGAGGCCCTGGCGAACCTTGCGGCGGAACAGGTGCTCGCGCAGGACGAGGATCGCGGTGGCGATCGCGCAGCCGGCCAGCCACAGCATCACCAGCTTCGGCGCCCAAACGCCCAGCGGCCGGGCGGGCGAGCCCAGGTCCATGGTCTCGGCTAGGCTCGGGAAGAAGGCGGCGGCGGCCGCGGCCGGCGCGATGATCCACAGGCCGTAGGCCCGGCGCGGTCCGAACAGGCGGCGCGCGAACGGCCGCAGGGCGATGATCAGCAGCACCGCCGCGGCGGCCGCCACCTGGGCGCGGATCAGGGCTAGGGCGAAGAGCTCGATCATTCGCGGACGGTTCCTGCCGTTTCCTCGATGCTGATGGTTACAACTGTAATTTGGCTCGTCAAGCCGGAGTCTTGTTCCAGAGAGCAAGGCGCGCGACGGTGCCGCCATGACTCGCCTCGCTGACCAGCTGACGCCCTGCGGCCCCATCATCGATCCCAAGGCCGCCGAGCGCGCCCACGAGGCGATCGCCAAGCGGGTCGGCGAGGCCTTTGCGGTCGTCGACGCCGCCTGGCCGGCCCTGGCGCCGGTGTTCGCCGCCTCGCCTTACCTGACCAGCCTGGCGCGGCGCGACGGGGCGCGGTTGCCGTTGATCCTCGAGGCCGAGCCGGAAACGCGTCTCGCGCAAATCCTGGACGCCGCCGAGATCGTCGCCGCAGAGCCGGACTTCGAAACCGCTCGCCGGGCGCTGCGGGAACTGAAGGCCGACCTGCACCTGCTGACGGCGCTGTGCGACCTGTCGGGCGTCTGGGACCTCGACCAGGTAACCGGCGCCCTGACGCGCTTCGCCGACGCCGTGCTGCACGCCGCCCTGGCCCAGGCCGTGCGCCAGGAGGTCGACCGCGGGGCGCTGACTCATGTTGGACAGGGCCTGGATGGTCCCGCGCCGGGCCTCTTCTGCGTCGCGATGGGCAAGCACGGCGCGTTCGAGCTGAACTATTCCAGCGACATCGACTTCTCGATCTTCTACGCGCCCGAGAAGCTGCCGGTGACCGAGGGGCACGAGCCCCAGGCCGTGGCGGTGCGCATCGCCAACCACCTGGGCCGCGTGCTGCAGGAGCGGACCGGCGACGGTTATGTGTTCCGGATCGACCTGCGCTTGCGCCCCGACCCGTCCTCGACCCCGCCGGCCATGCCGGTCGACGCGGCCATGGATTACTACGAGAGCGTCGGCCAGAACTGGGAGCGGGCGGCGCACATCAAGGCGCGCATCGCCGCCGGCGACCTGGCCGAAGGCCGTGCGTTCCTGGAGGGGCTGCAGCCGTTCATCTGGCGACGGAACCTGGACTTCGCGGCCATCGCCGACATCCACTCGATCAAGCGCCAGATCCACACCTATAAGGTCGACGACCGCCTGACCGCCAAGGGCGCGGACCTGAAACTCGGCCGCGGCGGCATCCGCGAGATCGAGTTCTTCGTCCAGACCCAGCAACTGATCCTGGGCGGTCGCCAGCCCGACCTCCGCAGCCCCCGCACCCTCGACGCCTTGAAGGCCCTCTCCGAGGCGGGCCACGTGACGCCGGAGGACGCCGCCTGGCTGACGGAGGCCTACAAGGACCTGCGGGCGCTGGAGCACCGCGCCCAGATGATCGCCGACGATCAGACGCACAAGCTCCCCGACTCCGACACCGACCGCAAGCGGGTGGCGGCCCTGTGGGGCGAGGGAAACCTGCGCAGCTTCGACGCCGCCGTCGGCAAGATCCTCAAGGGCGTCAATCAGCGCTACGGCCGCCTGTTCGCGGGCGAGGAGGAACTGTCCTCGCGTTTCGGCAGCCTGGTCTTCACCGGCGTCGAGGACGATCCCGAGACCCTGGCGACCCTCAAGCGCATGGGCTTCTCCAGCCCCGAGCGCGTGGCCGCCACGATCCGGAGCTGGCACCACGGCCACATCGCCGCCACCCGCACCGAGCGGGGGCGCGAGCTGTTCACCCGCCTGGCCCCGCGCCTGCTGGACGCGGCCAACGCCACCGGCGCGCCGGACCAGGCCTTCAACCGCTTCGCCGACTTCTTCGCGGGCCTGTCCTCGGGCGTGCAGATCCAGTCGCTGTTCCTGGCCCAGCCGCGCCTGTTCGAGCTGATCGTCGAGGTCATGGCCTTCGCCCCGCGCCTGGCGACCACCATGGCCAAGCGGCCGACCGCGCTGGACGCCCTGCTGGACCCCAGCTTCTTCGGCCCGATCGAGACGCCCTTCCTCGCGCCGTGGGACCCCGAGGACTTCGAGGGCGCGATGGACGTCGCCCGACGCCTGTTTCGCGACCAGAGCTTCCGGATCGGGGTGCGGGTGATGAGCGGCAGCGCCGACGCCCGCGACATCGGCCGGGCTTTCGCCGAGCTGGCCGACCTGATCATCGGCGGCCTGGCGCCCGCCGCCCTGGCCGAGGTCGAGCGGCTGGGCGGGGCCTTCCCCGGCCAGGTGGCCGTGGTGGCGCTGGGCAAGGCCGGCTCGCGTGAGATGACCGCCAAGTCGGATCTCGACCTGATGACCCTCTACGCCGCCGACGACCCGCGCGGCATGTCGGCCGTCAAGGACTGGAGCGCCGACGTCTTCTACGCCCGCTTCACCCAGCGCCTGATCTCGGCCCTCTCGGCGCCGACCGGCGAGGGCGGGCTCTATGAGGTCGACATGAAGCTGCGGCCGTCGGGCGCCAAGGGGCCGGTGGCGGTCAGCTTCGCGGCCTTCGAGGACTATTACGAGCGCGAGGCCGAGACCTGGGAGCTGCTGGCCCTGACCCGCGCGCGGGTGGTCTGGGCCAGCTCCGAGGCGTTCCGGGAGCGGGCCGAGGGCGCGATCGCGGCGGCGCTCCGCCGGGCGCGGGATCCGAAGAAGACCGCCGCCGACGTGGTGGAGATGCGCCAGCTGATGGAGCGCGAGCGGCCGGGCAAGGGCGACTGGGATCTGAAACTCGATCCAGGCGGCCTGGTGGACATCGAGTTCGCCGCCCAGTTCCTGCAACTGGCGCACGCCGCGGCGGGCGGTCCGCTGCGGCAGAACACCGGCGAGGCGCTGGCGGCTCTGCGCGAGGCCTGCCTGGCCGACGACGGCGCGCTGTCGCGTCTGGAAGCGGCCTGGCGGCTGGAGCAGGACCTCTCGCAACTGATCAAGGTCGCGCTGGAGGACGGCGGCGACCCAGAGGCCGAGCCCAAGGCCTTCAAGGCCCTGCTGGCCAAGGCCGGCGGCGTGGCCCAGTTCAAGTCGCTGAAGCCCAAGCTCGCCAAGGCCAAGGCCGAGGCGCGAGCGGCCTATGAGGCGGTGGTGAAGGGGTAACCTACAGTCCGATATCCCCGGCGAATGCCGGGGCCCAGATCGAACCCATCACGTCTTCCGAAGCTCGCGAGAAGGTCGGCGCGCCCACCCAAACCGCTCCGGATGAATCTGGGCCCCGGCATTCGCCGGGGAGGTCGGGATTTATTGAACACCTCTCGCGACGGAATCCCCACCCCCACGCGTTTCAGTCTCCGGGATGGGCCTTCCAGCTTCGGAGACCTTCAAGACAATGATCAAACGCACCCTGATCGCCGCCGGCGCCGTGCTGGCCGTGGCGGCTCCGGCGCTGGCTCAGACCAGCGCCCCTTCCGGCCCCTCTGGCATGACCCTCGAACAGTTCCAGGCCAAGAACACCGACAAGATGTTCGAGCGCCTGGATACGAATAAGGACGGCAAGATCTCGCCCGACGAGTTCGCCGCCTTCCGCGAAAACAACGCCAAGGCCGACGGCCAGGCGACCAAGGCCGGCAAGCGCGGCAAGCGGATGTTCGCCCGGTTCGACAAGGACAAGGACGGCTCGCTGTCGCGGACCGAGGCCGCCGACGTGCTGGCCATGCGGTTCAAGCGCATGGACGCCAACAACGACGGGATCCTGACGCTGGAGGAGTTGCAGGCCAAGTCCGGCAGGGCCAAGGTCGGGGTCTGATGGCGGCGTGCGCGGCGGGTTGAAGCTTGGCGTCCGACGGGAACGATCCCGACGAGGTCCTGCTGGCGGGGGTGAGCCGAGGCGAGCCCGCCGCCGTGCGACAGCTGCTGGACCGACGCCTGCCACGCATTCTCGCCCTGGCCCGGCGGATGCTGAACGACGCCGGCGAGGCGGAGGATGTCGCGCAGGAGACGTTTCTGCGGGCTTGGAAACAGGCCCGGGCCTGGAAGCCTGGCGCGGCGCGGTTCGATACCTGGCTGCACCGGGTGGCGCTGAACCTGTGCTACGATCGTCTGCGGCGTCGACGCGAGATCGCGACCGACGCGCCGCCGGAGCAGGTCGATACGGGGCCCGCGCCGGACGCGGGCTTGATGGGGGCGGAGCTCTCGCGGCGGGTCGAGGCGGCGCTGGCGGCGCTGCCGCCGCGCCAACGCGAGGCGATCGTGCTGTGCCACCACCAGGGCCTTGGGAATATCGAGGCCGCGGCGCTGATGGAGATCAGCATCGAGGCCCTGGAAAGCTTGCTCGCACGCGGGCGCCGGGCGTTGAAGGCGTCGCTGGCGGATCTGCGAGGGGCGAGCGGATGAAGGAGGCGTGGTCATGATGTCTCTCGAAAGGTTCGAGGACTTGGCCGAGATCTATGGCGGCGATATCGCCCGCTGGCCGGAAGGCGAGCGCGAGGCCGCGCGCGCCCTGCTGGCCGGGCAGGCTGAGCGACTGGCGCCGGTGCTGGCCGCCGCCGCCCAGCTTGACCGCCTGCTCGACCTCGCGCCCGCCCAGAGCCCCGACGCCGCCTTGCTGGGCCGCCTGATCTCGGCCGCGCCGCGGCCCGCCGCCGTGGGGCCGCGCTGGATCGTGGGCCTCTCCGCCGCCCTGGGCCTTTCGGCCGCGGCCTTCGCCGGTGTGTTCGTCGGCGTCGCCTTCGAACGCTCGCCCCAAGCAGCCGCGTCGGTCGCCGTCGCGGTCGCCGTCGAGCCCGTGGTGACGGCGGTCGACACCAACGCGTCGTTGCAGGACGCCATCGCCGAGCCGGCCGCCTGATGAACGGATCGCGTCCCTGGATGATCGCCCTGGCCGTTTCGGCGGCCATCAACGTCTTCCTGATCGGCGGCTTGGCCGGGATGGCGTTTGTCCGGCTGACCGCTCCGCCCCCGGCTTCGGCGCCGGCGGCGCCCGCGCCGGCCGCGGCGCCGCGTCCGGCTCCCGACGGCGTCCAGCCCCCGGCGTCGAGCGCGCCGACGCCGGCCGTCGAGACGCCCAAGCCGCCTCCTCACGCCGCGACGCCGCCGGCCAGATCCGCGCCCGCCGTCAGCGCGCCGGCCGCGCCGCCTCCTCAAGCCGCGCCGAGCGCAGCTGGACCGCGTCCGCCGCTGATCTCCGCGGGCGAAGCCCTGTCGCCCGAGAGCCGGCAGGCGTTCCGCAAGGCGCTCAGCGAGGCTAACCGCCGCAATCGTCCCATCACCCAGCAGGCGCGCGCGGAACGGCAGGCGGCTCTGAACGCGCTCAGCGCGCCGGACTATGATCCCGCCGAGGTCAGCCGCCGGCTGGCGACGGCTCGCGATCTCGACCAGCAGGCCCGAGCCAATGTCGAGGCCGCCCTGGCCGCCTTCACCGCAACCTTGTCGCCGCAGGAGCGCGCGGCCCTGGCCGCTGGTCTGACGGAGGTCTACACGCCTTTGGCGGCGCGGCGGGCGATGCGGGAATCCAACTGAATCTCGCGGGCGACGTAACCAAACGGCCGCCTGGCCCGTATCTGTAGGGACAGCTGCTTACGGAGCGTTTCCATGCTGATCCGCCACGCCCCCGACCTGACCGACAACGACGTCACCGATCACGGCCTGTACCTGAAGCGTCGAACGCTGATGGCGGGGCTGGCGGGCGTCGGGCTGGCCGGCGCGGCGGCGGGCGAGGCCAAGGCGGCGCTGACCTTCACCAAGGGCTTCTCGACGACCGAGAAAGCGACCTCGAAAGAGGACATCACCACCTACAACAACTTCTATGAGTTCGGCGTCGACAAGAGCGATCCGGCCGAGAAGTCGGGGCGGTTCAAGCCGCGTCCTTGGACCGTGCGGATCGACGGGGCCTGCGAAGCTCCGCGCACCGTCGGCATCGAGGACCTGATCGGCAAGAATAAGCTCGAGGAGCGCATCTATCGCATGCGCTGCGTCGAGGGGTGGTCGATGGTGATCCCCTGGGTCGGCTTTCCGCTGAAGGACCTGCTGGCCTCGGTCAAGCCGACCTCGAAGGCCAAGTTCGTGGCGTTCGAGACCGTGATGCGGCCCTCGGAGATGCCCGGCCAAGCCTGGAACACGCTGGACTGGCCCTATCGCGAGGGCCTGCGGATCGATGAGGCCATGCACCCGCTGACCCTGATGGCGGTCGGCCTCTATGGCGACGTGCTGCCCAACCAGAACGGCGCGCCGCTGCGGCTAGTCGCGCCGTGGAAGTACGGCTTCAAGGGGATCAAGTCGATCGTCCGGATCAGCCTGGTCGAGAACCAGCCGGCCACCTCGTGGAACAGGCTGGCGCCGCGCGAGTACGGCTTCTATTCGAACGTCAATCCGGCCGTGGATCATCCGCGCTGGTCCCAGGCCACCGAACGCCGCATCGGCGAGTTCCGCCGCCGCGACACCCTGCCGTTCAACGGCTACGGCGAGTGGGTGGCCGACCTCTATCGCGGCATGGACCTGAAGCGGTTCTATTGATGGCGCTTAAAAAACCGACCCTCCCGGCGAATGCCGGGACCCAGACTCAGCCTGAGCGTCTGGGGTGGGTTCGCCCTGGCGCACGGGCCTCAGGCCGGGCACATGCGTTTTCGATCTGGGCCCCGGCATTCGCCGGGGAAATCGGGGAGGAGCGGCGCCGTGGCTAATCCCCCCCGCAAGCGTCCCTCCAAAACCCAGGACAACCTCGTCTACGGCCTCGTCTGGCTGGCGTGCTTCGCGCCGCTGGTCTGGCTGGCGTGGCGCGGGGTCATGGGCGACCTCGGGGCCAATCCCATCGAGAAGCTGATCCGCGAGCTCGGCGTCTGGGGCTTGCGGCTGCTGCTGGTCGGCCTGGCGATCACGCCCGCCGCGCGCATCCTGAAGAAGCCCCGCCTCGTCCGTTTCCGGCGGACTATAGGCCTGTTCGCCTTCAGCTACATCGTGCTGCACCTGTTCAGCTATATCGGCGTCGACCTGTTCTTCGACTGGGGCCAGCTGTGGAAGGACATCCTCAAGCGGCCCTTCATCACCCTGGGCATGCTGGGCTTTATCCTGCTGATCCCGCTGGCGGTGACCTCGACCAACGGCTGGGTGATCCGCATGGGGCGGGCGGCGTGGAGCCGCCTGCACCGGCTGGTCTATGTGATCGTCCCGCTGGGCGTCGCCCACTACTACCTGCTGGTCAAGGCCGACCACCGGCCGCCGATCATTTACGGCCTGGTGTTCGTGGCGTTGATGGCTTGGCGGGTTTGGGAGGGGAGGTCGAAGATGCTCCCCCGCGCCGCGGGGGAGCTGTCGCGGAGCGACTGAGGGGGCGAACTCGGCCTTCGCTTCAGCTCGCCCCCTCCGGCCCTCTGGGCCACCTCGTGTGATGGAGATGAGCTAGCGTGAGG
>NZ_LSJA01000333.1 GCF_001556515.1 Caulobacter sp. CCH9-E1 | reverse complement strand
GCCGAGATGGAACGCAGAGCGGCTTAACCCCGTCCACTTTTTCGGGGGAAGATCATAGAGCCGTCGATGAACGGAACGTAGTCGGTAGAGTTAAGTGCGTAGGCTAGATAACGGGCCGATCCACTGTGCAGTGGCCTCAGCACGTGAACGTGGTTGTTCGGCCAGATTGGCCCGACTGAGCGAAACGCTACCGGCTTGGTACGGTCGAAGAAAGGGGCACCATCTTCACCCAGGAGAACGAGCTCCTCATCAAAGAGTGCTGCATCCACGTAGTCGACGATTGAATTGGCTCCCCAGTAGGGGATCAAACCTTTGCGGTCCGCACGCTGTTCCGCGTTCAGAGGGACACGGGCTCCATCGCAGCAATCGACAAGATGGCGGAGCTGGATCGTATCCCAATGGCTCGGCACTCGCCCCAGCCACTCGACCCCGCTCTCCTTGTAGCTCTGATACGCCGGAAAGCTCACGCCGCCAGCTCCGCGATCATCGCCTTGATCTGGTCGGTCACCGCACGCAAATCGGCGTCGATCTCAGCGAGATCACGCGGCGGCTCGAACACATAGAAGTGGCGGTTGAACGGGATCTCGTAGCCGACCTTGGTCTTGTCCTCGTCGATCCAGGCGTCGGGGGCGTGGGGCAGGACCTCGCGGGCGAAATAGGTCTCGACGTCCTCGGTCAGCGGCACGTTCTCGGTGTCGCGGCGGGCGCTGTCGGCCTGGGGCTTGCCCTTGTTCTTGCCCTTCTGGCCCAGCACGGGCTTGCCGGCCTCGTCCACCAGCGGCCGCTCGACCGTGATGGTGCGATAGCCAAAGGCGCTGTTGGGCAGGATCTTGGACAGCGGCGCCAGCTTGACCTTGCCGCCTTCCGGCGCGGCGGGCGGGGGCGAGCCGGCCTCGACGATGACCTTGTCGACCAGCTTGCCCTCGGCGTCGAACACGCTGGCCAGCCGCGCCTCGACGAAGGCGCCGAACAGGCGGGTGACGGCGGCGATGTCGTCCTCGCTCATCTCCTTGCGCTTGGAGCCCAGGGACTTGCGCATCTTCTTCCAGAAGCCGCTGGCGTCGATCAGCTGCAGCTGGCCCTTGCGCGCGGGGAGCTTCTTGTTGCTGACGATCCAGACATAGGTGGCGATGCCGGTGTTGTAGAACATGTCGGTCGGCAGGGCGACGATGGCCTCGACCAGGTCGTTCTCCAGCAGATAGCGGCGGATCTCGCTCTCGCCGCTATCTGCTGGAGAACGAC
>NZ_LSJA01000332.1 GCF_001556515.1 Caulobacter sp. CCH9-E1 | reverse complement strand
GGCCTGGCGGTCGTGGCCACCACCTTCACCATCGTGGCGGTGTTCGCGCCGGTGGGCTTCATGCCCGGGATCATCGGCCAGTTCTTCAAGGCCTTCGCCCTGGCCGCCTGTATCTCGGTGCTGTTCTCGCTGGTCGTCGCCCGCCTGCTGACACCGCTGATGGGCGCCTACATGCTCAAGGCCGACGTCAAGCACGAGGACAAGGACCCGCCGTGGATGGGCCCTTACCTGAAGAGCCTGGAGTGGGGTCTGAACAATCGCTGGAAGGTCCTCCTGATGGGCATTCCGCTGTTCCTGATCTCGATCTTCCTGGCCACCCGCCTGCCGTTCGAATTCCAGCCCCAGGCCGACCGCGGCCGCGCCGAGTTCTCGGTCGAGCTGCCGCCTGGCGCGACCCTGGACGAGACCGACGCGGTCGTGCAGCGCGTGACCAAAGAGCTCCTGGCCCGCCAGGAGGTGGTCAGCGTCTACGCCTCGGTGGGCCGCAACAACGCGGTCAACAAGGGCCAGGTGACGGCCGACCTGACCGACAAGGGCCAGCGGATCAGCCAGCAGCAGTTCAGCCGCCAGATGGTCGACCAGTTCGCCGCCATCCCCGGCGCGCGGATCGGCGCGGGCAGCAACAACGGCGGCGGGCCCTCGAGCGGCGGCAGCTACACGCTGAGCCTGGTCAGCGACAACGGTCCCGCGCTCGAAGCGGCCGCCCGCAAGGTCGAGGCCGAGATGCGCACGGTCCCGGGCCTGGCGCACGTGGTCAACACCGCCGCGATCGCGCGTCCCGAGATCGTCGTGACGCCGCGTCCCGACCAGGCCGCCCGCGCGGGCGTCTCGGCCGGCGCGATCTCGCAGGCCGTGCGGGTGGCGACGATCGGCGACGTCGACCAGAACCTGCCCAAGTACAATCTGGGCGACCGCCAGGTGCCGATCCGCCTGCGTCTGAACGACGACGCGCGCGGCGACATCGCGGTGCTGCAGACCCTGCAGGTGCCTTCGGCCGACGGCGCGGTGCCGCTGAACGCCGTGGCCGACGTGCGCTTTGGCGCGGGTCCCTCGCAGATCGACCGCCGCGACCGATCGCGGGTGGCGACGATCACCGCCGAGCTGGACGGCATCGTCGTCGGCGAGGCCGCCAACCGCGTCCACGCCCTGCCGTCGGTCAAGAACCTGCCCCCTGGGGTCAAGGAAGTGGCCGCCGGCGACGCCGAGTTCATCCAGGAAATGGTCAGCGGCTTCCTGGGCGCGCTGATCACCGGCATCCTCCTGATGTACGTCGTGCTGGTGCTGCTGTTCCGCAGCTTCGCCCACCCGATCACCATCATGGTGGCCCTGCCGCTGGCCATCGGCGGCGCCTTCGGCCTCTTGGTCATCGCCAAGTCCAGCTTCTCGATCTCGACCCTGATCGGGATCCTGATGCTGATGGGCATCGCGGCCAAGAACTCGATCCTCTTGGTCGAGTACGCGATCATGGCGATGAAGGAGCACGGCATGGACAAGCGCACGGCCATCATGGACGCCGCCCACAAGCGGGCGCGGCCGATCCTGATGACCACCGTGGCCATGGGCGCGGGCATGCTGCCCACCGCCGTCGGCCTGGGCGCCGAGGTCGAGTTCCGGGCGCCGATGGCGATCGCCGTCATCGGCGGCCTGATCACCTCGACCCTGCTGTCGCTGCTCTACATCCCGGTGGTGTTCATCCTGATGGACGGGCTGAGGACCCGCTCGGAGCGGATGATGCACCGGCTGTTCGGCCACCAGCACCACGCCGCGCCGAAGGTGGTGGAGTAACTATCCTCCCCCGCAACGCGGGGGAGGTGGCCCAGAGGGCCGGAGGGGGCGAGCTCGGCTTAAGCGGCGCTTGCCCCCTCAGTCGCTCCGCGACAGCTC
>NZ_LSJA01000331.1 GCF_001556515.1 Caulobacter sp. CCH9-E1 | reverse complement strand
CCCCCTCCGTCGGCTTCGCCGACACCTCCCCCGCTGGGGGGAGGATTTGGTCCGCAACCCACCCATAGCCGCCCTTGGATCAACCCATGGCGAACCCACTCACCACAGCGTCTTGGCCGCCCGCTCGGCCCAGCCCGCGTCATAGGCCTCGCCGCCGACCTCGCCTGCGGTGACGGCCGCCAGCATGGCGCCGGGGGAGGGGATGGTCTTCGGATCGACGTGGCTTTCGGCCTTCCAAAGACCCGAACGAACGATGGCGCGGGCGCACTGGAAATAGGCTTCGTCGACCGTAACGATGGTCACCGTGCGGGGCGGCTTGCCGTCGACGGCGAAGCTGTCCAGCAGATCCGGATCGGCGCTGAGCCTGGCGCGGCCATTGACGCGGAAGGTCGTCCCCGAGCCTGGGATCAGGAACAGCAGGGCCACGCGGGGGTCGCGGACGATGTTGCGCAGGCTGTCCAGGCGATTGTTGCCGCGCCGGTCGGGCAGCATCAGCGTCTTGGGATCGGCGATGCGGACGAAGCCGGGCAGGTCGCCGCGCGGGCTGCAGTCCAGGCCTTCCGGGCCCACGGTCGCCAGGGCCACGAACGGCGAGGCCTGGATCAGGGCCGCGTAGTGTGGGGTGATGTGGTCGCTGACCTTGACGGTCGAGGCCGGGAGCGGGGCGGGCTGATACAGCGCCTCCAAGGCCTCGATGGTGGTGATGTCCATGCCGTGTCCTCCCCGTCCGAGCTTAGGGGCGGCCTGGGCGATCGGCAAATCAGCTGGCGAAGGCGCGGGCGCAGGCCTCGGCCAGATGGCGTGGCGAGATCGGCTTGTCGACGACGGGCTTGAAGCGGCCCTTCAACTGGTCGGCGTTGCCGGTGACATAGACGACCGGGATGTGGCCCAGGCGACTTTGGATGGCTTCCACGGCCTCGACACCAGTCCCTCCGACGATGCGATAGTCCGCGGTGATCAAGTCTGGAGGATGAGCGACCGCCAGGGCCAAGGCGTCGGCTGGACAGTCCGCGATGTCAAAGCTGGTGAAGCCTTGTTCGGCAAGAAGAGCCTCGACCTCGAAGGCCACGAGGATTTCATCCTCGATGATCAATACATGTCGGGCCTTTGCGTGCACGGTCATCGCCGCTGCTTTCTATCGAGTCCCACTATATATCAATGACGACGCGTCCTCGCGCGCCAGTCGCGTTTTCGTGATCGATGATACCGCTTTGGTTGAGTGACTTCCAGCCGATGGCTGCGCGGACGTGCGAACCACGCTATGGAAAGCCAAGCAGACAAGAACAGCAGGAGCGCCCTCGTCCATGTCCCAACCCTTGATCCTCACCGAGAAGCGCGGCCACGTCGCCATCCTGACCCTGAACAGGCCGGACGCGATGAACGCCCTGGGCGCGCCGGGCGACGGCGACCAGGTGGCGGCGGCCTGCGAGGCGATCAACGACGACCAGGACATCCGCTGCGTGATCCTGACCGGCGCGGGCAAGGCGTTTTCGGCCGGCGGCGACGTCAAGGCGATGAAGGCGCGCGAGGGCGCCTTCGCCGGCAACGGCGTGGCCGTGCGCGACGGCTATCGCAAGAACATCCACCGCATCGTGCGGGCCATCTACGGCCTTGAGGTCCCGTCGATCGCGGCGGTGAATGGTGCGGCCATCGGCCTGGGCTGCGACGTGGCCTGCATGACCGACATCCGCATCGCCGCCGACACGGCCAAGTTCGGCGTCACCTTCCTGAAGCTCGGCCTGATCCCCGGCGACGGCGGCGCCTGGCTGATGCCGCGCACGATCGGCATGAGCCGCGCGGCCGAGCTGCTGTTCACCGGCGATGTCATCGACGCGGCCAAGGCGGCCGAGTGGGGCCTGGTCAGCAAGGCCGTGCCGCACGCCGACCTGATGGGCGAGGCCCTGGCCCTGGCCGAGCGGATCGCCCAGCAGCCGCCGCACGCCCTGCGCATGGCCAAGAGCCTGCTCAAGCACGGCCAGACCGCCAGCTACGACACGCTGATGGAGATGAGCGCGGCCGCCCAGGCGATCGCCCACCACACCGAGGACCACATGGAAGGCGTCGAGGCGATCCTCGAAAAGCGCGCGCCGGTCTTCAAGGGCGCCTGAGGATGGGCAAGGAAGCCAGCGGCGTCTGGGGCCAGCTGTCCGACGGCGAGAGCGAGGGCAAGCTCCTGTGGGAGCCGCCGAAACTGATCTTCCGCGGCGCCTATCGCGGCATCTACCAGGGTCACGCCCTCAAGAACGTCCGCGCCGAGGGAGATGACTTGGTGCTCAGCGACGGCACCCGCTTCACCCTGGAGCCCGGCCAGGCCGACAAGTGGGTCCACGCCATCCTCAACCCGCCCTCGCGCCTCGACAAGCTGGGGGTGAAGCCCGGCATGACCGTCGTGATCGACGGCGTCGAGGACGAGGCCTTCCTCGACGAGCTAAGCACGCGCGTGGAGCCGGTCGAGGCCGAGGAGGGGATCGACCTCCTGTTCCTGGCCGCCGAGGACCTGGCCGACCTCGACCGCATGGACGACTGGAAGGGCGCCCTGGCCGACAAGGGCGCGATCTGGGTGGTCGCGCGCAAGGGCAAGGGCGCGCCGCTGAAGGACGTCGAAATCCTCGAAGCGGTGCGAGGCCTGGGGTTCACGGACACCAAGGTCTGCGCATTCTCAGCGACCCACACCGCGCTGCGGTTCGTGAGGCGCAAGGGCGGCTAGAGCCGTTCATCGCGCGGTGGCGGGCGGACGGTGGGGCGTAGATTTCAACGTCCGCTTGCGACCCTGGTCGGACTGGCTTCCCTCTCCCCCTGCGGGAGAGGGTGGCCGCCGAAGGCGGTCGGGTGAGGGGTCGCGCTCCGCTATC
>NZ_LSJA01000330.1 GCF_001556515.1 Caulobacter sp. CCH9-E1 | reverse complement strand
GCCTTCGTCGGGGTCTACAAGCACGACGTCACCTTCATCGGCAGCGCGGTGGGCCTGGGCGCGGCCGGTCGCGAGGATGGCGTTGACGTCCACTTGGGCTACCGCACGAACAGGCTCGAGAGCTTGACCTGGCTGGGCAAGCCGCAGGTCCACGCCATGGTCTCGATCAACAGCGACAACACCTCTAACTTCGTCGCCGCCGGCTTCAACTGGAAGGTCGAGCTTGGCGAGAAGGGCGGCTTCTACCTGCGGCCGGGCCTGGGCCTGGCCTATACCGACGGCAAGGCCAAGCTGCCGCCGGCCAACGCGCCGGGCCTGTCGGAAGAGGAGCGGGCGCGCCGTACTTGGCTCTACTACAATCGGATCGAGTTCGGCTCGCGCGTGCTGTTCGAGCCGGAGCTGGCCCTGGGCTACCAGGTCAGTGATCGGGTATCGGTCGAGCTTTCCTATACCCACCTGTCGAACGGCCAGATCTTCCACCAGGGCAAGAACCAGGGACTTGACGACGCGGGGGTCCGGCTGGTTTACGCCTTCTGACTTCGCGAAGGATGCGTTTGACGCGCCTCCCGACGCCGCCGAAAATCTGAGAAACGCTCGGGGTCGAGTCCTGTCGAAGGACCCCGTGGCGTCACCCGGCAGGCGACAAGGCATATCTCTACCATGGCCAATGTGACCGTTGTCGGCGCCCAGTGGGGCGACGAGGGCAAGGGCAAGATCGTCGACTGGCTCAGCAACCGCGCCGATGTCGTGGTGCGCTTCCAGGGCGGCCACAACGCCGGCCACACGCTGGTGGTGGACGGCAAGGTCTATAAGCTGGCGCTGCTGCCCTCGGGCGTGGTGCAGGGCAAGACCTCGGTCATCGGCAACGGCGTCGTGGTCGATCCCTGGCACCTCTTGACCGAGATCGACAAGATCGCCGACCAGGGCGTGGCGATCACGCCCGACCTCTTGATCCTGGCCGACAACGCCTGCCTGATCCTGCCGCTGCACCGCGACCTGGACCAGGCGCGCGAGGCGGCCTCGACCCAGAAGATCGGCACCACCGGCCGCGGCATCGGCCCGGCCTATGAGGACAAGGTCGGCCGCCGCGCCATCCGCGTCGCCGACTTGGCCGACCCGGAAGCCCTGAAGCCCAAGATCGACCGCCTGCTGGCGCACCACGGCGCCCTGCGTCGCGGCCTTGGTCTGCCCGAGGCGAACGCGCAGGAGCTGTTCGACGCCCTGATGGACCTGGCGCCGCGCATCCTGGCCTACGCCCAGCCGGCCTGGCGGGTGCTGGACCAGGCCTATAAGGCCGGCCGCAAGATCCTGTTCGAGGGCGCGCAAGGCTCCCTGCTGGACGTCGACCACGGCACTTACCCCTTTGTGACCTCGTCCAACACCGCGGCCGGCCAAGCCTCGGCCGGTTCGGGCATGGGCCCGTCGGCGACCGGCTATGTGCTGGGCATCGTCAAGGCCTACACCACCCGCGTGGGCGAGGGCCCGTTCCCGGCCGAGCTGTTCGACGAGGTCGGCAAGCACCTGTCGACCGTCGGCCGCGAGGTCGGCGTCAACACCGGCCGCGCCCGCCGTTGCGGCTGGTTCGACTCGGTGCTGGTGCGCCAGTCGGTGGCCATCAACGGCATCCACGGCGTGGCCCTGACCAAGCTGGACGTGCTGGACGGCCTCGAAACCCTGAAGATCTGCGTCGGCTACAAGATCGGCGACAAGGTGCTCGACTACCTGCCTGCGGGGCTCCGCGACCAGGCCGCCGCCACGCCGGTCTATGAGGAGCTGGAAGGCTGGAGCGAAAGCACCGCCGGCGCCCGCTCGTTCAAGGACCTCAACGCCAAGGCCATCAAATATGTCCGCCGCGTCGAAGAGCTGATCGGGGCGCCCGTCGCCCTTTTGTCGACCAGCCCCGAGCGCGATGACACGATTCTGATGCGCGACCCCTTCCAGGGCTAGAGCTCGCTAGTAAAGCTCGGCGTCGGAAACTCTTGATGTTGATCAAGGCTAAATAGCCGCGGGATTAGTTCCCGCGGTAAACCTTGGTGAACCTTTCTCGCGCCTAGGTTTCTCTCAGTTTCTTTTCGACGGGGGCAGGGGTGGGGCTGCGGGAGCTTCTCGATGACGGGCGCGAGGGCGCGGCGTTGGCGATGAGCCGTCGCAGCCGCACGGCGCGCCTAGTGGTCGCGGTGCTGGCCGCGGCGCTGGTGCTGGCCGAGTTCGGCTGGCGGGTCGCTCTGGGCTGGGCCCTGGTCAACGCCGTGCTCGAGGGCTGGATCGCCTACCTCGAGGTCCATCTGAAGCCGCGCGCCGAGGATCGCTGGACCCTGCTGACCCGCTTCGGCACGCCGACGGTGTTCAGCTTGGCCTGGTCGGCGATGGCCGGCTACTGCTGGATCCATGGCTCGCCGGCCATGAAGTTCACGGCGCTGATCATCCTGTTCGGCCTGATCGTCGAGGCGATCCGCTACGGCGCGATCAGCCTAGGCACGATGCTGGTCATCGCGCCGCCGCCGTTCATCTCGCTGCTGGCCGCGCCGGTCATCGCCACCGGAAAGCCCAGCTGGCAGTGGATTATCATCGCGGTGACCGTCGGCGGCCTCTTATTCTACATGCTGGACGCGGCGCGGCAGTTGCGCGCCGCCAACCAGGCGCTTGAGCGGGCGCAGGACGCGGCCCTGGAGGCCAGCGAGGCCAAGTCCGCCTTCCTGGCGATGATGAGCCACGAGCTGCGCACGCCGATGAACGGGGTGCTGGGCCTGACCCACGCCCTGCGCGGCGCCCGCCTGGAGGGGCGCCACGCCCGCTATCTGGAGATGATCGAGAAATCGGGCCAGGGCCTGATGACTATCCTCAACGACATCCTGGACCTGTCCAAGATCGAGGCCGGCAAGCTGGAGCTGGACGTCGCGCCGTTCGACCTGCGCGATCTGCTCGACCACGTCGGCGTGATGTGGAGCGAGACGGCGCGCGGGAAGGGCCTGGCCCTGACCCTGGAAATCGATCCGGCCACGCCCGAATGGGTGCTGGGCGACGTCGCGCGCGTGCGTCAGATCCTGCTGAACCTGATCTCCAACGCCGTGAAGTTCACCGACGACGGCGGCGTGACCGTGCGCGCCGCGTCCGTCGCTGGGCGGGTGGTCTTGTCGGTCTCCGACACCGGTGTCGGCATGACGGATGAGCAGCGCGCGCGCCTGTTCTCGCCCTTCGTTCAGGGCGACCGCTCGATCGCCCGCCGGTTCGGCGGCACCGGCCTTGGCCTGGCGATCTGCCGCCATCTGGCGGACCTGATGGGCGGCGAGGTGGCGGTGGAAAGCGCGCCGGGCCGGGGCTCGACCTTCACGGTCACCCTGCCGCTGGCGCCCGCCGAGAATCCCAGCCCGGTCGAACCCGAGGCGGGCGAGCATCTCGACTTCACCGGCGTCCGGGTGCTGGTGGTCGACGACAACGCGGTCAACCGGACGGTGGCGCGGGCGATCCTTGAAGCGGTGGGCGCGTCGGTGCTGACCGCCGACGACGGCCGCGGGGCGCTGGAGCGCCTGAACGCCGAGCCCGTCGACCTGGTGCTGATGGACGTGCACATGCCGGGGATGGACGGCGTCGAGGCCGTGCGCCGCATCCGCGCGGGCGAGGCGGGACGGGCCGACCTGCCGATCATCGCCCTGACCGCCGACGCCATGGTCGGCGACGCCGAGCGCCTGCTGGCCCAGGGTTTCGACGACGCCCATCCCAAGCCGATCGCGCCGGCGGGCCTGCTGGCGACCGTGGCGCGCCTCTCGGCGGCGGGCGGAGCGTCTCGCGATCCGCAGGCGGCCTGAACCGCGTTCGGTCAGTTTTTGTTAGCGCGCGGGCGCGTAAGACAGAGCCTCAAGTCCTCCGAGGGAAATCGTGTCCGTCGTCGCGCGCCGTCGCAAAACCAGGCCCGTCAACGCGGCCGACCGCCTGGCGCGCAGCCTGCGGGCCCTGGCCCATACCGGCTCGACCAGCCGGGTGCTGAATCTGGTCGAGATCGAGGCCAAGAGCGGCAAACGCCCCGAATACGCCGAGCATCCGCTGTTCCGGAATCGCGTCCTGAACAGCGCCCTGATCCTGAAACACCGCGTGCGGAACGATGACGTCTATCTGTTCGACGAGGCGCGGCCGCTGGCGACCAAGATCATCATCCCGTTCGACCGCTCGGACCTGGGCCTGGGCGGCCGGTCGGTGTTCGTCGGCCAGCGGGGCTGGATCGAGATGCTGGCCGACGCCTGCAACGCCTCCGGCCGCCTGACCCGCGACCTGACCGTGCTGCACGCGATCGACGCCCTGCCGTCGCTGGATCCGTTCCTGCTGCGCGAACACCTGCGCCAGCATGAGCTGACCGTGGCCCACTGCTACTTCGCGCTGTCGCCGGCCGACATCGACCAGATGCAGGGCTTCGTCGGCATGGAGATCGGCCACCTGATCGAGCTGGCCTATGGCGAGCAAGGCGGCGCGCGCCGCTCGCAGGCCGGGCGCATGGTCGAGGCGCTGCTGGCGGCCGACTTCGACGAGCGCCTGTCGCCCCTGCGCCTGACCTTGGGCATGGAGGGCCACAGCTTCAAGGACGGCGTCTTCGCCTGGAAGGGCGTGCTTTACTACAAGTGGATGCTGACCCGGCTGTGGCCGCTGCTGACCAAGATCTGCGACGAGCTGGACCGCCTGGCCGTGACCGGCTTCCGCGACGAGACCGACGAGCGCTACGTGGCGCTGGCGCGGCGACGCCTGCAGGGCGCGCTGCCCGTCGAGCGGCAAGCCATCCTGCGGACCCTGAAGATCTACGACGACGCCTTCGAGCAGCTGGTCCGCAATCGTCGGCCGCAGGCGTTTCGCGAGTTCCTGCTGAGCGCTCCGGAGCTGTTCTTGAACCTCGGCGAGCGGGTCGGGGCCATCGCCCACATCGCCAGCTACTGGCGCTATCGCTTCCCCGAGGGCCAGCCGCTGACGGCGGACGCCGAGGAGGCGGTGGACCTTCTGCAGGACTTCGAGACCAGCCTGGCCATCCCGCTCAACCCTTAAGTGGGGACGTTCCCGGTTTGGCGAGCGGAATCTTAACGTTTTGGTTTCACTCTCCCGATCCTAATCGCAGGAGCCTCGGGTTCTCGTGTTCGACGGCAACGTCCGCACCATCCAACGTGTCGCCGCCAAGGTGCAGCGGGTTCTGGTCGTCGATCCGAACCCCGCCATGGCGCGCCTGCTGGCCGAGCACATGCGTCCGCTGGGCGCGGTCGAGATGTTCTCCGCCCCCACGGCGGAGAAGGGCTACGCCCTGGCCCGGACCACTGATCCGCAGCTGATCTTCGTCGAACACGCCCAGTCCGGCGTCGACGGCGTGGCCTTCACGCGCAAGATCCGCCGCAGCGACCTGATCTGCCGCGAGGCGCCGATCATCATGTGCGCCACGGAGGCGACCGCCGACGTGATCTTCGACGCCCGCGACGCCGGCGTGCACGAGTTCATGCGCAAGCCGTTCAACATCAAGGATCTGGAGCGCCGGCTCGAGGCCGTGACGCTGAAGCCGCGCGACTGGGTCGAGGGCGTGGGCTATGTCGGCCCCGACCGTCGCCGGTTCAACTCGGCCGATTATCGCGGGCCTCGCAAGCGCAAGGCCGACGCCAGCGCCACGCCCGCCGCGCGTCTCTCGCAGGCGCTGCGCATCGTCAAGTCGGCCGCCGCGGCGTTGGACACCGATCCGGCGCAAGCCCGCCGCGCCCTGGCCGCCCAGGCCCACGAACTGCGTCTGGTGGGCGAAGCGGTCAAGGACGACCGGCTGCGGCAGGCGGCCGACGCGCTGGGCGCCTGCACCCAGGCTGATCTCGCCGGCCCGGGCGGCCGCGCCGACCTCATCAAGCGCATCGACGCCCTGATGGGCTTCATGGCTCCCGAGGACAAGGGCCGCGCGGCCTGATCTGATCTTTTCCGGTCGTGGAAATGAAAGAAGGCGGCGCCTGTGACGCCGCCTTCTTCGTCTTCTGATCGCGAGGCGAACAGGCCTTAGAAGGCCATCCGCGCAACCAACTGGAACACCGGACCGGCCTTTTCACGCTCCAACTCGTATTCGTCGAACGAGCGGCCGCGCTGGTCGGCGATCGTGGTGAACTTGTTGAAGGTTTCCTTCTTGTCGGCGTCGAGCAGGTTCGATCCGGTCAGGCGCACGACCATGCTCTTGCCGATGCGCTTTTCGATGAAGGCTTCCAGGTCCGCGCCATAGGTGGTGGTCACTTCCTCGCCGACGACGCGGCTATAGGCCTCGCCCTGCTTGCGATAGGTCATGCCGAAGGCGGCGCCGAAGGTCGGGAGGTCTTGGATGAAGCCGATGTTGAACACCGACTCCGCTTGGCTGTTGAAGCGACGCTTGCCGAACTCGTCGTTCACCTCGCTATCGAGATACGAGTAGTTCAGAAACACGCCGGTGTTGTCCATGCCGATGAACGACAGCGGCGTCGAGAGGTCGAACTCGATCCCGTAGACCTTGCCGTCGCCGGTGTTGCGGGCCGAGTACAGCCAGGTGACGTCATCCGGCGGATCGTTGGCCGAGCCGGGCGCGCCGGTGTTGTAGATCTCGATCAGGTCCTTGATGTCGCGATAGAACAGGTTGACGCCGAACACGCCGTCGCGGCCCATGCGGCGCTCATAGCCGACATCGACCCCCCAGGCCTTTTCCGGCGCCAGGGTCGGATCGCCGCGGAAGTCGTTGTCGCCGAGCTCTTCCTCCAGCGTGACCGGCGACAGGTACTCGAAGCTGGCCCGACGCACCGTGCGCGCCATCGAGGCGTAGACCTGATCGGCCTTGGTCAGGTTGTAGCGGATCGAGGCCGAGGGCAGCAGGACCTTGTAATCGTTATCGGTCTTCTGGTTGATCACGAAGTCCTGGACCGTCACGTCGGTCGTCTCGTAGCGCAGGCCCGCTTCCCACTTCAGGCCGTTCGAGCGGCCCGAGAGCATCACGTAGGGGTCGATCCGGGTCTGCTCCAGCCGCGCCTTGCTGGTGATACCGTAGGGCTTGTAGGCCGGCGGGGTCGCGGCGGGCAGGTTGTAGCGGTTGCGCGGAACCTCGCTGACGCGCGAGTCGCGGCGCTTGCCCTCGTACTGCACGCCGAACTCCAGATCGGCGCCGGCGACCAGTTCGCGCTTGTGCTCAAGCTTTGCCGTGACCTCGTCGTCGGTGATGCGGGTCTTGGCGCGGTCGCCGGTGAAGCGATCACCGTCGGGGAACGGGGTGGAGTCGCGAAGATACTCGGTCTCGTATTCGAACTCGTACTCATCGTTCTGGAACGCCGCGTAGCCCAGCTTGATGCTGGTCTCGCCGCCGGCCATCGGGAACTTGTACTTGCCGTTCAGCGCGTAGCTGTCCTGCTGGATGTCGACGTCGTTGTCGTTGATGGTCAAGAGGTTGGCGGTGGTCTCGACGCCGTTCCGGTACTCGATCGAATCTTCGTTCTGATAGCGATCGGTGTGGACGTAGAAGCCGCCCACCGACAGCTGGCCAGCGCCGACCGGCACGTCGTAGGCGATGTTGAACGAGCTGTCCGTGCCGTTGCGGACGTCGCTCTGGAGTTCGTTGTTGTTCAGGCCGGCGCCGGGCTTGTCATAGCGCAGGCTCAGCTTTTCCTTCGGATTGCGGCGGCCTTGGACGTTGGCGCCGATCAGCAGCCGGCCCGGGCCGACCTGACCACCCCAAACCGCGCCGAGCACCTCACGCACGCGCTTGTCGTCAAAGTGGAGAGCGCCGACGCGGACATAGCCGCCGTCCAGCGCCATGGCGTCGCGCAGGACGATGTTGAGGGCGCCGGCCACCGCGTCGCCGCTGCGGTTGGCGCTGTTGCTGCGCACGATTTCGATATGGTCGATCAGTTCGGCCGGGATGCGGTCGACGAAGAAGGCCTGATCGGCGCCATTGCCGAACGACCCGGAGCTGGAGCCCGAGCCGGGGACCTTCTCGCCGTTGATCAGGATCTGAGTGTAGGCCGGGTCAAGGCCGCGCAGACGCACGCCGTCCGACTCCAGCACGTCCGACAGGAACGACACGCTGGGCACGCGCTTGAGGGCGTCGCCGACGGTCAGCGGCTCGAAGCGCTGGAAGTAGTCCAGGCCATAGTCGAGAACCGGCGCGGTCGACTCGCTGCGGTTGCGATAGGCGATCTTGGCCTGCACCACGACCTCGGATGCGATGGTCGGCGCATCGGCGGTGGCGATCGGCGCGTCGGCCGGAGCGTTTTCGGGCGCCGCGATCACGGCCGACGCCGCAGCCAGCGGCGCGAACGCCGCCAGCGCGAAGAGCATGGTCTTCTTCATCCTAATCCCCTTGTTGGCCGCGCGCTCTTGAGCAGGCGCGCCTAGACAGCCCCAAGGGTCGGCTTAGTTTTCGTACGCGATGTTTCGCTGACGGTTTTGTTGCAGAACTTTGAAGCGTCACTGTTCGGAGGGCTGAACGCCCAGTGTTCGCGCTCAGGTCGTCGGGCGCTCTGGAGCTATGAACTCAAGCCTGTTTAGCGGGTTCAGGGCGTCTCGGCCGTTTACCGCCGCCCCGCCGGCCGTTGCAGCCAATGGCGCAGCGCCCCGTTGACCGCGCCAGGCGCCTCCATCGGGGCCATGTGGCCGGTGTTCGGGATCACCACCAGGTGGGTGCAGCCGATGGCGGCGGCCATCTTGCGGTGCCCCTCGGCCGGCGTGATCTGGTCGTTCTCGCCGACGATGATCAGCAGCGGGACCCGCAGCGCCCGCAACGCGGCCTCGCCGTCCTCGCGCTGCAGGCTGTTCTGGCGCAGGAAGACCTCGCGGCCCAGGCGCTGGGTCATGTCGACGATGCGGGTGGTCAGCTCCGTGTCGTCGAGGCGCGAGGCGTCGACATAGGACTTCAGGATCGCCTGGCCGATGCCCAGGAAAGTCCCGCCCTTGGCGGCGGCCTTGTTCAGCGCCTGGCGCTGGGCGGCGCGCTGGGGCGTGTCGACATGGATCGAGGTGTCCAGCAGGGCCAAGCGCTCGATCCGCTCGGGGGCGATGCGGGCGATCTCCTGGGCCACGTAACCGCCCATCGAGAAGCCGGCCACGGCGAAGCTCGGCTCGGCGTGCTCCAGCACATGCTCGGCCATCGCGCGGATGGTGGCGTAGGGCGTCAGGTCCGGAACCCAGACCCGCGCGACGTCCGAAAGGCCGCTGATCTGGTCGCGCCACAGCGCGGCGTCGTTGAGCAGGCCGGGAAGCAGGATCAGCTGGGGCAGAGGAGCGGTCATGAGGTCTTTTATTCGCTTCTCCCCTTGCGGGAGAAGGTGTCAGCGAAGCTGACGGATGAGGGGTAGAAAGGCCTCTCCGGCTAGCGGAGCGCGACCCCTCACCCGACCGCCTTCGGCGGCCACCCTCTCCCGCAAG
>NZ_LSJA01000329.1 GCF_001556515.1 Caulobacter sp. CCH9-E1 | reverse complement strand
TCTTCGTCGGCGATCACCTGGGCCA
The DNA here is from genome assembly GCF_001556515.1 of Caulobacter sp. CCH9-E1. GTDB lineage: Bacteria > Pseudomonadota > Alphaproteobacteria > Caulobacterales > Caulobacteraceae > Caulobacter. The sequence continues at coordinate 11,791 of NZ_LSJA01000329.1, read as the reverse complement.
CGCGCTTGGGCAGCAGCGTCGACAACACGGTCGCCACCGCCTGGCGCGGCGTGGCCGTGCGAGCGGTCTTCAAGGCGGCCAGGGCGTCGACGCCCGGGGCCATGTCGACCCGAATTTCATCGCCCTCGCGCCAATACGACGAGATCTGCAGGATCGAGGGGCCCGATAGCCCCCGGTGGGTGAACAGCATCCCTTCACGGAACTTGGTCTTGCCGTGGGCGACCACGGCGTCGAGGGCGACGCCCGACAGCGGAGTCAGTCGCGCCAGCATGCCGGGCTCGAACGTCAGCGGAACCAGCGCCGGCCGCGTCTCGACGATCCCCAGCCCGAACTGCTTGGCGATGTCATAGCCCAGGCCCGTCGCGCCCATCTTCGGGATCGACTTGCCGCCGGAGGCCACGACCAGCGACTGGCAGCGAACCTTGCCCGAGGACAGCGCGACCTCGAAGCCGCCCTCGACCTTGGCCACGGTCTGGACACTGGTCTCCAGCCGCAGAACGACGCCGGCGGCCTTCATCTCGGCGAGCAGCATGTCGATGATCTGCTTGGCCGAGCCGTCGCAGAAGAGCTGGCCCAGGGTCTTTTCGTGATAGGCGATCCCGTATCGCTCGACCAAGGCGATGAAGTCCTTCGGCCGATAGCGGCGCAGGGCCGACAGCGCGAACTTCGGGTTCGCCGACAGGAAGTTATGGATCGAGGCGCCGGTGTTGGTGAAGTTGCAGCGCCCGCCGCCGCTGATGCGGATCTTCTCGCCCGGCGCCTTGGCGTGGTCGATCACCAGCACCGAGCGGCCGCGCTTGCCCGCCTCGATGGCGCACATCATGCCGGCCGCGCCCGCGCCGATCACCAGGACATCGAAGTTTTCCAAGGTTCGCCCGCTGCTTGCTCGCGCCTCTTCGAGCCGACGTCCGGTCCGGTGTCAACCGGCCGCCCTTGACGCGGCGGCGTGAGGCGTTACGACGCTCGCCCCGCCTCTCCCCAGGACCTCGAGCTCCCATGACGGCCGCCACCGCGCCGACGATCGGCGTCGACTTCGGCACCACCAACACCGTTGTCTCAATGACGCACGGCGACGACCACGCGCGCCTGGTCCGCTTCGCCATCGACAACCGCGAGCTCTTCGCCTTCCGCTCGGCGCTCAGCTTTCACAGCGTGCAGGGCGAGCGCGTGGTCGAGGCTGGGCCCTGGGCGATCGAGGCCTATCTGGAAGAGCCGTTGGAAACGCGCTTCATCCAGTCGTTCAAGACCTTCGCCGCCTCGGCCGCCTTCACCGAGACGCGGATCCTGGACAAGCGCTACCAGTTCGAGGACCTGCTGGCGGCCTTCCTACTGCGCCTGCGCGAGCACGCCGGCGCCCAGATGGACGACCTGCCGCCGCGCATCATCGTCGGCCGTCCGGTGACCTTCGCCGGCAGTTCGCCCAACGAGGCCCTGGCCCTCACGCGCTACGAGGCGGCGTTCCAGCGCCTCGGCTTCACCGACATCCGCTACGCCTACGAGCCGGTCGGCGCGGCCTTCTTCTTCGCGCGGCAGCTGAAGCAGGACGCCACGGTGCTGGTGGCCGACTTCGGCGGCGGCACCTCGGACTTCTCGCTGGTGCGGTTCGAGCGCGCGGCGGACAGGACGCTGCGCTCGACGCCGCTGTCGCGCTCGGGCGTGGGCCTAGCCGGCGACGCCTTCGACTACCGGATCATCGACCAGCTGGTCTCGCCGGAGCTGGGCAAGGGTTCGGACTATCGGTCGTTCTCGAACCGGTTGCCGATCCCCCAGCGCTACTACGCCGCCTTCGCCCGCTGGGACCAGCTGGCCCTGCTGCGCGCGTCCAAGGACATGCGCGACATCCGCGCCCTGGAGCGCACCGCGGTCGAGCCCGAAAAGATCGCCGCCCTGATCGAGGTGCTGGACGGCAATCACGGCTACGCCCTCTACCGGTCGGTTTCGGCGCTGAAGGAGGCGCTGTCGAGCTGCGACGAAGCCATGTTCCGCTTCGAAGCCGGCTCGGTGCATATCGAAAAGCGCGTGGCGAGGACCGAGTTCGAAGGCTGGATCGCGCCCGAGCTGACGGCGATCGAGACCGCCGTGGCCGAGGCGCTGGATCGCGCGGGCCTGGCCGAAACCGGCGTCGACCGCGTCTTCCTGACGGGCGGCAGCTCGTTCGTGCCGGCGGTCCGCGAAATCTTCCTGCGCCGTTTTGGGGCCGACAAGATCGAAACCGGCGGCGAGTTCGAGTCCATCGCCTCGGGCCTGGCCCTGATCGGTCGCGAAGCCGACCTCGACCTGTGGACCATGCGCGCGGGCTAAAGGTAACCAGCGGATTCAACTAGATCCTTAGAAGAGCTTTATCCCGCCTCCACAACAATAGCGGGAGGCGGAGCGCATCGCGACCGCATCTCATGGTCGCATGGCTGAGTTGTGCGCCTTGGCCTAGACTTGGCGCGAACGATTCGCGCCAGCGTATTTTGGGGCAACGAGTCCATGCCGATTTCGTACCTCTCCGCCGCACAGATCTCAGCGTTGCCTGCGACGCTGGTGCAGGGCCTTTCGACCACCAAGCTCGAGACGCTCACCACCACCCAGGTCGGTGCCCTGACCAACACGGCCTTGGCGGGGCTGAGCGCCAGCCAGGTTTCGGCCCTGTCCAATACGGCGGTCAAAGGCCTGACGGCGACGCAGATCCCGGCCTTCGCGCAGACCCTGATCTTCGACGCCGAGCAGCTGGCGTCGTTCAGCGGCGCCCAGCTCAACGCCCTGACCTCGACCCAGCTGGCCAAGCTGGACACCAGCCGACTGGACGTGCTCAGCGCCACCCAGATCGGCGGGCTGAACGCCACCCAGTTCACCGCGCTGGACGCCACCCAGATCGGCTCGCTGGAAACGACCCAGCTGAAGCTTCTGAACGCCTCGCAAATCGGCGCGATGAGCGTCACCGACGTGGCCGAAATCTCCGCCACGCAATTGCAGGCGCTGTCGGCCGCTCAGGTCTCGGCCCTGTCGTCCACCGCGATCTCGGCGCTGGACACCACCCAGTTGGACGCGCTGAGCGTCACCCAGCTCAAGGGCCTGACGGCGACGCAGGTTGGCGGGCTGAGCACCGCTCAGCTCAACTATCTCGACACCGATATCGCCCTTTTCTCCGCTTCGCAGCTGAAGGGGCTTACCAGCACCCAGGCCTCGGCGCTGTCCGACACCCAGGTCGCGGCCTTCACCGCCACCCAGGTGGCCGGCCTGAGCGCGAGCGCCTTTGGCGGCCTTTCGTCGACCCAGGTGGCCGCTCTGGGCGCCACCTACATCTCGGCCCTCACCACCACCCAGCTTAGCGGTCTCAGCACCACGGATTTCGCCGAGCTGACCCCGACCCAGGTCTCTGGCTTCACCGCGACCCAAATCGCGGCGCTGTCGGCCAGCAATATCAGCGCCCTAACCGCCACGCAGGTCGGCGCCTTGACCTCTTCCCAGTTGGCGGGGCTGACGTCGACCCAGATCGCCGGCATGACTTCCACCGACTTCGCCGAGCTGTCGAGCACCCAGATCAGAAGCTTCTCGTCGACGCAGATCGCAGGGCTTTCGTCCGCGAACGTCAGCAGTCTCGACGCGACGGCGGTTCAGGCGCTCTCGAACACGCAGGTCACCGGACTTACCGCGACCCAGTTCGCCGGACTCACCACGACCGATATCGGCGAGTTCGCTGCGACCCAGATCGGCGCCTTCTCAGCGACCCAGGTGTCCGCGTTGTCGGTAACGAACCTGGCGGCGCTGTCCCAGACCCAAATGGCGTCCATCGGGACCACGGCCATGAAGGGGCTCTCGGCCTACCAGATGCGCAGCCTGTCCTCGACCGCCTTCGCGCAACTGACGAGCACGCAGGTTCAAGGCCTGTCGGCCAGCCAGATCGGGTCCCTGTCGACCACGGTGATCTCCGGCCTCTCGACGACCCAGATCCGCTATCTGCTGCCCTCGCAGATCCCCGGCCTGACCATCAACCAGCTGGACTGGCTGTCGACCACCAACCTAGCGGCCATGACGCCGCTTCAGGTCGCGGCGTTCACCCCGGCCCAGGTCGAGAGCCTCTAGCGTCCGGAAGCGCCCAGAGTCTTGGCGAGATAGGCCGCCAGCACCTCGACCCGCGCCGGACGAGGCCCGCCTGGCGGCATGACCAGATGCAACGCGATCGGCGCGCCCTGCCACTCCGTCAGGACCTCTTCCAGGCGGCCGTCGGCCACAGCGGGCCCGACGATGAAGTCCGGCAGCAGGGCGACGCCCGAACCGGCCAGCAGCGCCGGCAGCAGGACGTCGCCGTTGTTGGCGCGGATCACCGACCGCGGCCGCACCGAGGCCTCTTCGCCGCCCTTCTGGAAACGCCAGGTCTCCGGCGCGGACTGGTGGCCATAGGTCAGGCCGCGATGCTGGGCCAGGTCGGCGGGATGGTGCGGCCGACCGTGCTTGTCCCAATAGGCGGGCGAGGCCACCAGGTGACGCTTCACCGCCCTGAGGCGCCGCGCCACCAGCGAGCTGTCCGGCAGGGCCGCCACGCGTAGCGCCAGGTCGAAACCCATGCCCACCAGATCGATGGTGGCGTCCGACAGGTGCAGCTCGATCGAGACCTCCGGATAGGCTTCGAAGAACGCGGGCAGCACCGGCCCCAGGGTGGTGATGCCCAGGGACATCGGCACGGCCATCCGGACCAGCCCGCGCGGCGCCGAGGACTGGTGCGAGGCCTCCTCCTCGGCCGCCTGGGCCTCGGCCAGGACGCGGGCGGCGCGTTCGACCAGGGACTGGCCGGCGTCGGTCAGGGCCAGGCGGCGAGAGGTCCGGTTGAACAGGCGCGAGCCCAGCCGGGTCTCCAGCCGCGTCACGGCCTTGGAGACCGTGGCCTTGGACATGGCCAGTTCATCGGCGGCGGCGGCGAACGAGCGCAGCTCCACCACCTTGGCGAACACGGCGAGGCCTTCGAGATCGGGGAGCTTGGACATGGCGATAGCTTAGTTTTGGAAACCATGTGTTTCAACAGTTTCCATTTCGGATCCCGCCAGGTCCCCTATCTTCTCCTCAACACGACGCGCCGGACTGGCGCTTCTCGAGAGACTGAAAGGTTAGAGCCATGATCGATCGCAGACCGTTCGACAAGCTTGGCGGCGCCGACCACGGTTGGCTGAAGGCCAAGCATCACTTCTCGTTCGCCAGCTACTACGACCCCCGCAACATGAACTGGGGTTCGTTGCGGGTCTGGAACGACGACGAGATCGCCCCCAACACCGGCTTCCCGCCGCATCCGCACAGCGACATGGAGATCATCACCTATGTCCGCGACGGCGCGATCACCCACCAGGACAGCCTGGGCAACAAGGGCCGCACCGTGGCCGGCGACGTCCAGGTGATGAGCGCGGGCACGGGCATCCGTCACTCGGAGTACAATCTCGAGCCGGAAACGACCCGGATCTTCCAGATCTGGATCGAGCCCAAGACCTTCGGCGCCGCGCCGTCGTGGGGCGCCAAGCCGTTTCCGAAGGGCGATCGCTCGGGCAAGTTCGTCACCCTGGCCTCGGGCTTCGCCGAAGACGCCGACGCCCTGCCGATCCGCACCGACGCCCGCGTCCTGGGCGCGACGCTGAAGGCGGGCGAGAGCACCACCTACGCCCTGGGCAAGGACCGTAGCGGCTATCTCGTCCCGGCCGTCGGGTCGGTCGAGGTCAACGGCGTCAAGCTGAACGCCCGCGACGGCGCCGGCATCAAGGACGAGGACGTGATCACCGTCACCGCCCTGGAAGACGCCGAACTGGTCCTGGTCGACGCCGCTCAGGACTAGAGTTTTCCTTCAAGAAACGGACGCGGGGAAACCTTAGCCTCGCGTCCGACCTTCCTCCCCTTCAACGACCGCAAAGGAGGCCGTCATGGCCAAGGTTCTCGTTCTCTACTACTCGTCGTACGGCCACATCGAGACGATGGCCAAGGCCGTCGCCGAAGGCGCCCGCGAAGCCGGCGCCCAGGTCGACATCAAGCGCGTCCCGGAAACCGCCCCGCTGGAAGTCGCCCAGAAGGCCCACTTCAAGCTCGACCAGGAAGCCCCGGTGGCCACGGTCGAGGACCTGGCCAACTACGACGCCGTCATCGTCGGCACGGGCACGCGCTTTGGCCGCATGAGCTCGCAGCTGGCGGCGTTCCTCGACCAGGCCGGCGGCCTGTGGGCCCGCGGCGCCCTGCACGGCAAGGTCGGCGGCGCCTTCACCTCGACGGCGACCCAGCACGGCGGCCAGGAGACCACCCTGTTCTCGATCATCACCAACCTGCTGCACTTTGGCATGGTGATCGTGGGCATGGACTACGGCCACGCCGGCCAGATGACCCTGGACGAAATCACCGGCGGCAGCCCGTACGGCGCCACCACGATCGCCGGCGGCGACGGCTCGCGTCAGCCCAGCGAGAACGAACTGACGGGCGCCCGCTACCAAGGCCGCAAGGTCGCCGAGACCGCCATCAAGCTGCACGGCTAATCCCTGCCGTCAGTCGCCGTCCGCGCCCCTCCCCCGTAAGCGGACGGCCTAGCAACCGCCCCGAGGCTCCTTCCGCCTCGGGGCGGCTTTGCGTTCGTGGTCTAGGGCTTCAAGACACGCCGCTTGCAACGGAGGCCGCGCGCCGGTTGTATGAAACCGTGCAAAAGCTGAGCTTCCTTTGGTTTCTGCTGATGCAGGCCAGTTGCTTTGGGATGGGCCTCCTGGGCGCCGCTTCAACGCTTGTTGTCTTGATTATGCCCGAGCGACGCAGGACCGTTCGGCTCCTCGTCCTTCCCGCGTTATGGCTGCTTCCGCCTGTCGCCGCCGCGGTCTTCTATCAAGGCGAAATGAAGTCGGCCGACTGGCTCGGCCATGTCAGCTTGATCATGCTGGTCGCCTATGTCGCCGCTGCGGTGTGGAGCATCGTGACGCTTCCCGGCAGCAGAGCGCTTGCCACCATCTGCGCCCTGATAAATGCGCCCTTCGCCGTGCTGAGTTCATTAGTGGTGGGCATGGCGAGCAGCGGAACCTGGCTCTAACCAGGCAGCCGCCGAACCCACGATCTCAGCGCCTCGGCCGAACCACGGCCACCAACCAGCCGCCGCCCCAGGGGGTGTTGATCACCGCCTCGTCCAGCACCTGGCCCATCGCCTTCAGGCGATGCCACAGGCGCAGGGGCTTGAGCGCCAGCCACATGGTCAGGCCCACGGCGCCGTCGGGCTTCAGGTTCGGGGCGTAGTGGGCGACCAGATCCTCGACCTCGCCCAGGTGCTCGATGCATTCGGAAAAGACCACGACATCGAAGGTCTCGTCGGTCCGGAAGGTGCGGCCATCGCCCAGCACCATCTTGACCTCGCCGATGGCGATCTCGGGCGCCAGGCGCAGCTCGCCGCGCTCGATGGCGGGCCGGGAAAAGTCGACGCCGACATAGCGGGCCGGCCGGTGGGCGCGCAGGGCTTCGTAGAACACGCCCTCGCCCGCCCCGATCTCCAGCACGCGCGGATTGGGCCAGCGGTCGGCGATCATGGCCGCCAGCAGGCGGTGGTGGTGGCGCTGCTCGGAGCGGTTCAGGCGATCGTAGATCCCGGCCTGGTACTCGGCGTCCCACTTCTCGACGGGCGCGGCCACGATCGGCTTGTGGCGCTTGCGCATGAACAGCTCGCCCAGCGCCGGATTGTCGAGCGACAGCAGCTCCGTGAACCGGCGCCAGCGCAGATAGGCCATGACTTCCCCCCGAGGTCCTCGCCACGTCGGATAGGCAAAGGGCCTCGGACTGTCCAGTCCGAGGCCCCCTGAGTGAGTTCAGGCTTGAAACGAGGGCCTCAGCCCTTGTTCGCCAGAGCCGCCTGGGCGGCCGCCAAGCGCGCGATCGGCACGCGGTAGGGCGAGCACGACACGTAGTCGAGGCCCACCGTCTCGCAGAAGCCGATCGAGGCCGGGTCGCCGCCATGCTCGCCGCAGATGCCGAGCTTGACATCCGGACGGGCCGCGCGGCCACGCTCGGCGGCGATGCGGATCAGGTCGCCGACGCCGTCCTGGTCGAGGCTGACGAAGGGGTCCTTTTCGAAGATGCCCTTGTCGATATAGGCGCCCAGGAACTTGCCGGCGTCGTCGCGGCTGATGCCGAACGTCGTCTGGGTCAGGTCGTTGGTGCCGAAGCTGAAGAACTCGGCGTTGGCGGCCAGGTCGCCGGCGCGCAGGGCCGCGCGGGGCAGCTCGATCATGGTGCCGACGGTGTACTTCAGGTCCACGCCCTGCTCTTCCAGCACCGCCTTGGCGACACGGTCGGTCAGGTCGCGCAGGTACTTCATCTCCTCGCCCTTGGCGACCAGCGGGTGCATGATCTCGGGAACCGGAGCGGCCTTGCCCGACTTGGCGATCTCGCAGGCGGCTTCCAGGATGGCGCGGACCTGCATCTCATAGATCTCGGGGTACGAGACGCCCAGGCGGCAGCCGCGGTGGCCCAGCATCGGGTTGGTCTCGTGCAGCTCCTTGGCGCGACGCATCAGCTTGGCGGCGTCCAGGCCCGTGGCCTGGGCCACGGCTTCGACGTCTTCCTCGGTGTGCGGCAGGAACTCGTGCAGCGGCGGATCCAGCAGGCGGATCGTGACCGGCAGGCCTTCCATGATCGTGAAGAGCTCGACGAAGTCGGCCTTCTGGAACGGCGCGATCTTGGCCAGGGCGGCGCGGCGGCCGTTCTCGTCGTCGGCCAGGATCATCTCTCGCACCGCGGCTATCCGGGTGTCGTCGAAGAACATGTGCTCGGTGCGGCACAGGCCGATGCCTTCCGCGCCGAACTGGCGGGCGGTCTTGGCGTCCAGCGGCGTCTCGGCGTTGGCCCGCACCTTCAGGCGGCGGACCTCGTCGGCCCAGCCCATCAAGGTGGCGAAATCGCCGGTCAGCTCGGGTTCGATCATCTTGGGCGAACCGGCCAGGATTTCCCCGGTCGAGCCGTCGATGGTGATGATCTCGCCGGCCTTGAACTCGCGGCCGCGGACGCGGAACAGGCCTTCCTTCTCGAAGATGGCGACGTCGCCGGCGCCCGAGACGCAGGCTCGGCCCATGCCGCGCGCCACGACGGCGGCGTGGCTGGTCATGCCGCCGCGGGCCGTGATGATGCCGCGGGCGGCGTGCATGCCGTGAATGTCTTCTGGCGAGGTCTCCTCGCGCACCAGGATCACGGCTTCGCCGTTGGCGGCGGCCTTCTCGGCGGCGTCGCTGTCGAAGACGATCTTGCCGGTCGCCGCGCCGGGCGAGGCCGGCAGGCCGACGGCGATCACGTCGCGGTGGGCGGTCGGGTCGATGGTCGGGTGCAGCAGCTGGTCCAGCGAGGCCGGCTCGACGCGACCGACGGCCTCCTGCTTGCTGATCACGCCTTCCGCCGCCATGTCGACCGCCACCTTCAGCGCGGCCTTGGCCGTGCGCTTACCGTTGCGGGTCTGCAGCATGTAGAGCTTGCCCTGCTCCACCGTGAACTCGATGTCCTGCATGTCGCGGTAGTGGCGCTCCAGCGTCTCGACCACGGTCTTGAACTGGCCGAACACCTCCGGCATCGCCTCTTCCATCGAGGGAGCGGTGTCGCCCATCTCCTCGCGGGCGGCCTTGGTCAGGGACTGCGGCGTGCGGATGCCCGCCACCACGTCCTCGCCCTGGGCGTTGATCAGGAACTCGCCGTACAGGCGGTTGTCGCCGTTCGACGGGTTGCGGGTGAAGGCCACGCCCGTCGCCGAGGTGTCGCCCATATTGCCGAACACCATCGACTGGACGTTCACCGCCGTGCCCCAGCTCTCGGGGATGTCGTGCATGCGGCGATAGAACTTGGCCCGGTCGTTCATCCAGCTGGCGAAGACGGCGCCGATCGCGCCCCACAGCTGCTCCTGGGCGTCCTGCGGGAACGGCTTGCCCAGGTGGTCGCGCACGGCGGCCTTGTAGTCCTTGATAACCAGGGCCCAGTCGTCGGCGGTCAGGCCGGTGTCGACATGGACGTCCAGGCGCTCCTTGTGGTCGTCCAGGATCTCCTCGAACATGTGGTGCTCCAGATTGAGCACGACGTTCGAGTACATCTGGATGAAGCGGCGGTAGCTGTCATAGGCGAAGCGGCGGTCGCCCGACAGCTTGGCCAGGCCCTCGACCGTCTCGTCGTTCAGGCCCAGGTTCAGCACGGTGTCCATCATGCCCGGCATCGAGGCCCGGGCGCCCGAGCGCACCGAGACCAGCAGCGGGTTGGCGACGTCGCCGAACGCCTTGCCCGTGATCTCCTCGACCTTGGCGAGGCCGACCTTGACCTGCTCGGCCAGCTCGGCCGGGTACTGCTTGCCGTTGGCGTAGTAGTGGACACACGCCTCGGTGGTGATCGTGAAGCCGGGGGGCACAGGCAGGCCCAGCGAAGACATCTCGGCGAGGTTGGCGCCCTTGCCCCCGAGAAGGTTCTTCATCGAGGCGTCGCCGTCGGCGCCGCCTCCGCCAAATGCATAAACCCAACGGGACTTGGTCAGCGTCTCAACCGGCATATGAAATTCACCCTGCGATAAGTGAAAAGGCCGCGCCCCTCTATTGGGAGCGTCTCACCTTGGAACAGCGCTGCTGTATGGTGATCCCGCAGTGCAATATCCGGGGCCTCAGTAGCACTTCGTTCAAGAACGCGTCCACTGGCGCTTGCCGTTCCACGCCCCATCCTGAGAATTCGGCAAATATTTCCAATGACAACGTTGTCCTGATGATAAGAGCGGCAGCAACTGGCTCTAGGCACGATTTAAATCCGCCAACCGAGAGCCTTGAAGGCGCGCGCCGACCCGCCGCCTCTGCGTCGGACGGTTTGACGACGTTCAGCCCCTGACACGTAATGCAGCCATGGCGTGTATCGCGATGACTCTTGGGAGATGAGAGGCCTCTCAACTCGGCGCACTGGAGTGACGCCGCGGCCGGCGCACACCATTGGGTCCGACACGAGGCATCAGCGCGCGACACCCCGGTACGGCTCGTTCGAAAAACGGAGGGCGGCGCTGACCGCCCCCTCCGTCGATCAGTAGCGACGGCTATGGACGGAGCGGAGATACGCTCGGTCGGCCTCGGTCATCGCGCGAGGCGCGTCGACCGCGTTGAACAGGTTCAGGATCCCTTCGGCCGGCGCGGGACGAATTCGGACGTCGGCCAGGGCGACTAGGCTGATATAATCGGCCAAAGTCGAGACCTTGACGTCGGCGGCCTTGTTGGCGTCCACGATCACCAGGGCGTTGTACGGTCTCGCATCCTTGGTCTTAAGGCCCGGAGCGGCGGAACCGTGGATCCAGCGCACGGGCTGACGGCTGGTCTTGAACCGCTCGACGTCCTGAGCGGCGACGCCTCTGTAATTGAACCGCTTGGCGCGCGTGGCCTCGGCCACCAATTCGTCGGGATCCGGCGAGAACAGAACGACCACGTTCGGCTCGCAATCGCGATGCGCATATTCCGCGCCCACCTGGTTGGCGACCTGGCGCAAGCGAGCGGCGACGTAGGCGTTGACCTCCGCCGAGGCGCCGCGGACGAGCGGGCAAACGCCTTCGCGCGCGCCGCCCGTTTGCCCCATGCGCAGGCGTCCCATCTCGGACTCCAGCCCCTGCTGACGCCGTGAATCACCGATCAAGGTGTCGCTCTGGCGAGCCGAGGCGACGGAACCGGTCGCTAGAAGAGCTAGCACGCCAACACTCAGAAGCATCCGTCGCATCGCGCGTCCTCCCAAAGGTGAAACTAAAGGGGAACACAACTTTAGAATGCCGACAAGCCTAACACCCGCAAACGAAAGTGGCGGGCGATCACTTCCAGAT
>NZ_LSJA01000328.1 GCF_001556515.1 Caulobacter sp. CCH9-E1 | reverse complement strand
GCACGGCCGAGGTCGCCACCGACCCGATGCCGCCCAACGCCTCGGACGGCTTCATTATCCTGAAGCCCCAGAAGGAGTGGCCCAAGGACGTCGCCAACAAGGCCAAGGTCGTCGAGCGCATCGAGGGCAAGGTCTCGCCGTTGCTGGGCAACAGCTTCGAAGTCACCCAGCCGATCCAGATGCGCTTCAACGAGCTGATCGCCGGCGTGCGTGGCGACGTCGCCATCAAGCTCTACGGCGACGATCTGGACAAGATGAGCGCCACGGCCGCCAAGATCGGCGCGGTCCTGCAGTCGATCCAAGGCGCCGAGGGTGTCCGTGTCGAACAGGTCGGCGGGGCCCCGACCCTGGACGTCAAGTTCGACCGCGCCGCCATCGCCCGCTTTGGGCTCAGCATCGACCAGGTGGCCGACACCGTGGCCACGGCCATGGGCGGTCGCCAGGCCGGCGACGTCTTCGAGGGTGATCGCCGCTTCGACATCACCGTCCGCGTGCCGATGACCCAGCGCAACGACCTCGATGCCCTGGGCGCTCTACCGGTCATGCTGCCGGCCGGCGAGAACGGCCTGCAACGGTCGGTGCCGCTGCGGGAGCTGGTGCAGTTCCGCTTATCGGATGGTCTGAACCAGATCAGCCGCGAAGACGGCAAGCGCCGGGTGGTTATCCAGGTCAACGTTCGTGGCCGCGACATCGGCTCGTTCGTCACCGAAGCCCGCAGCAAGGTCGACGCCGTCCAGCTGCCGACCGGCTACTGGCTGACCTGGGGCGGCCAGTTCGAGAACCTGAAGGCCGCCA
>NZ_LSJA01000032.1 GCF_001556515.1 Caulobacter sp. CCH9-E1 | reverse complement strand
CGGCCGCTCCTCACGCTAGCTCATCTCCATCACACGAGGTGGCGCGAAGCGCCGGTGGGGGAAGTTTTGCTGCCCCGGCCTTTCCCCTCTCCGTCGGCTGCGCCGACACCTCTCCGACGGGGAGAGGGTTTTCTAAGCCCGCCCCGCCGTCGTCGACAGGTGGTCGGCGGTGATTCCCAGCTTGGCCAGGGCCCGGGTCCATTTGTGCTCGTGGTCCTCGTCGAACAGCAGGCTCTCGTCGGCGTCGCAGATCAGCCAGATGTTGTCGCGCAGCTCCTGCTCGAGCTGACCAGGGCCCCAGCCGGCATAGCCGAGCGCCAGGATCGCCTTGCGGGGGCGCCGGTGAGGGCTGGCCATCGCGTCGAGCACGTCGCGGGTGGCGGTCAGGCTGAGACCCTCCGCGATGGGCAGGGAGGAGTCCGGCGAGTGGAAGTCGTCGGTATGCAGCACGAAGCCGCGCTCGCGCTCGATCGGGCCGCCCAGCAGGACCAGGTCGCGCGGCGCCTGGATGTTCGACTTGACGCCCAGCCGCTCCAGCAGCTCGACGACGGTCAGGCCTTCGACGGGACGATTGACCGCCAGGCCCATGGCCTGCTCCTCGTCGTGCGCGCACAGATAGAGCACGGCCCGTTCGAAGCGCGGGTCTTCGATGCCCGGCATCGCCACCAGAAGACGCCCGGTCAGGAATTCGCCTTCGTCCTCGTCGTCGATCAAGCTGGCCATGAATGGAGCATTGGCCCTCCGTGCGACGCTTTCAAGTCGCGTCGATGAGAATCCGCGTCGCGTGTTTCCAAAAACGGTGGCTTGGCGGTCGAGCGGCGCGGGGATATCTCCAAGACCTTCCAAACGCACAATAGAGGAACACGGCCCATGGCGATCAAGGTTGGCGACAAGCTGCCCGCGGCGACTTTCATGACCAGCACGGCCGAAGGGCCGGCGCCGATCAGCACCGACGACATCTTCAAGGGCAAGACCGTGGCGCTGTTCGCCGTGCCGGGCGCCTTCACCCCGACCTGCTCGGCCAAGCACCTGCCGGGCTTCAAGGAGAAGGCCGCCGAGCTGAAGGCCAAGGGCGTGGATGCGATCGCCTGCGTCTCGGTCAACGATGTCTTCGTGATGAAGGCCTGGGGCAAGGACCAGGGCATCGACGGCGAAGTCCTGCTGCTGGCCGACGGCAATGGCGACTTCACCCGCGCTGTCGGCCTCGATTTCGACGGCAGCAAGTTCGGCATGGGCGCGCGCTCGCAGCGCTATTCGCTGATCGCCAAGGACGGCGTCGTCACCCAGCTGAACGTCGAGGAAGCCGGCCAGTTCAAGGTTTCCTCCGCCGAGTACCTGCTGGAGCAGCTGTAAGCTTCGGCTCGAGCATTCCCTCCCCCTCGCGGGAGGGAATGCTCCTCCAATCCGCCTCTCGCGCGGGGCCTCCGCGCCGCTCTCCTCTCTTCCGGCGAAAAATGATATCGCGATAAAGAATCCGCTGGACACGCGTGGAGCTCAGGCATAATCATCTTGTTATCGCGATAATCATTATCGCGCAAATTACATGAGGATGATCATGAGCCAGTCGAACCAAGCTTCCCGCCGTGGGCTGATGACCGCTGGTCTCGGCCTGACCGCCGCGGCCGTCGCCGCGCCCCTGGCCGTTCAGGCCGCGACTCCCAAGGCCGCCGCCAGGCCGACCGCCGACCGCGCCCAGAGCGGCTACGTCACGACCCAGGACGGCGTGCAGATCTTCTACAAGGACTGGGGCC
>NZ_LSJA01000327.1 GCF_001556515.1 Caulobacter sp. CCH9-E1 | reverse complement strand
CACCCGCCCCGGCCCCGGCGGCCGCGCCCGTGAAGGCCGCGGAGCCCGCTCCGGCTCCGGCCCCCGCGCCGACTCCGAAACCCGCTCCGGCGCCGACCCCGGCTCCGACGCCCGCTCCGGCGGCCGCCGCCGCGCCGAAGGCCGAAGCCAAGCCCAAGGCCGCGACGAAGCCGAAGGCGGCTGCGCCGAAGAAGGCCGCCGCTCCGGCCAAGGCGCCGGCCGTGAAAGCTCCCGCCGCCAAGGCGAAGGCCGCCCCCGCGCCGAAGGCCGCGGCGCCCGCCAAGGCCGCCGCCAAGCCGGCCGCGAAGCCGAAAGCCGCCGCGGCTCCGAAGACGGCGGCCGCGCCCGCCAAGGCCGCGCCAAAGGCCAAGGCCGCCCCGGCCGCCAAGCCGGCCGCGACCAAGGCTCCCGCCAAGGCGGCGGCTAAGCCCGCGACCAAGCCGGCGGCGGCGAAGGCCCCGGCCAAGACCGCAGCTCCGAAGACCGCAGCTCCGAAGGCGACCACCAAGCCGGCGACGGCCAAGGCTCCCGCCAAAGCCGCCGCGCCTAAGCCTGCGGCCGCCAAGCCCGCTACGGCGAAGCCCGCGGCGACCAAGGCCGCCGCGGCGAAGGCCCCAGCGACCAAGAAGCCTGCGACAAAGGCGACCGCCAAAACCTCGCCCAAGTCCAAGTAGACCGTGTACTCTGACCCCGCCAGCCAAACTGGTCGGCGGGGTCAGGGTCGAGTTCAAGAGCGTCCATGCGCGCACCGGTCATCATGGTCCACGGGGCCTTCTGCGGCGGCTGGACCTTCGACGTCTTTCGCGCGCCGTTCGAGGCCGCCGGCCACGCGGTGCTGACGCCCGACCTGATCGGTCACGACGGCGCCCGCAGCGTCACCGGCGTCTCGATGAGCGACTACGCGCGGCAGATCGCCCGCCTCGTCGAGACCTGCGAGACTCCTCCCATTCTGGTCGGCCACTCGATGGGCGGCCTGGTCGCCCAGATGGCGGCCGCCCGCGCCCGCGTTTCCAAACTGATCCTGCTGGCCCCGTCCGCGCCCTGGGGCGTCAGCGGCGCGAGCCTGGAAGAGGCGGCGTCGGCCGTGAGCCTCTACGCCCTTGGCCCCTACTGGCTGCAGGCCGTCGCGCCCGACTATGGCGTGGTGCGGCGCTACAGCGTCGATCGCCTGCCTCGCCCCGCCCGCAAGGCGATCTTCGGCCGCATGACGGCCGAGAGCGGCCGGGCGCTGTGGGAGACGCTGAACTGGTGGCTCGACCCGTTCATGACCACCAGCGTCGCCGCCCCCGGATGTCCGGTGCTGGCCATCGCCGGCGGTCAGGACGTGATCCATCCCCCCGCCACCGTCCGCCAGACCGCCGCGCGCCTGGGCGGCGTCGTGGAGGTGTTCCCGCAGATGAGCCATTGGCTGCCGGGCGAACCGGGCTGGGAAGACGTGGCCGCGCGGTGCCTTGCATTCATCGCCGCCGAGGACCGGGCGGCCGCCTGACCTACTGCGGACTGAACACCTTCAGCCCCAGGATCCCGGCCACGATCAGGCCCAGGCAGACCAGCCGCGCCGCCGTCGCCGGCTCCTTGAACAGCACGATGCCCACGATGGCGGTGCCGACCGCGCCGACACCCGTCCAGACGGCGTAGGCCGTGCCGAGCGGCAGGCTCTTCACCGACCAGCCTAGCAAGCCCATCGACAGGACAAGGCTGATCGCGGTCAGCGCGATCGGGATCGGCTTGGTGAAGCCTTCGGTGAACTTCAGGCCCACGGCCCAGCCCACCTCGAACAGTCCGGCGATCAGGAGGATGATCCAGGCCACGACGAGCCCTTTCTTCCAAAAGGCGGGGTCGTCCCCGGAAACGCAAAAGGCGCGGGGTCGTCCCCGCGCCTTCGCTAGATAGGTCGGTCTTTGAGACCGGGCAACCAGATCAGCGGCTGCTGGTGCTGTACAGGATCTGGGCGCGCTCGAAGTTCTTGCCGACCGAGCTCTCGTCCAGCTTCTTCAGACGCACATAGACCAGGCCCGCGTGGCCATTGGCCCAGGCGTCATCCCACGACACCGTGAAGCGGCGGAAGTCGCTGCCGATCGTCTGGTCGTTGCGGATCAGGCGCAGCTGCGGGCTATTTTCCCAGGTCGCCCAGTCGTGCAGGCCGTTGGCCAGTTCCTGAGCCTGCTCGGGGCTCTGGGCGTAGTCGATCGTGACGGTGCAGATGTTCTTGTTCGAACCGGGATTGTCGAGCGTGATGTTGTAGGGCTTGCCCAGGTCGAGGATCCACTGCTCCTTCTTCTTCTTGAAGCCGTAGTCCTTGACCAGCTGGGCGAAGTCGCCGCCGGCGACCTGCGGCTTGCAGACCTTGTCCAGCACGTCCAGCAGCTTCAGCGTGACCGGGTCGGTGGTCTTCGGACCACGGACCGGCGCGGTGTAGGTTTCGGCGGGGGCCGCGGCCGGAGCGGCCGCGACGGGCGGCGCGGCTTGGTCGGCCGGAGCAGCCGGAGCGGCTTGGTCAGCCGGAGCGGCCGGGGCGGCTTGGGCCGGAGCCGGAGCGGCGGCGGGAGCCGGCGCGGGCGTGGCGGGAGCCGGAGCGGTTTGCTCCTGGGCGACGGCGGCGGTCGAAACCGCGCCGAGAGCGATCAGGCTGACGAGCGCGAGGCGCATAGGCTGGTTATCCCCAACTGAACGAGAGGTCGGCATTAAAACCGACAGGCGGTCCCTCGCAACCCTTATGGCTACCGATTAAGGCGGAGATTAGGTCACAAGTGTAATTTTTTCGCGCCCATCCCCCGGGCGCTCACGAAAACGCCCTCGATCACGAGGAACGAGGGCGTTTCCGAATTCAAGAATCCGAAGGCGGTCAGGCCGCTTCGACGGCGTGTTCGGCCAGGATGGTCAGCCCCTCGGGACCAACGTCCGCGAAGCCGCCCTGGATGTCGAACACCTTGGTCGTCGCGCCGTCTTTCACGGTCACCTTGCCTTCGCGCAGGGTGGTCATGAACGGAGCGTGGTTGGCCAGGACGCCGAAGTCGCCTTCCGCGCCCGGAGCCTGGACCATGTCCACGTCGCCGGAGAACAGTTCGCGCTCGGGCGCGACCAGAGAGAAGTGCAGCTTGGCCATCAGTTGAAGGTCTCCTCGACGCCGCCCAGGGCGGCTTCGATGTCTTCGTCGGTCTGGATCTCGGTCCCGCAGAAGGGGCAGAAGCGGATGGTGGCCAGCACCAGGCCCGTCTCGCCCTCTTCCTCGCGTTCGCCGAGGTTCAGCAGGATCAGGCCGCTATCGTGCTCGATGAGGCTGGCGGTCGTGTCCGGGGACACGGCTTCCGCCAGCTCCTCGCAGCAGAAATGGCCCAGATCGGCGTCTTCGGTCATTAGGCTTCGGCCGCCATCTTTTCGGCCTTGGCCACGGCTTCCTCGATCGGACCGACCATGTAGAAGGCGCCTTCCGGCAGGTGGTCGTATTCGCCGTCCACGATGCCCTTGAACGAGCGGATCGTGTCCTTCAGCTGGACGAAGGCGCCCGGCGTGTTGGTGAACTGCTCGGCGACGTGGAACGGCTGGCTCAGGAAGCGCTGGATCTTGCGGGCGCGGGCCACGATCAGCTTGTCCTCTTCCGACAGCTCGTCCATGCCCAGGATGGCGATGATGTCCTTCAGGGCCTTGTACTGCTGCAGGACTTCCTGGACGCGACGAGCAACGGTGTAGTGCTCCTCGCCGATGACCAGCGGGTCCATGATCCGCGAGGTCGAGTCCAGCGGGTCCACGGCCGGGAAGATGGCCTGGGCCGCGATGTCACGCGACAGAACGGTGGTGGCGTCCAAGTGGGCGAACGAGGTGGCCGGCGCCGGGTCGGTCAGGTCGTCGGCGGGCACGTAGATGGCCTGAACCGAGGTGATCGAGCCCTTGTTCGTCGAAGTGATGCGCTCCTGCAGGTTGCCCATCTCGGTGGCCAGGGTGGGCTGGTAGCCCACGGCCGAGGGGATGCGGCCCAGCAGAGCCGACACTTCGGCGCCGGCTTGGGTGAAGCGGAAGATGTTGTCGACGAACAGCAGCACGTCCTTGCCTTCTTCGTCACGGAAGTATTCCGCGATCGACAGGCCGGTCAGGGCGACGCGGGCGCGGGCGCCCGGGGGTTCGTTCATCTGGCCGTAAACGAGGGCGCAGCGCGAGCCTTCGGTCGAGCCATTGTTGGCCTTCGGGTCGACGTTCACGTTCGACTCGATCATCTCGTGATAGAGGTCGTTGCCTTCGCGGGTGCGTTCGCCCACGCCGGCCAGAACCGAGTAACCGCCGTACGCCTTGGCGATGTTGTTGATCAGTTCCTGCATCGTCACGGTCTTGCCGACGCCGGCGCCGCCGAACAGGCCGATCTTGCCGCCCTTGGTGTAGGGGCACATCAGGTCGATGACCTTGATGCCGGTGACCAGAACTTCAGCCGTGTTGGTCTGCTCAGCGAAGGTCGGGGCGTCGCGGTGGATCGGGCGCGACAGGGTCGATTGGATCGGGCCCTGCTCGTCGATCGGCTCGCCGATGACGTTCATGATGCGGCCCAGGGTGCCCGGACCGACCGGCACGCGGATCGGCGCGCCGGTGTCCTTGACCGGCTGGCCGCGGACCAGACCTTCGGTCGCGTCCATGGCGATGGCGCGGACGGTGTTCTGGCCCAGGTGCTGGGCGACTTCGAACACCAGGCGCTGGCCGGTGGCGGTGTTGACGGTTTCGACGGCGTTCAGGATCGCCGGCAGGGCGCCGTCGAACTCGATGTCGACGACCGCGCCGATGATCTGCACCAGGCGGCCGGTGGCGCCGTCCAGGTTGACGGCGGCGTTGGCCGGAGCCGAAGCGGCGGCGGCCTTCGGGGCGGCCGGCTTCTTGGCGGCGGGCGCCTTGGCGACGGCGGCCTTCGGAGCAGCGGCGGCCTTGGGGGCGGCGGGCTTCTTGGCGGCGGCGGTCGCCGGCTTTTCAGCGGGGGTCTTGGCCATGGCTTGCGGGTCTTTCGGTCTCTGCGTGCTTGTGTCGTTAGGCTAGATCAGACGGCTTCGGCGCCGGAGATGATCTCGATCAGCTCCTTGGTGATCTGAGCCTGGCGGGAACGGTTGTATTCGAGGGTGTAGCGCTTGATCATCTCGCCGGCGTTGCGCGTGGCGTTGTCCATGGCGGTCATCTGGCTGGCGTAGAAGCCCGCCATGTTGTCCAGCAGGGCCGACAGGATCTGGACCGTCAGGTTGCGCGGCAGCAGCGTCTCGAGGATGGCCTCTTCCGAGGGCTCGTACTCGTAGACCGCCGTCGGACCCGAGGCGGCTTCGACGCCGTCGACGGTCGCCGGGATCAGCTGCAGGCCCGTCGGGACCTGCTGCACCACCGACTTGAAGCGGCTGTAGAACAGAGTGACCACGTCGGTCTCGCCCGCTTCGTACTCGCGGGTGATCAGGTCGGCGATCGGCTGGGCCACCGACAGCGTCAGCTGGCGATAGGCCGACAGGTCGAAGGTCTCGACGATCCGGCCGGCGTAGGGCTTGGCCAGCTGCGCCGTCACCTTCTTGCCGACGCAGATCACGCGGACGTCCTTGCCCTGCCTGATCAGGCCGTCGATGTGGGCGCGCGCGGCGCGGACGATCGACGAGGTGAAGCCGCCCGCCAGGCCGCGATCGGCGGCGGCGACGACGACCAGGTGGCGGTCGTCGCGTCCGGTGCCGGCCAGCAGCTTCGGCGCGCCGTCGCCCGAGACGCCGGCGGCGAGATTGGCGATGACGCTGGCCAGACGCCGGGCGTACGGACGAGCGGCCTCGGCCGCGTCCTGGCTCCGGCGCAGCTTGGCCGCCGCCACCATCTGCATCGCCTTCGTGATCTTTTGCGTCGCTTTGACGCTCGAGATCCGATTGCGCATTTCCTTTAGGCTTGCCATCCGCCTATCAGACCTTCCTAAACAGCCACCACGTGGTGTCGTCCATCACGGTCGTCCTTCTCCAGAAGAACCCGTAATCGACCAGCACCAGATCCGGGAACAGATCCAAGTAGAGCGAGCCGAAGTCGTTCTTGAACAGAAGACCTTGCTCGCCTCGGTACGTAATCGTTTCCGCCTTCGGCGAAAAATACTCGGCGCACAGCACATACTTGGCGGACACGCGATGAATCTCGCGCATCGTGGCCTCGAGCTTGGTCGGATCCACGTGGATCAGAACGCCCGAGGTGAACGCCATGTCGACCGCGCCATCCGCCAGAGGGATGCTGTGGCCGAAACCCTCGAACAGACGCTCGGGCGGCAGGACGCCGTCCTCGAGAATCTGCTTGCGGGCCGCGCTGTTCGGCTCAATGCCCCACAGCTCCGCGTCGGTGATCGCCTGCAGGCCCCGGAGGTTCAACCCGACGTTCGGGCCGACTTCCAGAATGCTCTTGGGCGGATCGCCGACCAGTCGCGGCAGCACCTGCCCCCAAGCCTTCGTCCGGCCCCGCACGGCGTCGGCGGTCACGGCGTTCCGCTGGGTGTAGCGGTCGCCGAACTCGCCGGACCAGGCGCCTTCAGTCTTGGGGGCGTCAGCCATTTGCCTGTGCTTCCTTAGGCGAAGGTCGCCGAGAAGCTGTCGAGCGCGCTCTTCAGCGTGTTCTCCAGATCCTTGTCCAGCGCCTTCTTGGTGCGGATGCCTTCCAGCAGGTCGGCGTGCTGGCTGTGCAGACGGGCCAGGAACTCGGCCTCGAAACGGCGAACCGACGAGGTCGGGATCTTGTCCAGGTAGCCGCGGGTGCCGGCGTAGATCACGCAGACCTGCTCCTCGACCGACTGCGGCGCGTATTGCGGCTGCTTCAGCAGCTCGGTCAGGCGCTCGCCGCGGGCCAGCATCTTCTGGGTCGAGGCGTCCAGGTCCGAGCCGAACTTCGCGAAGGCGGCCATTTCACGGTACTGGGCCAGCTCGCCCTTAATCGGACCGGCGACCTGCTTCATCGCCTTGATCTGGGCCGACGAGCCGACGCGCGACACCGAGATGCCGACGTTCACGGCCGGACGGATGCCTTGGTAGAACAGGTCGGTTTCGAGGAAGATCTGGCCGTCGGTGATCGAGATCACGTTGGTCGGGATATAGGCCGACACGTCGTTGGCCTGGGTTTCGATGATCGGCAGCGCCGTCAGCGAGCCCGAACCGTTGTCTTCGTTCAGCTTCGCGGCGCGTTCCAGCAGGCGCGAGTGCAGATAGAAGACGTCGCCCGGATAGGCTTCGCGGCCCGGCGGGCGGCGCAGCAGCAGCGACATCTGACGGTAGGCGACGGCTTGCTTGGACAGATCGTCATAGATGATCAGGCCGTGCAGGCCGTTGTCGCGGAACCACTCGCCCATGGCGCAGCCGGCGAACGGGGCCAGGTACTGCAGCGGGGCCGGCTCCGAGGCCGAGGCCACGACGACCGTGGTGTACTCGAGCGCGCCGTGCTCTTCGAGGGTCTTGACGATCTGGGCGACGGTCGAGCGCTTCTGGCCGATGGCGACGTAGACGCAGTAGAGCTTGGCGCTCTCGTCCTTGCCGGCGTTCACGGCCTTCTGGTTCAGGATGGTGTCGATGGCGACGGCGGTCTTGCCGGTCTGACGGTCACCGATGATCAGTTCGCGCTGGCCGCGGCCGACCGGGATCAGGGTGTCGATCGACTTCAGGCCGGTTTGCACGGGCTCGTGCACCGACTTGCGCGGGATGATGCCCGGGGCCTTCACGTCGACGCGGCGACGCTCGGTGTATTGGATCGGGCCCTTGCCGTCGATCGGCTCGCCCAGCGGGTTGACGACGCGGCCCAGCAGGCCACGGCCGACCGGCACGTCCACGATCTCGCCGAGGCGACGGACTTCGTCGCCTTCCTTGATTTCCTGGTCCTGGCCGAAGATCACGGCGCCGACATTGTCGCGCTCGAGGTTCAGGGCCATGCCCTTCACGCCGGCCTTCGGGAATTCCAGCATTTCGCCGGCTTGGACGTTGTCCAGGCCGTAGATGCGGGCGATGCCGTCACCGACGGACAGCACCTGGCCGACGTCCGAGACGGCGGCTTCCTCGCCGAAGTTGGCGATCTGCGACTTGAGGATGGCCGAGATTTCGGCGGCGCGGATGTCCATGGTCTTCAGGGCTCTCTGCGATCTAATCTTTTAGGGCGCGCTTATACGCTCAGGCGCGCTTCAGGGCGAATTTCAGGGAATCGAGCTTCGAACGGAGCGAAGCGTCGAAGAGACGCGAACCGACGCGCACCTTCAGACCGCCCAACAGGGACGGATCGACGCGCGTGGAAACTTCGGGGGTCTTGCCCAGGGCCTGGGCCAGGGCGGTCTGCACGCCCTTCAGCTGGGTGGCCGACAGCGGCGCGGCCGAGACGACCTCGGCGGTGACCACGCCGCGGTGCTTGGCCGACAGCTCCGTGAAGGCCGAGATGGCGCCCCGCAGGTCGCCCGTCCGGCCGTTCGAGGCCACCAGGCCCAGGAACTTCGTGGTCAGCATGTCGAACTCGGCCTTCACGGCCACCGCGACCAGGCCCTTGCCCTTGTCCTCGGCGGAGAAGGCGGGGCTTTCGATCAGGCGACGCAGATCGGCACTGTCGGCGATCATCGCCTTCAGACTCTTCAGGTCGGCCTCGACCTTGGCCAGGTTGCCGTTCTCGATCGTCAGTTCGAACAGGGACTGCGCATAGCGCTGACCCGCATCCGTCGCCTTGGTTTCGTCCGCCACTTGGTATCCGCCCGGTGCGTTGCAAATGGCCGCGAACAAGAAGGTTAACCCTTATCGCGGCTTAAAGGCTTGAGCGCGCTTGAAAAAAGCACATGGACGGTCGGCGCGTAAACGCCGCCCCGTCCGAAGCCGCGCGCCTGATAACACGGGCTTTTCGCAGTCGCAACCAAGCGGGCGCGATCAGTCGCCGGCGCGGCGGAATACAGCCGAGGCCGAGGCCGCCAGGGTGCCGTTAGGGCGCCTTAGCTCGCCTTGGGCGAAGACCAGGCTGCGCGTCGCCCGCTCGACCCAGGCCTTCCGCTCAAGCGCGCCCTCCTGCGCCTCCGCGGCGAAGTCGATGGTCAACGATGTGAGAGCCGCGCCGTCGCCGGCGATCTCGCGCAGGGCGGCTTCCATCTGGGCGGAGAGACTCGTGTCCATGGCCTAAACTCAATCTGAGAACCGTAAAGAAAAAGAGGCGGCGGAACGCGCCGCCGCCCCGTGAAGGCGAATGCTCGAGGAAACAGCCAGACGGGCCGGAGAAACGGACAGCCCTAAGCGTCTGGGTAGGCTAGTCAGAGCCCAGGAAGGCTCCCTACTTGGCCGAGGCCAGGGCGGCGCCCTTGGCCGAGGCGTTGCAGCGGGTCAGGTCGTCGGCGTCCAGCGAACGGCTTTCGCCGCCGAAAGCCGAAACGCGGCCCACTTCCTTGGCCAGCGCCTTGCAGGCGGCGGCGGTGAGGGCGCGGGACGGCGCTTGGGCCGAAACGCACTCGGAACCTTCGCAGACGAAGACGGCGCCGCCGGCGACCACCTTGGTCTTGGCCGCGACAGGGGCGTCAAGCGCGGCGGCGATGCGGCCGTCGGCGAAGGCTGAACCGGCGAACATGGAGACGGATACGGCGGCGACGGCCGCCAGGGTGCGGAGCTTCATCGTAAAAGCCCTCCGGTGTTTGGGGAGTTGCGGTCAGATCGTTGATCGGTGGGAACGCGTACTGGCCGCTCGGAGCCGGGGATGAGAGGCGCCGGTATCCCCACCGGTGCTTCGGATCCGAACTAAGCATCGCTTAGATAACAGTGATTACAATTTGCGCAAGCGGATTTTCGTCCGGCCTTCGACATTTACGGAAAACGCCAGTTTTGGGCGACGGCGGCGAAAGGCGCGCGAAAACGACCAGAGCCGCCGTTCCGTCGGGGCACGATTGGCCGGTCCGACGACAGGCGTACTCTCGCCGCACCAAAGACAAAACGTGCGAGGGAGGCTTGGCCATGGACTTCCAACTGCCGCCGGAGCTGACCGCCTATCTGGCGGAGCTGGACGCCTTCATCGAGAAGGAGATCGCGCCGCTGCAGGCGCGCGACGACAACCAGCGCTTCTTCGACCACCGCCGCGAATGGGCCCGCACCGACTGGGACGCCGGCGGCCTGCCGCGCCATGAATGGGAAGAACTGCTGGCCCAGGCTCGCAAGCTGGCCGATCAGGCCGGCCACTACCGCTACGCCCTGCCCAAGGCGTACGGCGGCAAGGACGGCACCAACCTCGGCATGGCGGTGATCCGCGAGCATCTGGCGGCCAAGGGCCTGGGCCTCTTCAACGACCTGCAGAACGAGCACTCGATCGTCGGCAACAATCCGTTCGTGCTGATGATCCGCGACTTCGGCCGCCCCGACCAGCAGCACCTGATCGAGGACATGCTGGATCGCGGCGCCTTCCGCCCGACGTTTGGCCTCACCGAGCCCGACCACGGCTCGGACGCCACCCACATGGAGACCCAGGCCGTCCGCGAGGAGCGTCACGGCCAGCCCGGCTGGCGGATCGACGGCGAGAAGATGTGGACCACCGGCATGCACGCGGCCACCCACTGCTGCCTCTTCGCCCGCACCAGCGGCGAGGACGGCGACGCGCGCGGCATCACCGCCTTCCTGGTCCCGGCCCACGCGCCCGGCGTGAAGATCGAGGAGTATCTCTGGACCTTCAACATGCCGACCGACCACCCGCGCGTCAGCTTCACCGACGTCTGGGTCCCCGACAGCGCCATGTTCGGCCCGGAAGGCGGCGGTCTGGCCCTGGCCCAGCACTTCGTGCACGAGAACCGCATCCGGCAGGCGGCCTCCAGCCTGGGCGCGGCGGCCTACTGCATCGAGGAGAGCATCAAGTACGCCCGGGCTCGCAAGCCGTTTGGCAAGGCCCTGGCCGAGAACCAGGCCATCCAGTTCCCGATCGTCGAGCTCTCCACCCAGGTCGAGATGCTGCGCCTGCTGATCCGCAAGACCGCCTGGGAAATGGACCAGATGACCAAGCCGGAGGTCGAGAAGCGCCTCTCGGACAAGGTCTCGATGTGCAACTACTGGGCCAACCGCCTGTGCTGCGAGGCGGCCGACCGGGCGATGCAAATCCACGGCGGCATCGGCTATTCGCGCCACAAGGCCTTCGAGCACATCTACCGCCATCACCGCCGCTACCGGATCACCGAGGGGGCCGAGGAGATCCAGATGCGCAAGGTCGCCGCCTGGCTGTTCGGCTACATCGGCCCCAGGAAGAAGGACTTCCAATAGACCCGCCCGGCCGGCGGCGCGGATATGGATAAGGTTTAATTCCACGCCTCCTGACGTCGATCAAACGACGCGCTATCTAACGGGGGTACGCGAACAGTCATGTTCGCGCGTCGTATTCGCGCGTTAGGATTTCGCCCGTTTGGCTTCGATCGACCGTCCGCCGCCCGCGCGGACCGCTGGAGGATTGAATGAACCGTCTCGTCCGTAACACCGCGCGCGTGGCGCTGATCGTCGCCGTGCCGGCCACGCTGGCCGGCTGCGGGATCAACACCATCCCCACCCAGGACGAAGCGACCAAGGCCGCCTGGGCCGAGGTCCAGAACCAGTACCAGCGCCGCGCCGACCTGGTGCCGAATCTGGTCGCCACGGTGAAGGGCTACGCCGCCCAGGAGAAGGACGTCCTCACGGCGGTGACCGCCGCGCGCGCCAGCGCCACCCAGGTCAAGGTCGACGCCTCGACCATCACCGACCCGGCCCAGTTCCAGAAGTTCGCCGCCGCCCAGGACCAGCTGTCGGGCGTGCTGGGCCGCCTGATGGTGATCCAGGAGCGCTATCCGGAGCTGAAGTCGAACCAGAACTTCATGGCCCTGCAGAGCCAGCTGGAAGGCACCGAGAACCGCATCGCCATCGCGCGCCGCGACTACAACCAAGCCGCCCAGACCTACAACACCACCCTGCGCACCTTCCCCAGCATCCTGTGGGCCAAGACGGTCTATAGCGGCCAGAAACCGGCCCAGCTGTTCCAGGCCACGGCCTCGGCCCAGAGCGCCCCGACGGTGGACTTCTCCAGCCCGCCGACGGCCACGCCGCCGAAGGTGCAGTAAATGACTCTCCTCCCCCGCCTCGCGGGGGAGGGGGACCGCGAAGCGGTGGAGGGGGCGCTCCCCGCCGCTGAACGCCCCCTCCGTCACGGCGCGCAAACGCGCCGCGCCACCTCCCCCGTTGCACGGGTGAGGATGCTGTTGCTGACACTCGTGGCCATGGCGATGGCCCTGCCCGCCCTCGCCGCCCCGACCTTCCCGCCGCTGACCGGCCGGGTGGTCGACGAGGCGCAGGTGCTGTCGCCCGACACCGAGCGCGAACTTTCCGACAAGCTGGAAAACCTGGAGACGACGACGGGACGGCAACTCGTCGTGGCGACCGTGTCCAGCCTGCAGGGCTACCCGATCGAGGACTACGGCTATCAGCTGGGTCGGACCTGGGGCATCGGCCAGAAGGGCGAGAACAACGGCGTCATCCTGCTGGTCGCCCCCAACGAACGGAAGGTGCGGATCGAGGTCGGCTACGGGCTGGAGCCCGTCCTGACCGACGCCCTCTCCAGCGTGATCATCCAGAGCGCGATCCTGCCCAAGTTCCGCGACGGCGATCTGTCCGGCGGGGTCGTGGCGGGGACCGACGCGCTGGTCGAGCAACTCAGCCTGCCCGCCGACCAAGCCAAGGCCCGCGTCGCCGAGGCCAGCCAGCCCGAGCGCCACAAGGCCGAGGGCTCGCCGATCGTCGCGATCTTTGTCGTCCTGTTCTTGATCGTCGTATTCTCCAGCCTGTTCCGGGGCGGACGGCGCGGCGGCCTGGGCTCGGCCCTGCCGTGGATCATCCTCAGCGCCCTCAGCGACAACCGTCGCGGCGGCGGCTGGGGCGGCGGAGGCGGCGGCGGCTTCTCGGGCGGCGGCGGATCGTTCGGCGGCGGCGGCAGTTCGGGGAGCTGGTGAGATGCCTACCAACATGACGCCCGAGGACCTCGACCGCATCGCCCAGGCCGTGGCCGAGGCCGAGAAGACCACCGCCGGCGAGATCTTCTGCGTGCTGGCGCCCGAGGTGTCGGACTATCGCGAGACCCCGCTGGTCTGGGCCGCCGCGACGGCTCTGGTGCTGCCGGCGGCGGCGCTGTTCGCCGGCTTCCGCCCTGAGATGCTGACCCGCCTGTTCGGCGGCTGGAGCGTCGGCCACGCCGCGGCGATGGACGGCGCGATCCTGTCTGCGCTGTCGACCTATATCGCCCTGCAGGCCGTGGTGTTCGTGCTGGCGGCGCTGGTGGTCTCGATCCCAAGCGTGCGTCGCGCCCTGACGCCCGGCGCGCTGAAGGCCGCCCGGGTCAAGAAGGCCGCCATGGAGCAGTTTCTCAGCCACGGCCTGCACGTCACCCGCGACCGCACCGGCGTCCTGATCTTCGCCGCCCTGGCCGAGCATCGCGTCGAGGTGATCGCCGACGAGGGCATCTACGCCGCCGCGCCGAACGCGGTCTGGGACGAGGTCGTGGCCGACCTGGTGGCCGGCCTCAAGCGCGACGCGATCGCCGACGGTTTCGTGGCCGCCGTGCGCCGCGCCGGCGCGATCCTGGCCGAGCATGTGCCGCCCAGGTCCGACAACCGCAACGAACTAGCGGACGGCCTGACCATCCTGCCCAAACGCTGACAGGGAAAGCATCGCCGCTGGCGATATTCGGCTTGGCCTTGATGCTGTTCTGGCGTCCCATGGCGGCGCAGCCAGAGCGCCCTTGAGGCGCCGAAGGGGGAGACCGACATGTCCAGCATCGACCCGACCCGCGCCCAGTTCGACGCCTTCAAGGCCTTGCCGCGCGACACGCCGATCCACATGCTCAACCTGATCCGGCTAAAGCCGATGGCGGACTATCCGCCCGACCATCCCAACCACGGGAAGGGCATGACGGGCCTGGAGGCCTATCGCGAGTATGGGCGAACCTCGGGCCCGATCTTCCAGGGCCTGGGCGGCCGCCAGGTCTGGTCGGGGCGGCCGGAGACGGTGGTGACGGGGCCGAGCGACGAGCGCTGGGACCTGGCCTTCATCGCCGAGTATCCGAACGCGGCGGCGTTCCTGGCCATGGTCACCAATCCCGACTATCGCGAGCACGTGAAGCACCGCCAGGCGGCGGTCGAGGATTCGCGCCTGATCCGGCTGGCGCCGCTGACGCCCGGCGCGGGTTTCGGCGAGTAGCCCTATTCCGCGGCCATCGCCAGCGGCGGGGCCTGGCCGCCGCGCACCAGGCGACCGGGCAAGGCGCCCGTCGGCTCGCCGTCGCGCTGGGTGACCACGCCGCCCACGATCGTGGCGACATAGCCGTGGGCGCGCTGGACCAGGCGACGGCCGCCGGCCGGCAGGTCATAGGCCACCTTCGGCGCCTCCAGCTTCAGGCCCGCGTAGTCGATGACGTTGAGGTCGGCGCGATAGCCGGGCGCGATCAGGCCCCGGTCGAGCAACCCCACGGCCTGGGCGGTGTCACGCGTCTGGCGGGCGATCATCGTCTCCAGCGGCAGCCGGGGCCCGCGCGTGCGATCGCGGGTCCAGTGGATCAGATTGCTGGTCGGAAAGCTGCCGTCGCAGATCATGCCGACATGCGCCCCGCCGTCCGACAAACCCGGGACGGTGTCGCGATGGCTCAGCATCGCGAAGCTGGGGTCCAGCGATCCGCCGGCGTAGTTGAGGAACGGGTGATAGAGCATGCCGCGCCCGTCGTTCGCCAGCAGGGCGTCCAGCGCCACGACAGCGGGATCGCGGCCTTCCCGCGCGGCGATGGCCGCCACGGTGCGATCGGCCGTCGGCTCGTAGTCGGGCTCGGCGTCCATCGGGAACAGGTTGTCCCAGGCGCGCAGGGCGCTTCCCGCGAAGGGCCCCTTGGCGTCCGCGTCGTGGGCGAGGAGCCGGGCGCGGAAGCTCGGGTCCGACAGGGCCGCGACCTTGTCGGCCAGCGGCTTGTCCTTGAGTTCGGCGAAGACGGGGTTCTGGCTGAACGGATTGAGCGTCAGCTCCAGCCCGAACAACACCCCGACCGGCCGGCCGCAGACCTGGGCCTTCATCGGCAGGCCGGCGTCGACCGCCGCCGACAGGCCCGCCAGCATCGCCTTCCAGCCCTCGGGCGACTTGGGGCTCTGGACCAGGGAGAACGACAGCGGCCGCCCCGAACGCTCGACGATGCGGCGGAGCATGGCCAGCTCGGCGGCGCCGTCCGGGAAGAAGTCCGAGACCACCTGCAGGACGCCCCGACCGGCCGCGGCGAGGCCCATGGCGATCCCCGTCAGCTCGTCCTCGCCGGCGGTCAGGGTCGGCGTCGGCTGGCCGTCGCTAGTGCGGTGGTTGAGCGTGCGCGAGGTGGAAAAGCCCAGCGCTCCGGCCTCGACCGCCCGCCGCGCCAGGGCGGCCATGGCGGCGACGTCGGCCGTCGTCGCCGGCTCGCGGTTCGCGCCGCGCTCGCCCATGACATAGACCCGCAGGGCCGCGTGCGGCAGCTGGGCGGCGACATCGACGTCGAAGGCGCGCCCGGCCAGGAAGTCGAGATAGTCGGGAAAGCTTTCCCAGGTCCACGGAAGCCCCTCGGTGAGCACCGGGAACGGAATGTCCTCGACGCCCTCCATCAGGCGGATGAGGCGGTCGTGGTCTTCCGGCCGGCAAGGCGCGAAACCGACGCCGCAATTGCCCATCACGACCGTGGTCACGCCGTGGCCGGAGCTGGGCGTCATGCGCTCGCCCCAGGTCGCCTGGCCGTCATAGTGGGTATGGATGTCGACGAAGCCGGGCGTCACGATCCGGCCGCGGGCGTCGATCTCCTCGGCCCCGGCCGCGAGGCCGCGCCCCACGGCGGCGATCCGGCCATCCCGGACGGCCACGTCGGCCACGACGCCCGGCGCGCCGGAGCCGTCGAAGACCGTCCCGCCGCGCAGGACGAGGTCGTAGGCGTGGTCCGCGGCTGGGGCGGCCATGGCGCATCCTCCCGTATGGTTGGCGGAAGGGTCCGCCCGCGTCCGGAGGGCGTCAAGCTTACCCCGGCGGAAAGGGGGGGCGGCCGCCTGGCGACCGCCCCGCCTGGTCTAGAACGCCTTGCGCACCGTGACGCCGGCCGTGCGCGGCTGGCCCACCGAGTAGCCCAGGCGAGCCCGTCCGCCGCGTTCGCGGTCGAAGGACAAGAGGGCGTTCTCGTCGAACAGGTTGTTGACATAGAGCGTGACGTCGACCCCGTCCTTCATCTCGACCCCGGCGCTGAGATTGACGATCTCGTAGCTGGGCAGTTGCAGGTTCACGACCGTCGGGACCGTGCCCGTCGCCCCGCCGAACGGCAGGTTCGAGACGAAGGAGCGGGGGTTATTCTCCTGGTCGCTGGCCTGGGTGAAGCGACTGCCGACGTGCTGGATGGAAGCCTTCAGATAGCCGTTGGCGCCGTCGAAGACCTCGCGGCTGTAGGTGACGTCGAACGAGATCTGGAACTTCGGCACCGAAGGCAGGCGGTTGCCCTCGCGGATGCCGCCGATCACCGCGCCTGTCCCGTCCTTCACGGTCGAGTCGAACTCGGCTTCCAGCAGGCTGCCCGACAGGCCGATGTCGAGGCCGTTGGCCAGGCGCGCGGTCAGCTCGCCCTCGATGCCCTTGGTGTGAGCCTTGGGCACGTTGAACACCACGCGCGAGCTGCACGAGCCGGCGTCGAGCGTCGTCTGCAGGTTCTTGATGTCGGTGTAGAACACCGCGCCGTTGAAGCGGACCCCGCCAAAGCGCGACTTGATCCCGCCTTCGTAGTTCCAGAGCGTCTCGTCGTCATAGTTCTGGTAGCCGCCGAAGATGGCGGCGTCCTGCGGCGTGCACAGAGGGATGTTCAGCGGGTCGTTGACGCCGCCCAGGCGGAAGCCCTTCGAGGCCTGGGCGTTGAAGGTGACGTTGCTCGTCGCCTCGTAGCTCAGCAGGAAACGGGGCGTGAAGCCGTCCGACGAGGTCTTGTCGGTGCGGTTGTCGCCGTTGGCGAACAGACCCCCGGACTTGAATTGCCGCGTCTCGCTGAAGTCGTAGTAGCGGCCGCCCGCCGTCGCGGTCAGCTTGCCCAAGGTGTAGTTCAGCTCGCCGAACAGGGCCTTTTGCTTGATGTCGTAGGGCAGGTAGGCGTTGTAGGGCGAATTGCCGGGGAAGCCGTTGGCGACGGCCGCCGAGGTCCCCGCGCCCAGCACCGCGTCGGCATAGGCGTCGTAGCCGGGCGTCGGCAGGCGCTGGTTATAGACGCGGTCGACCTTTGAATAGAAACCGCCGACCACCCACTGCAGCGGCCCATCGCCGGTGGAGGCCAGGCGCAGTTCCTGGGTGAACTGCTCGAGATCGGTGGTGTCGACCAGCTTGGACGGCAGGGTGACCGCCGCCGCGGGGAAGCCGAGATCCACCGAGACGCTGCCGGACAGGGCGCTGGCGTCCCGGTTCACGGCGATGTCGCGGCTGATGTAGCTGGTGACCGAGGTCAGGGACGCCCCGCCCAAGTCCAGGCTGGCGGTCAGATCCGCGAGCAGGGTGTTGTCGGCGAAGCTTTCATCCAGCAGCAGATACTGCTCGCGCTCGTCCAACTGAATCCGGGGCCGGGTCGTCGTGTTGTTGTTGGCGAAGAGGTTGAACACCTCTTGCCGATTGAAGCCGCTGGCCCGGATCTCCTGATAGACGACGCGGGGGGTCAGGCTGAAGGTCTCGGTGGGCTGGATCAGGAACGAGATCCGGCCGCCGCGCCGCGAGCCGCTGTTGACGTTCTTCTCGACCTTGCCGCCTTCTTTCAGGGCGTCGATGAAGCCGCCGTACCGAGTCAGGTAGCCGACCGCGCGCATGGCGACCTTGTCGGAGATCGGCATGTTGACCGCGCCCTTCACGTGGCCGCCGAAATCGTCGCCGCCGACCAAGCTGGCGTTGGCCTCGAAGACGCCCTCGTTGACGCCAAGCTTGGGCTGGTTGGTGATGTAGCGAATGGTGCCGCCCACCGAGCCAGAGCCGAACAGGGTGCCCTGCGGGCCGCGCAGCGTCTCGACCCGGTTCAGGTCGAACAGGTCGATGTCGGGCGTGAACAGCGAGAGCGAGATCACCGACTCGTCGAGATAGACGCCGACCTGCTCCTTGACGC
Source organism: Caulobacter sp. CCH9-E1 (assembly GCF_001556515.1). Classification (GTDB taxonomy): domain Bacteria; phylum Pseudomonadota; class Alphaproteobacteria; order Caulobacterales; family Caulobacteraceae; genus Caulobacter. Next base: position 20,658 of record NZ_LSJA01000327.1, on the reverse strand, counting down.
CCGGCTGGTCGCGGACGACCTGGCCGGCCGAGACGCCGCGCACCGAGACCTGGCTCTGGCCCGGGCCGAGGTTCTGGATCGTCAGGCCCGCGACGTTGCGCGACAGGTCTTCCAGCGTGACGGCGCCGGAGCGCTGGATGTCCTTCTCGGTCTGGGCGTTGATCGAGAAGGGGATGTCCTGGATCGTCGCGTCGCGCTTGGTGGCGGTGACGATGATTTCCTCGACCGCCGTCTGGTCGGCTTGCTGGGCCGCCGCCAGGGCGGGGGCGAGCAGAAGCGTGGACAGCGCGGCGCCGCCCAGCAGGGCGCGGCGCGCGCGGCGGCGCGATGTGGCGGTGGTCATGATTTCCTCCCAACCCTTTATTTTTGTGGCGGCGAGGTCGAGCCCGCAGCGCAACTCCAGCGTTCATCCTGGAATCACGGAAAGTCAACGCGAAAAGAAGTCACTGGAAATCAGTATTTTATGCGGAAGGCCGCCAGCGTTTCGAAATTTCCGTATGAAAAAGGGGCTGAACTTACGTTTACGCACACGTGACCTTTCGCGCTGCGGAAAGCCGGTCTAGGGTGGCGGCAATTCAAACTAATGTTTTAACGGGGAGAGCGCCCTCATGCGCGAAGCGGTCATCGTCTCTTACGCCCGCACGGGCCTGGCCAAGTCCAACCGCGGCGGCTTCAACAACACCCACGGCGCGGCCATGGCCGGCCACGCCATCCAGCACGCGGTCAAGCGCGCCAAGCTGGACGGTCCCGAGGTCGAGGACGTGGTCCTGGGCTGCGGCGGCCCCGAGGGCGCCACCGGCATGAACGTCGCCCGCAACGCGGCGATGTGGGCGGGCCTGCCGATCACCACCTCGGGCCAGACCGTCAATCGCTTCTGCTCGTCGGGCCTGCAGGCGATCGCCACGGCCGCCAACTATGTCCGCAACGACGGCGCCGAGGTCGCGATCGGCGGCGGCGTGGAGTCGATCTCGCTGGTGCAGGGCGGCGGCCACATGAACCGCTTCCACATCACCGAAGAGAAGCTGATGCAGACCCATCCGGCCCTCTGGATGGCGATGATCGACACCGCCGACATCGTGGCCAAGCGCTACAATGTCAGCCGCGAGTACCAGGACGAGTACGCCCTGCGCAGCCAGCAGCGCATCGCCGCCGCCCAGGCCGCCGGCCTGTTCGACGACGAAATCGTGCCGATGCCCACCAAGATGAAGGTGGTCAACAAGGAGACCAAGGAAGAAAGCCTGGTCGACTACGTGGTCACCAAGGACGAGTGCAATCGCCCGGAGACCACGCTGGAGGGCCTGGCCAGCCTCAAGCCGGTCATGGGCGAGGGCAACTTCGTCACCGCCGGCAACGCCAGCCAGCTGTCCGACGGCGCGGCCGCCGTGGTGGTGATGGAGGCCAAGGAGGCCGCGCGTCGCGGCCTGGAGCCGCTGGGCGCCTTCCGCGGCTTCGCCATCGCCGGCTGCGAGCCCGACGAGATGGGCATCGGCCCGGTCTTCGCCGTGCCGCGTCTTCTGGAACGCCACGGCCTGAAGGTCGACGACATCGACCTGTGGGAGCTGAACGAGGCCTTCGCCAGCCAGTGCCTCTACAGCCGCGATCGCCTGGGCATCGACCCGGAGAAGTACAACGTCAATGGCGGCTCGATCGCCATCGGCCACCCGTTCGGCATGACCGGCGCCCGCTGCGCCGGCCACCTGCTGCTGGAAGGCAAGCGCCGCAAGGCCAAGCTGGGCGTGGTGACCATGTGCATCGGCGGGGGGATGGGGGCCGCCGGTCTTTTCGAAATCTTCTGATTTCGAAAAACCCGACAAAGAAGCGCTGCTGAAATCGCCTTGGCGATTTCAGTTGCGGCCTGTTCGAGATCTTCTGATCTAGAACGCGAGGCCGAGCCTCGCCTCAAGAAGGCCGGGAACCGTCAAGGCGGTTTCCGGCCTTTGTTGTTGTCGTTTCAACAACAACGGACCGGACCCACCATGGCCGCCAAGGCCTTCTTCGCCGTCGCCCTGCTCGTCGCCGCCGCCATCGGCCTGGCGTTGCCGACTCCGGGCGCCAGCCACGAACCCCAAGCCACTCGCTCGTCGTTCCAGACGATCCCGATCGACTGACCAGGCAAGAAAAAGGGCTCGCCGGTTTCCCGGAGAGCCCTCGGCAGTGACCGACCTAGATCTTAGAACTCTTCCCAGTCCTCGGACACGGCCACCGCCGCCGATCCCGAGCTGCGGCCCGGACGCGCCGCAGGTCGCGACGCGGGACGGGGCGCGGAGGGCGCCGGGGCGGCGGCCTTCGGCGCGGGAGCCGATGACGGAGCGGCGGCCGAAGCCGGCGCGGCCATGGCGGCGCCTTGGGCGACGCGGAAGCGGGCGACCATCTCGCTCAGCGACCGGGCCTCGCCCTTCAGCGAGTGGGTGGCGGCCGTGGCTTCCTCGACCATGGCGGCGTTCTGCTGGACGACCTGGTCCATCTGATTCACCGCTGTATTGACCTCGTTCAGGCCCGTGGCCTGCTCGGCGGCCGAGGCGGCGATCTCGGTGACCAGGGCGTCGATGGTGGCGACCTGATCGACGATCCGCTGCAGCGCCTCGCCCGTCTGGCCGACCAGGTCCACGCCGGCCTCGACCTGCGAGGTGGAGGTCGAGATCAGGGCCTTGATCTCCTTGGCGGCCTCGGCCGAGCGCTGGGCCAGGGCCCGCACTTCCTGGGCGACCACCGCGAAGCCCTTGCCGGCTTCGCCGGCCCGGGCGGCTTCGACGCCGGCGTTCAGGGCCAGCAGATTGGTCTGGAAGGCGATCTCGTCGATGACGCCGATGATCTGGCTGATCTGCCCCGACGAGGTCTCGATCGCGGTCATGGCCGAGACGGCCTGGCTGACGATCGAGCCCGAGCGCTCGGCGTCGGTGCGCGCGGTGGCCACCACTTGCGAGGCCTCCTTGGCGCCCGAGGCGGTCTTGCGGACCGTGGCGGTGATCTCGTCGAGCGCGGCCGCGGTCTCTTCCAGGCTGGCCGCCTGCTGTTCGGTGCGACGCGACAGGTTGTCCGAGGCGTCGGCGATCTCGTCGGCGCCGCTGTTGACGCCGCTGGTGGCGCGGCCGATCGCCTGGATGGCTTCCTGCATCCGGTCGGCGGCGGCGTTGAAGTTGGTCTTCAGGCTTTCGGTCTTCGGCGCGAACGGCACGACGATCCGGTGGGTCAGGTCGCCCGAGGCCATGTGGTCCAGGGCTTCGTTCAGGGCGGTGATCGCCTGGGCGTCCTCGCGAGCCGAGGCGGCCTTCTCGGCTTCGTTGGCCGAGCGCTCGCTGTCGGCGGCCTGGCGCTCCTCGGCTGCGGCCCGCTCGATGCGAATCTTCTCGATCGCGGCGTCCTTGAAGTAGGTGACGGCCGAAGCCATGTCGCCGATCTCGTCCTTGCGGCCCATGGCCGGGACCTCGACGCTGTTGTCGCCCGCGGCCAGGCGGCGCATGGCGTTGGTCATGGCCGCGACGGGACGAGCGATGCCGCCGGTCAGCAACAGGCCGCCCGCGATGGCGATGCCGGCCGTGATCAGGATGCCGACGGCCAGGACGATCGTGGACTGCAGCGACGCCTTCTTCTGGGCGGCGGCCTCGGTGGCGAGCTCTTCCTCGGCGTGCTTGGTGATGGCTTCGATGGCGTCTTCGACGGGCGTCACGGCCTGGTCGGCGACGCCGTCGTTACGGACCAGCTCCACGGCCTGGGGGCGGGTCGCCGGATCGGCGCCCAGCTGCTCGCCCGGCTCGATGGCCAGCTTGCGATAGTTGGCGTAGGCGCTCTCGACGGCGCTGATGCGGGCCAGATCCTCGGCGTCGCCGTCGGCCAGGGTCTTCATCTTGTCCAGCGCCTTGAGGAACTTCGGCTTGTGGGCCTCTTCCAGGCGCTGGACATAGTAGGGGTCGCCAGACAGCAGGAAGCCGCGCAGCGAGTTCTCCTGGCGGGTCAGGCGGAACGCCGCCGTATCGGCCGCGCGCAGCATCTCATAGGCCCGCTCGGTCCGCTCAACGGAGTGACCCAGGTTGACCTTGTTGACGTACAGGGCGACGCCCATCGCCATGATCGTCGCCAGCATGACGGCGAAAACCACCATCAGCTTTTGGGGGATCTTTAGGTTGCCGAAGGACACCGCGCGAACTCCTCGTCCATAGAATGGCTGAGGTTCGTAGGCCTAGATTACGCCTGTGCCCAAAACCTCACCGTCGAGCCCAGATTTCGCGCAGGTAAGGTTTCGGGGGCATTAACCCTGACGCGACGTAATGTCGCACTTTGGGTTTAATAAAACTCATTTTAGGCATTGGAAGCACTATTCTAGCGTTAGTGCGCCTCGTCCCAGTTGAGCGCGGCGCGCACTTCGACGGTCAGCGGGACGGACAGCGCGACGGCCGGTTCTGCCGCTTTTTCCATCACGCTGGCGATGACCCCACGCGCCGCTTCGGCCTCGGCCTCCGGCGCCTCGAAGACCAGTTCGTCGTGCACTTGCAGCAGCATGCGAGCCGAGAGCCCCGCCTCCCTCAGCGCCGCGGGCATGCGGATCATCGCCCGGCGCATGACGTCGGCCGCAGCCCCCTGGATTGGAGCGTTGATCGCGGCGCGCTCGGCGAATTGCCGCTGGCCGACCGACTTGGCCTGGATCTCCGGGATGTTGATCTTCCGGCCGAAGATGGTCGTGACATAGCCGTGCTCGCGCACGAAGGCCTTGGTCGCGTCCATATAGGCCTGGATGCCCGGGAAGCGCTCGAAATAGGTCTTGATATAGGCCCCCGCCTCGCCCTGCGGGATGCCCAGCTGGTTGGCCAGACCGAAGGCGCTGATGCCATAGACGATGCCGAAGTTGATGGCCTTGGCCCGGCGGCGGATCATCGGGTCCATGCCCTCGATCGGCGTGTCGAACATCTCCGAGGCCGTCATGGCGTGGATGTCGAGGCCTTCCTGGAAGGCCTTCTTCAGCTGCGGGATGTCGCCGATGTGGGCCAGCAGGCGCAGCTCGATCTGGCTGTAGTCGGCGCTGATCAAGACCTTGCCCGGCTCGGCCACGAAAGCCTTGCGGATCTTGCGGCCTTCCTCGGTGCGGACCGGGATGTTCTGCAGGTTCGGATCGGATGAGGACAGCCGCCCCGTGGTCGTGGCCGCCAGGGCGTAGGAGGTGTGCACCCGGCCCGTGCGCCCGGCGATCGCCGCGACCAGGTTCTCGGTATAGGTGCCCTTCAGCTTCGACAGTTGGCGCCAGTCGAGCAGCACGCGCGGCAGCTCGTGCTCTAGGGCGAGGCTCTCCAGCACGTCGCTGTCGGTGGACCACTGGCCGGTGGCGGTCTTCTTGCCGCCCTTCATGTTCATCTCGCCAAACAGCACGTCGCCGATCTGCTTGGGGCTGCCCAGGTTGAACGGCCGGCCGACCAGCTCGGTCGCCCGCGCCTCGAACTCGGCCATGCGCAGAGAGAACTCGTTGGAGAGCCGGCGCAGGGCTTCCGGATCGACCTTGATCCCGTCGTTCTCCATCGCCGCCAGCACCGCCGGCATCGGACGCTCCAGGGTCTCGTAGACCGTCAGCAGGCCCTCGCGCGCCAGGCGCGGCTTGAGAACCTCATAGAGCCGCAAGGTGACGTCGGCGTCCTCGGCGGCGTAGGCCGTCGCCTCGGCCAGGGCCACGTGCTTGAAGCTGATCTGGGCCTTGCCGGTCCCGGCCACCTGCTTGAACGGGATCGGCTTGTGGCCCAGCCACAGCTCCGACAGCTCGTCCATGCCGTGGCCGTGCAGCCCCGCCTCCAGCACATAGCTGATCAGCATGGTGTCCTCGATCGGGGACACCTGGATCCCGTGCCGGGCCAGGACGGCGATGTCGTACTTGGCGTTCTGCGCCACCTTCAGCACCGCTGGGTCTTCCAGCAGCGGCTTGAGGGTGGCGATCACCTGCTCTAGCGGGATCTGGACGAGGTCCGCGGCGGCTTCCAGCGCCAGGCCCTCCTTCTCGCAGTGGCCGACGGGGATGTAGCAGGCCTCGCCGGGCGCGATGGCCAGGGAGACGCCGCACAGGCCGGCGGTGGCCGACGACAGGGCGTCGGTCTCGGTGTCGAACGCCACCACGCCCTTGGCGGTCGCCTTGTCGACCCAGGCCTTCAGGGTGTCGAGGTCGCGAACGCACGTGTAGGCGGCGTGATCGATCGTGACCGGCTCGGCCACGGGCTGGGCGGCGGCGCGCGCGGCCGCGCCCATGTACGACACCGTCGAGACCGGCGCCTTGGGCGGCGCGACAGGACGATCCAGCGTGCCGGGAACGGCGGCGGCCGAGCCGTCGCCGACGCGGCGGGCCAGGGTGCGGAACTCCATCTGGTCGAGGAAGGCCGACAGGACCTCCTTGTCCGGCTCGCGCACCTTCAGGTCATCCAGCGGCTCGGGCAGCGGCGTGTCGCAGTCCAGCTTGACCAGGGCCCGCGACAGGCGGATCTGGTCGGCGAAGTTGATCAGGGTCTCGCGGCGCTTGGGCTGCTTGATCTCGCCGGCGCGGGCCAGCAGCGTGTCGAGATCGCCGAACTCGGTGATCAGCTGGGCGGCGGTCTTGATCCCGATGCCCGGCGCGCCCGGCACGTTGTCGACGCTGTCGCCGCACAGGGCCTGAACGTCCACCACCTGCTCGGGATAGACGCCGAACTTCTCGAACACCTGCTCGCGCTCGATGCGGACGTTCTTCATCGGGTCGTACATCGACACGCCGTCGCCGACCAGCTGCATCAGGTCCTTGTCGGACGAGACGATCACCGCCTCGCCGCCGACCTCGCGCGCCTTGCAGGCGTAAGCCGCGATCAGGTCGTCGGCCTCATAGCCCGGCAGCTCGATGGCGGGCACGCCGAAGGCCCGCGTGGCCTCGCGCACCAGCGGGAACTGCGGGATCAGGTCCTCGGGCGGCGGCGGACGGTGGGCCTTGTACTGGTCGTAGAGCGTGTTGCGGAACGTCTTTTCCGAGTGGTCCCAGATCACGGCCAGGTGCGTGGGCGTGTCGCCCTGCATGTCGCGCAGCAGCTTCCACAGCATGTTGCAGAAGCCTTGCACCGCCCCGACCGGCAGACCATCGCTCTTGCGAGTCAGCGGCGGCAGGGCGTGATAGGCGCGGAACAGATAGGCCGAGCCGTCCACCAGGAACAGCCGGACGGCGGGGCCGTCCTGGGTCAGGTGCGAGGCGGGCGAGGATTCGGAGACGACGTCGGTCATGGCGCGAACATAGGGGGACCGGCGAGCCTCGGAAACCCTCTGGCGGCGCGCGAAAAGCTGTCATAGGCTCGACCTAGGGTCGAGCTGCGCCAGGAGCGCATCGACGATTGCGAGGGGGTCCTGGTGCTGTCGCGTCCGCTTGTGCTTGGCCTGCTGATCGCCGGGCTCTCCGCATCCTCCGCCCTGGCCGAGGACGATGACGCTCAAACCGGCTGGCGGCCGCAGTTCACCGCCAGCGTCCCGGCGGACAAGATGAAGGCCGCTTTCCCGAAGGGGGCGACAGAGAGCGGCCAGGCAGCGCTGGATTGCGTCGCCGCGACCGGCGGAAAGCTGGTCGACTGCAAGGTCGCCAAGGAGGAGCCCGCCGGCCAGGGCTTCGGCGCCGCGGCGCTGTCGGTGGTGGGTTATGAACGCATCAAGCCGAAGGACAGCGACGGCGCCTCTGTCGTGGGCCGGCCCGTGCGCACGCACTTCAGCTTCCTCGCCCCCGGCGACGCCAATCCGAACTGGCTGCGCAAGCCGACCGCCCAGGACATCGCCAACGTCTTCCCCAAGAAGGCGCTGGCGGACGGCGTCGGCGGCAGGGCCGTGATCGGCTGCGACGTGACGGTCGAAGGCTTCCTTCAGAACTGCAAGGTCCTGAGCGAGTCGCCCAAGGACTACGCCTTCGGCGCGGCGGGCCTGCAGATCACCCCGCAGCTGCGCATGACGCCGATGATGCGGGGCGGCAAGCCCGTGCCCGGCGGCACGGTCAATATCCCCATCAACTGGGGCGCCCCCAACCCCGGTTCGGACTTCAACAGCACGCCGGTCGTCCTCGATCCGCCCTGGACCCGCGTTCCGACCCAGGCCGAGCTCAACGCGGCCTGGCCCAAGAGCGCGGCGGGCGCATCGCACGCCCAGGTCGCCCTGCGCTGCGTCCTGGTCAGGACAGGCCAGCTGCGGTCCTGCAACGTCATCTCCGAAGAGCCGCGCGGCAAGGGCTTCGGGCGCGCCGCCCAGGACCTATCGAAGCTTTTCCAGGTCAATGTCGATCCCACCGACAAGAAGCTGCGCGACTACAAGGTCGATGTGCCGTTCCGCTTCCGCGATCCGGCCCAGCCCGACAATCGCAGGCTGACCAAGCCGCACTGGACCGCGATGCTCACCGCCGAGGGCATGGCGGCGATCTATCCGGAGGCCGCGATCAAGGCCAAGGTGATGTCCGGCCAGGGCGCGGCGACCTGCGTCGTCACCGCCGAGGGACGGCTGGCCAACTGCGAGGCCGCGCGCGAGAACCCGGCGGGCTTCGACTTCGGCGCGGCCGCCGTCAAGGCGGCGTCGGCGATGCGCATGAACCCGTGGACCAAGGAAGGCGACACTCTGGACGGCCTGAAGGTCACGGTGCCGTTCCAATTCAGCTTCACCGACGACATGCCCGCCGAGTCGGCCAAGCCCGCGCAGGGCGGTCAGCCCTGAGCCTCGGGCAGCCCGGCTGATCGCCGGGCCAGCTTTCCTCGCCTTGCGAAAAGGGGGCATGAGGCGTAACGGAACGCCGCTCCGCGATCTGTCGCGGACCAGAGTTTTCAGGAGAGCGCGATGGGTTACCGGGTCGCCGTGGTCGGCGCGACGGGCAATGTGGGCCGCGAGATGTTCAACATCCTCGAGGAAGTGAAATTCCCCGTGGACAAGATGCACGCCATCGCCAGCCGCAAATCCATCGGCGTCGAGGTCTCGTTCGGCAACCAGATCCTCAAGTGCGAGGACCTGGAGCAGTTCGACTTCTCGACGGTCGACATCGTGCTGATGAGCGCCGGCGGCGCGATCTCCAAGGCCTGGGGCGAGAAGATCGGCGCGGCCGGCCCGATCGTCATCGACAATTCCAGCCACTTCCGGATGGACCCGGACGTGCCGCTGGTCGTGCCGGAAGTGAACCCCGAGGCGGTCAACTCCATCCCCAAGAACATCATCGCCAACCCCAACTGCTCGACGGCGCAGCTGGTCGTGGCCCTGAAGCCCCTGCACGACGAAGCCAAGATCAAGCGGGTGGTGGTCTCGACCTACCAGTCGGTCTCGGGCGCGGGCAAGGAAGGCATGGATGAGCTGTGGGACCAGACCAAGGGCGTCTACGTCCTGGGCGCCCCGCCGCCGAAGAAGTTCACCAAGCAGATCGCCTTCAACGTCATCCCCCACATCGACGTCTTCCTGGACGACGGCTTCACCAAGGAAGAGTGGAAGATGACCGCCGAGACCCAGAAGATCCTGGATCCGAACATCCAGCTGGTCGCCACCTGCGTGCGCGTGCCGGTCATGGTCGGCCACTCCGAAGCCGTGAACGTCGAGTTCGAGAGCCCGCTGGACGAGGACGAGGCCCGCGAGATTCTGCGCGACGCCGACGGCGTCGTCGTGGTCGATAAGCGCGAGGACGGCGGCTACATCACGCCCAAGGAAGCCCAGGGCGAGTTCCCGGTCTATGTGTCGCGCATCCGCAAGGACCCGACCGTCGAGAACGGCCTGGTCTTCTGGTGCGTCTCGGACAACCTGCGCAAGGGCGCGGCGCTGAACGCGGTGCAGATCGCCCAGCTTCTGCATGACAAGGGCCTGATCAAGCAGAAGACGCCAGCTTAAGGTCTATTGATACCGATCTCCCCGGCGAATGCCGGGGCCCAGATGGAAGAGCGCTGAATCGCCTCTACGGATTCAGCGCCCTTCCCACGCCCCCTTCGTCCTGAGATCTGGATCCCGGCATTCGCCGGGAAGGTCGGGTGGGTTTTTTGATCCGGATTTCCTGGGCCGGATCCCAGATTTTCCCGAACCACCGCAAGATGTCGGCGGACGACGGGCTTCCCATCTGACAGAAGCCTCCCGAAAGGTTCGGACCATGCCACCCAGTACGCGAAACGAAAGCCGCTCGGCCTATCTCGCCGGCGTCGCCTGCTATTCGCTGTGGGGCTTCCTGCCCCTCTATTTCCACCTGCTCGCCAACCTTGGCGTCGGCTCCTGGGAGATGATCGCCCACCGGACGCTGTGGTCGGTCCTGTGGGCCGGCGGTCTGGTGCTGCTGGCCAAGCAGGGCGGTCAGGTCGCGCGGGTGCTGCGCCAGCCCAAGACCCTGGGCGTGCTGGCCCTGTCGACCCTGGCGATCTTCGGCAACTGGACGATCTACGTCTTCGCGGTCAACGCCGGCCACGTGATCGAGGCCAGCCTCGGCTATTACATCAACCCGCTGATGAACATGGCCGCCGGCGCCCTGCTGTTCCGCGAGCGCATGACGACCGAGGGCAAGGTCGCGATCGGTTTCGCCGCCGTCGGCGTGGCGATCCAGACGATCGCGCTCGGTCACCTGCCGATCGTCTCGCTGGGCCTGGCCCTGACCTTCTGCGTCTATGCGATCCTGCGCAAGCAGGTGAAGGCCGACGCCCAGACGGGTCTCTTCATCGAATGCGCCTATCTGGCCCTGCCCGGCCTGCTGTATGTGCTGTCGCTGCAGGCCAGCGGCCAAGGTCACTTCGGGACCGGCGCCGGCGTCACCGCCCTGCTGGCCCTGGCGGGCCCCGCCACGGTCGTTCCGCTGGCCCTGTTCGCCTGGTCGGCGCGCCGTCTGCCCCTGTCGGCGGTGGGCTTCCTGCAGTTCATCGCCCCGACGCTGCAGTTCGCGATCGGCGTCGCCCTCGGAGAGCCGTTCACCGCCCTTCGCGCGCTGTCGTTCGTGTTCATCTGGCTGGGCGTGGCGACCTTCGCCTATGGGGCTTGGAAGAAGACCCGGGTGCTGGCGGCCGCCTAGAAGCGGTGGGCGATCCCGACCACAAGCTCAAGGTCGGGCGTCTTCCGGTTCAGGCCTAGGTAGGCTCCCGCGTCCAGCTGGACGTCCTTCAGCGCCGCGGGCGTCCAGGCGGCGGTCAGGTCGAAGCTGGCCTTGGTCACCCGGCCGCTCGGATCGTCATCGACATCGACCCAGAGCTCGGCGCCGAGGTTCACCGGCCCCACCGCGCGCCCAACCCCGCCGGCCAGGGCGTAGGCGGCGTGGCGGCCCGAGCCCGAAGCGTTGGCTCGAGCGTCAATCTCGGGCGCGAGGCTCAGCGACCAGACCTCGGAAATCGGTACGGAGATTGGCGCGATCACCCCGCCTTGCCAGACCTCGGCGCTGATCCCGTTCGCGCCCGTGGGCGCTGTGACAAACGGCTGAAGGGCGACCGACAGACCCTCCCCATCGGGATTCTTGAGCGACCAGCGCAACGCCAAACCAAGATCGCCTGAACCCGAGACCCTGGAGGTCGCGCCCTGATCCTTGGTCCTAACCCACTGGCGAGGCGTCCAAGTCAGCTGGCCTTCGACGACATCCGTGAGCCCCAACCGTAGCTCCAGCGCGCCATAGGATACGTCATCCACCGAAACGCCGCCGCCTCGGCTAAAGAGCGCGTCCGCCGCGCTGACCTCGACCTGGAACCGGCCCTTGTCGAGCACGCAGGGGGGCGAGCCCTTTCCCGGCCGATCGGCGCAGAAGTCGCGCTCCTGCGCGCGCGCGGCGCCGGCCAGCGCCAGGACAGCCAGGACGATCAGGGCGGTGCGGACCATGGGTCTCTCCTTCGAGACCCCGCCTAGGCTCAAAGCCTCAACGACACGCTAAAGGCAGGCGTAGGCCGCATCGATCAGGCGCACGGCGCGGGGATCGCCGATCAGCGCGGCGCCCTGCTTGTTCATCACATAGGCCCCCGACACGCCGCGCGTCGGATCGGCGAAGGCGCACGAGCCGCCCCACCCCGAGTGTCCGAACGCCTCGGCCGTCGGGCCATAGAAGAAGTTCGGCTCGTTGCGCATGAAGCCCGCGCCCCAGCTGATGTCGTAGGGCAGGACGAGGTCCCGGCCGCGGATGCGCTCGGCGATGGCGGCCTTGATCCCGGCGGGCGTGATCAGCGAGCGGCCGTCCAAGGTCCCGCCGCTGGCGAGGGCCCCCATCAGCCGCGCCAGGGCCGGCGCGGTGGCGTGGCCGTTGGCCGAGGGGATCTCGACCCGCCGCCACTCGGCCGCGCCCTTGCCGCCCGGCGAGGACCAGGGCTTGAAGAAGGCGGCGGTCACGGCGGCGTTGATCTCGCCGAATTGCGGCATGGCCGTCGGACGCATCAGGTCGGCGACGCGGTCGTGCTCGCTGTCGGGCAGGCCGATCCAGAGGTCGAGGCCCAGCGGCTGGCAGATGTCCTCGCGCAGCGCGGCCCCCATCGTGCGGCCGTCGACGCGGCGGAAGATCTCGCCGGCCAGGTAGCCGTAGGTCACCGGGTGATAGCCGCTGGCCGAGCCGATCGGGAACAGCGGGGCCATGGCCGCCAGCTTGGCGCAGGTCGCGTCCCAGTCGAACCAGATGGCGGGGTCTGTCTCGTCCGGGAAGCCCGACAGACCCGCCTGGTGCGACAGGGCCTGCTCGACCGTGACGTCCTGCTTGCCGGCCTGGGCGAACTCCGGCCAGACGTCGGCGACGCGCTGGTCGTAGGCTAGGCGACCCTCATCCACGAGGCGCGCGACCATCAACGCCGCCACGGCCTTGGTGGTCGAGAACAAAGCCGTCAGGGTGTCGGGGCCGAAGGCGACCTCGCGCTTGCGGTCGGCGAACCCGCCCATCAGGTCGACGACGATCTCGCCGTCAATCGCGAACGAAAAGCGCGCGCCCAGCTCGCCATTGTCCTGGAAGTTGGCCTCGAAGGTGTCGCGGACGCGCGCGAAGCGGTCAGGGCAGAGGCCGGTGATCTCGGTCATGTCTTAAGCCAACCGTTCGATGCGGACAGAGGGAGAGGTTTGCTTCAGGCGCGCGCCCATGGCCACGATCGGCAGCTCGGGCGCGTTCCATAGCTTGGCGGCGGCGACGGTCTCGGCCACGCCGCCGACCGCGCGGGCCAGGCCGTGGGACAGCGTCTGGCCCTCGACCACCGCCGCCGCATAGAGCGCGGTCAGCAGGTCGCCGGTTCCGTTCGGCGCCGTATCGATCTGGGCGTGCAGGGCCAGCCAAGCCTCGTCGGCGGTCGCCAGGACCGCGCCGATCTCGTCGCCGCGACGGACCGACGAGACCAGCACCGGCTTGCCCAGTCGCCGCGCGGCGCTCAGGGCGGCGGCCGGTTCGCGGGCTTCCTCGCCCGTCAGCCACCCAAGCTCCCAGGCGTTGCAGGCCACGAGGTCGGCGCGGGGAACCAGCAACGCGCGGATCGCCTCGGCGGTCTCGGCGGGGACATAGAGGCCCTTGCCCTCGTCACCCACGGTCGGGTCGACAATGATCGTCGGCCCCGGGGCGAAGGCCCCGTCGCGCGGCGCGGCGCGGACGGCGTCGATGGCGCGCGCGGCGGCCTCGACCTGGGCCGGACTGGCGAAATAGCCGGTGATGACGAGATCGGTCAGGCCGAACAGGCCGTTGGCCGCGATCCCTTGCAGCATGCCTTCGAAGATCTGGATCGGCGTCGCCGCGCCGCCGGGCGCGCCCCATCCGGGATGGCGACCGAACAGCACCGTGGGGACGACCATGGCGTCGATCGCGAACGGCGCCAGCGCCGCGGCCTGGGCGGTCGCGCCGACCTGGCTGCCGGCGACGTGGCTGGAGAGGATCAAGGCGAGCGGCATGACCTAGCGATTAGCCGAGCCTTCCAAGCTTGAACAGGCGTCGAAAGCAGAAGGGCCCGCCGCGAGAGCGCGTTAGGTTTAAGTGTGAGCGGTTAAACCGCTCGAACGCGCTCTAAGTGTATGAATGAGAGCCTGTTTATCCGGTTTAGATGGTTCCATCTAAACCGGACAGGCTCTCGCGCGGCGAGCCCTCCAGAAAGCCAGGAACGCGCCGGGCTTAGTAGCGGTAGTGGTCCGGCTTGAAGGGCCCCGCTTCCGGCACGCCGATATAGTCGGCCTGGTCCTTGCGCAGCGTGGTCAGCTTCGCGCCCAGCTTTTCCAGGTGCAGGAAGGCGACCTTCTCGTCGAGGTGCTTGGGCAGGGTGTAGACTTGGTTCTGGTACTTGTCCTTGTTGGTCCAGAGCTCGATCTGGGCCAGGGTCTGGTTGGTGAAGCTGGCCGACATCACGAAGCTGGGGTGGCCGGTGGCGTTGCCCAGGTTCACCAGGCGGCCTTCCGACAGCACGATCAGCTTCTTGCCGTCCGGGAATTCCACGTGGTGGACCTGCGGCTTGATCTCGTCCCACTTGTAGTTGCGCAGGGCCGCGATCTGAATTTCCGAGTCGAAGTGGCCGATGTTGCAGACGATGGCGTTGTTTTTCATCTTCCGCATGTCGTCCAGCGTGATGACGTCCTTGTTGCCGGTCGCCGTCACGAAGATGTCGGCCTTGTCGGCGACGTCGGCCAGGGTCTGGACCTCATAGCCTTCCATCGCCGCCTGCAGGGCGCAGATCGGGTCGATCTCGGTGACGATCACGCGAGCGCCGCCTTGGCGCAGCGAGGCGGCCGAGCCCTTGCCGACGTCGCCATAGCCGCAGACCACCGCGACCTTGCCCGACAGCATGACGTCGGTGCCGCGACGGATCGCGTCGACCAGGCTCTCACGGCAGCCGTACAGGTTATCGAACTTGCTCTTGGTGACGCTGTCGTTGACGTTGATGGCCGGGAACGGCAGCTCGCCCTTCTGGGCCATGTGGTACAGGCGGTGGACGCCCGTGGTGGTCTCTTCCGACACGCCGCCGATAGCCGAGCGGATCGCCGAATAGAAGCCCGGCTTCTCGGCCAGGTACTTCTTCATCACGGCGTAGAGGGCTTCTTCCTCTTCGTTCTGCGGGTTGTCGAGGATCGAGGGATCCTTCTCGGCCTTCGGGCCCAGCACGCAGAGCAGGGTGGCGTCGCCGCCGTCGTCCAGGATCAGGTTCGGATAGCCGCCGTCGCCCCACTCGAAGATCTTGTGGGCGTATTCCCAGTACTCGACCAGGTTCTCGCCTTTGAAGGCGAACACCGGGATGCCGGCGGCGGCGATGGCGGCCGCGGCGTGGTCCTGGGTCGAGAAGATGTTGCACGAGGCCCAGCGGACTTCCGCGCCCAGGGCCACCAGCGTCTCGATCAGCACGGCGGTCTGGATCGTCATGTGCAGGCTGCCGGCGATGCGGGCGCCCTTCAGGATCTGCTGGGGACCGTACTCGGCGCGCGTGGCCATCAGGCCCGGCATCTCGGTCTCGGCGATGGCGATTTCCTTGCGCCCGTAATCGGCGAGCGAGATGTCCTTGACGATGTAGTCGGCCACGTGCGGCTCCTGCGGGATGGGATCTTGCCGCCCTTATATCCCGGTGAGCCCTTCCGAGCAATTAACGCATAAAGATATCCTTATGCGATAGCGGAGCTAGAACCCAAGCTCCGGCTGGCCCGCGCCTGGCGGCTGGTTCTCGGGCAGGTGGCAGGTGAAGGTCGAGCCATTGCCGGGCTCGCTCTCCAGCGCCACCCAGCCGCCGTGCAGCTCGACCAGCGCCTTGACCAGCGCCAGGCCCAGGCCCGGGCCGCCGCGATCGCGGCCGACGAAGCGGTCGAAGATGTGGGCCTGCACGTGGAAGGGCACGCCGCGGCCGGTGTCGGAGACGTCCAGCCGCACCTCGCCCAGGGCCCGACGGGCCGACAGGGTCACGCGGCCGCCCGGCGGAGTCTGGCGCAGGGCGTTCTCGACCAGATGATCGAGGGTCTGGGCCAGGCGCTTGGCGTCGCCGCGGATCAGGCCGACGTCCTCCTCGCACTCGACCGCAAGAGTGACCGCGCCCAGTTGGGCGTCCTTCAGAGCGCGCTCCTGGGCGTTCATCAGGAGATCCGAGACGCGGATATCCTGGATCTCCAGCGCCATCTCGCCGGCGTCGATCTGGGCCATGTCCAGCACGTCGTCGATCGAGCGGGCCAGCTGAGTGGCGGCGGCGCGGACTGCGGCCACGTGGTTGCGGCCGCGCTCGGAGAGACCATCGGCCCGCTCCAGCAGCTCGGAATAGCCGATGATCGTCGTCAGCGGGGTGCGCAGCTCGTAGGAGACGTTGCCGACGAAGTCGCGCTTCAGCCGCTCGGCCTCATCCAGAGCCGCCGAGCGGTCCGCCAGGGCGCTCTGCAGCTCGCGGGTGTCGGTGACGTCGGCGAAGGCGATCAGGGTCGCGCCGTCCGGCAGAGGCCGGCTCTGGTAGACGACGATGCGGTCGTCCGAGGTGCGCACCTCGCCCGAGGTCGGGGCGCGCATCTGCGGATCGGGATCGGCCACCCGGCCCTTCAGCTCGCGCCAGAAGGCCAGGTCGTGCAGGCGCGGCACGCACAGCTCGACTACGCCCTCGAAGTCGCCGGCCGCCTCCAGGGCGTGCGGGGTAACGTTCCAGAAGGTCTCGAAGGCTTCGTTGTGCAGGCGTAGGCGGCCGTCCGAGCCGAACACGGCCACGGCGTCGTTCAGCTTGTCCAGCGTGGCCTGCTGCACCTGGATCAGGGCGTTGTACTGAGCCTTCAGCCGCAGCTCGCCGGTGATGTCGGAATAGATCAGCAGCATGCCGCCCAGCGGGTGCGGCTGACGCACGACCTTCAGGGTGCGGCCGTCGGGCAGGTGCCAGAGGTCGTCGGCCTGGGGACCCAGGCTCTCGTAGCGGGCCAGCTCGGCCGCCTTCCACCCGGCGTAGTCGATCGTCTCGGGCAGGCGGCGGCGCTGGCGCAGGCGGTCGAGGATCTCGCCATGCGTCGGGCGATCGGCCAGCCAGGCCGGCTCCAGGCCCCATAGCTCGGCGAAGGCGGTGTTGTGGAACGACAGGCGCCGGGTGGCGCTGAAGATCGCCACGGCCTCGGCGATGTGGTTCAGGGTCTCGTCGTGGGCCTCGACGTGCTTCTTGAAGGCGTCGCGGACGTCCTCGATCTCGGTGACGTCGGCGCAGAAGACGCCCACCCCGCCGCCTTCCAGCGGCTGGGCGGACAGGCGGAACGCGCGGCGGCGGCCCTCCAGATTGACCCAGCGGATCGCTTCCTTGCGCTCGCCCTTGGCGGCGGCCTCGACGACCATGGCGTCGACGGCGCGGTCGAAGCTCTTGCCCAGCAGGGCCGGGGCCGAGGCGGCGCTGGCGCCGACGGCGCGGACGAAGGCGGTGTTGCCCCAGACGGCCTGACCGTCGGCGCCGGCGATCCAGGCGGGCTCGACCACGCTGTCGACGAAGGCGGCGAAGCGCGCGGCGGACGGCAGGCCCGCGTCGTGGCCGCTGACCGGCGCCAGGCGCAGCCAGGCCATGGCCCCGGCGGCCCGCCCCTCGACCGACACCCAGCCGCCGCGTCCGCGCGCGTCGAAGGCGCAAGGCTGGCCGCGCTCGAACAGGGCCGAAAGCTTGTGGGCGTGGTCGGGATCGGCGCCGCCCAGCGCGGCGACCACCGCCTGGACGTCGGCGGGAACGCCCAGCACCTGGGCGCAGGCGCTTAAGCCCTCGGCGCCCGCCATCAAGCTGGCCCGGCCGCCCTCGACGGCGATGACGGCGGAATCGAACGCCTCGACCCAGGCGGGCGCCTCGGCGTCGCCGCCCTGCAGGGCCAGACGCGCCTTCAGCGCCGCGATCCGCGCCTCGAAGCCTCGCCGCTGGCCGAACGCCCACAGGGCGACGCAAAGCGCGAGGCAAACCGCCCCGGCCGCCGCCGCGAGGATCAGGTCATACGAAGTCATCAAAACGGGTCGCTGCCCCAGCGGGTCTTCGAATCAGAATCCCAGATTAGTCGGGCCATGACCAGAGCGCGATCAAGGCCGCCGTGACGCGCCGTCGCGATTTACCCGAAACGGGCGCTGGCGCCGTCCGCCAATCGCTCTATGTGGAAGACCATGACCTGGTCCGATCGCCTCGCTCCGTCGCTGGACGACTTCGCCGCCCTCGGCAAGGCGGCCTTCGACGCTCTGCCCGACGGTTTCCGCCAATTGGTCGGCGACGTCGTGATCCGGGTCGACGACTTTCCCGACGAGGAGGTCCTCGACGCCCTGGGCATACCGGACCCGTTCGAGCTGACCGGCCTCTACCAAGGCGTCGACCTGTCGCAGCGGTCTGTGCTCGATTTCGCGACCCAGCCGTCGCGCGTGTTCCTGTACCGTCGGCCGATCCTCGACGAATGGGCGGAGCGTGGCGATGTCAGTCTCGGCGAGCTGATCACCCACGTCCTGGTTCACGAGATCGGCCACCACTTCGGCCTGTCGGACGACGACATCCACCGCATCGAGGATGAGGCATGAGCCCCAACTCCGGTCAAATCTTCGACACCGACACCTGGCGCGAGCGCATGGACGAGCGTTGGTTCGACACCGGCGTGGCCATGGCCGAAAAGGGCGATGTCGATCTCGTCGCGATCGAGGACGAGAAGGTCACCGCCCACGTCACCGGCAGCGTCGGCGACCTCTATGTCGTGCAGCTGTGGGCGCCGGCGGGCCAGGGAACCTGCACCTGCCCCGGCTTCGAGAAGTTCGGCGCTTGCAAGCATCAAGCGGCCGTGGTCGCCGCCGCCAACGCCGCCGATCTCGGCAAGGTCCGCGACCGCATGGCCCGCCTGCGCGACGGCCTGGCCGTGGACAGCAAGGAGGCCCTGATCGAGCGCCTGGCCGAGCTCGCTCGGCTGCAGCCGACGGTGCTGGCGGCGCTGGAGGGGCGGGGCTAGTTCAGCGCCGCGTAGGCCGCCGGGCTGACGCCGCTGGCGCGCTTGAAGGCTCGTCCAAAGCTGGACACCGACGAGAAGCCGCAGCGATAGGCGATCTCGGCCACCGGGACCGCGCCGGCGGCCAGCAGGGACTTGGCGCGGCTCATCCGGCGACTGGCGACGTAGCGATGCGGCGGCACGCCCATCGCCGCCTTGAACGCCCGGGCGAAGTGGAAAGAGCTGAGGCAGGCGATCGCCGCGAGCTCCTCGATCCCGAGCGCGGTCTCGAGGTTGTCCTCGATGAAATCCAGCACCCGTCTCAGACGACGCGGCTCAAGCCCGCCCGGCGCGGCCTCGACAAACGCGGACACATCGCCCGCGTGGACGCTGGCCAGGCGCGCGGTCAAGGCCAGGGACAGACAGTCGGTCAGCAGCCTGCCGCCCGAGGTCTCCTCCGCCAGCTCGGCCGACAGGGCCATGCCCAGTCCCAGCAGGACCTGGTCGTCGACGCCAGAGGCGTAACGGACCGAGCTGGCCGCCACCCGCCGGCTAGCCAAGCGCCCGCCAACCTCGCCGAAGCGGTCGGCGGGCAGGTAGATATGCAGGATCCGCGAAAGGTCGCCGCTGATCCGGATCGAGTCTTCACGCACGGAGGGCGGACAGAGCCAGAGCGCGCCCGTCGTCACGCGCGCCTCCTGGCGTTCGCCATCGCCACGCCGACTGACCGTGACCGAGCCGTCCCCCGCCAGGGCCAGGGTGATCTCCAGATGCTCGGACACGATGTCCGGAATCTCTCCGGCGGGATGGTTACGCATCTCGGCCGCGATGCCCGACCAGCCGCGCCCGACCGAAGACGCCAGCAGGCCCGCGTCGGGGAACTTCCACTCGCCATGTCCCGTGAACGCCACCATCTCGTCACGCATCGTCGCTCTCCGCGCCTTGCGTCCAGCCGCTGCTCGAGTTGATTAACATCCCACGGCGAGGGCGAAGCAAATTATCCGCGCCGAAAGCAAGGACCGCGCGCCGATTTGAGCAAATCCGGCACAGTCAAGCGCAAGACCGGGCAAAGCCGCCGCGCGCGCCCTTCCCTAGCCTGAGGGTCTCTTTCATCCAGGCAAGGGAGCCGACGCATGTTGCAAGACCTATCCGCATCCGGAAGCCTGGGGGGCCCCGCCCTATCCAGCCGCATCCAGACCCTGTTCGACGCTATGGAAACGGCCCTGGCGGAGGACCTCGGCCTTGAGACCCGCGAGGTCCAGGTGGTGGTCGGATCGCTGGAGCGCGCGATCGCCACGCGGACGCGGCGGGACGTTCGCCCTGGCCTGGCCGCCTGGCAGGTCAAGCGCATCGAGGGGCACGTCGCGGCGCGGATCGGCTCGTCCATCACCGTTCAGGAGCTGGCGCGGGAACTGCGCCTGAGCGCGGGGCGGTTCTCGCGGAACTTCAAGGCGCGGTTCGGCGAGAGCCCCCGCGCCTGGATCGGCCTGCAACGCATCCGACGCGCCAAGACCTTGTTGCTGGAGAGCCAAGCCGGCCTCAGCGAGATCGCCCTCGAGTGCGGCTTCGCCGATCAGGCCCACTTCACCAACGCCTTCCGGCGCGCTGTCGGCATGCCGCCGGGCGCCTGGCGGCGGGCGCGCGGCGGGCGGCTTGAGGGTCTTGGGCATGGCGGCGTTTCCGGCGCGCTGGTCGTTTCCGAATAAACCTCACCGCCGCCGGTTCTGTCAGGAGCGCGGCTTGACCCCGCGCGCTTGACGACGCTCTGCTGGGCGCGGGGAGGACCACCGTCATGGCGTCCTGGTACGAGCGCTACATCCTGCCGAAGCTGCTGTGCTGCGCCTGCGGCGCGCCGGATCGTAGAAGGCGAGATTCAGGCCGCCGCCGACGCCCAGCTCCAGC
>NZ_LSJA01000326.1 GCF_001556515.1 Caulobacter sp. CCH9-E1 | reverse complement strand
TGCCGCAGGCCATGGCCTCGATCATCACCAGGCCGAAGGGCTCGGGCCAGTCGATCGGGAAGAGCAGGGCGTCGGCGCCGCCGAGGAAGGCGGACTTCTCGCTGTCGCCGATCTCGCCGACGAATTCGATCAGCGGCTCGCCCAGGATCATCGGGGCGATCTTGTCCTCGAAATAGGCGCGGTCGGCGCTGTCGACCTTGGCGGCGATCTTCAGGCGCTTGCCCAGGCGCTTGGCCAGCATGATCGCGCGATCCGGCCGCTTCTCCGGCGAGATGCGGCCCAGGAACGCCAGATAGCCGTCGCTCTTCTCGGAGAGGCGGTAGATGTCGGCGTTCATGCCGTGGTGGACCGTGCCGGCCCAGTTGGCGAAAGACAGGGGGCGGCGCTGGTCGTCGCTGATCGAGACCAGCGGGAACTGCGGCCAGCGCTTATACACCGCGGACAGGTCCTTCAGGTCCAGGCGACCGTGCAGCGTGGTCAAGGTGTTTTGGGCCCGGTCCGCGAAGAACGGGAAGTGGATCATGTCGGTGTGGAAGTGGATGACGTCGAAGTCGTTCGCCTGCGCGCGGACTTCGGCGAGCTGCGCCATGTGCGCCGCCAGATCCGACTTCAGCGGCGCGGGGTCCAGCCGGATCGCCTGATCGCGCACCGCGACAAGCTTGGCTTTCGTTTGGGCCTCGGCGCTGGCGAACAGCGTGACGTCGTGACCGAGATCGACGAGGGCGTCCGTCAGGTGCGCGACGACGCGCTCGGTGCCGCCGTACAGGCGCGGCGGAACAGCCTCATGGAGGGGCGTGATCTGGGCGATCTTCATGCGGCGGACCTTGAGCGAGGAACTGGAGCGGCGCAGCGCCGCATCCCAGGAGTTCCGTCGCTCGCGTTTGGTTCCGCGATCGCCTTTTTGACGCCTTACTGCGCCGAGGTTTGCTGCGACAGACGCGCCAAGCGTTCCTCGCGCTCGCGCCGTTCACGCTCAAGGCGCAGATCGCGCCGGCGTCGGCGCCAGCGGCCGTAGGCCTTTGCCGTCGCCGTATGAATGCGCGGCAGGAAATAAATCACCACAAGCGCGACGATCGCACCGACGATCACGATATCCGCTCTAAGCATGGAAACAACCTCACGAAGCCGAGACGTTCGGGCTTCCCCCCCGGGCGAGCAACATTGGTGATTTTATCTTTACCATAAGCGGTCGCGGATCAATCTAGCTTTCGTGACAAATGGCGATCAGGCGTCCCAAACGCCCAGGTTTTGCTCTTGATCTGATCTCAACGGGCTTTGTTGTCGCTTTTAAGGCTCCCGTGAGCGGCGCTTTACGCCGCCTGCGCCGCGTGATCGCATTGCGTTCGGACGATCGCCGGACCTATAAGCCTGCTCGAAAGTCCAGTCCTTCGAGGGATTCCATGAGCACCGACTTCGCCGCCGCGCGGCTGAACATGGTCGAGAGCCAGATTCGCACCGCCGACGTCACCGACCTGCCGCTGCAGGACGCCCTGCGGGTGACGCAGCGCGAGACGGTGGTCCCCGCCGCGAAGGCCTATCTGGCCTATGCCGACGCCGACATCGAATACGCGCCGGGCCGCTGGCTGCTGCGTCCGCGCGAAGTGGGCAAGCTGCTGCAGAACCTGAAGCCGCGCGAAGGCGAGAAGGCGCTGGCGATCGCCGCCCCTTACGCCGCCGCCGTGCTGGAAAACATGGGTCTGGCGGTCACGCGCCTCGAAGGCGACGACCTGAAGGCCGTGCCTGGCGCCGACTACGACGTTATCATCTGCGAAGGCGCCGTCGCCGTCGCGCCGAAGAGCTGGCAGGACGCCCTGGCCGTCGGCGGTCGCCTCGGCGTCATCGAGCGCACCGGCCCGGTCGGTCGCGCCGTGATCTATCTGCGCGCCGAGGACGGCGTGGGCCGTCGTCAGGCCTTCGACGCCTCGCCGCCGATCCTGGCGGGGTTCGAGGTCGAGGTCGGCTTCAGCTTCTAAGCTTTCGCGTGGGCGGGGCGTCGCGGCGTCTGCGTGAAAAAAGCTTAACTGGCGACGGCTGGCGGTCCGACTTACACGCCTCATAGTGTGGTACGCGAGCTTCGCGTGATTGGGGATAGAACCTAGATGTCGAACCGTCGACGGGCCGGATTGCTGGCCGCCGCTTGCAGCGCCGGCCTGATGGCGGGCGTGTTTTCCGCCGCTCACGCCGAAACCCTGGCCGACGCGATCGCTCTGGCCTACCAGACCAACCCGACCCTGCAGCAGCAGCGGGCGAGCACGCGCATCACCGACGAGGGCGTGGTCCAGGCCAAGACCGGCTTCCGTCCGACGATCGGCGGCGAGCTGGACGTCACCGGCTCGAACACCTCGCCGCACACCGGCGCCGATGTGAAGGTCTCGGGCAGCACCGCCACGCTGTCGATCAGCCAGCCGCTCTATACCGGCGGTCGCGCCAGCGCCAATCTGAGCGCCGCCGAGGCTGACGTCCTGGCCTCGCGCGAGAGCCTGCGCGCCGTTGAGCAGAACGTGCTGGTCAATGTCGTCCAGGCCTATGTCGACGTCCGTCGCGACCAGGAGCGGCTGCGCATCGCCAAGGAGAACGTCGCGGTCCTGCAGCGCCAGCTCGACGAATCCAACGCCCGCTTCGACGTCGGCGAGATCACCCGCACCGACGTCGCCCAGTCGCAGGCGCGTCTCGCCGCCGCCAAGGCCGGCCTGTCCTCGGCCCAGGCCCAGCTGGAAGTCAGCCGCGCGGCCTATGCCGCCGTGGTCGGCCAGACGCCGGGCGAACTGGCGCCCGAGCCGAGCCTCGCGACCCTGCTGCCCGGCTCGGTCGACCAGGCCTTCGAGGCCGCCCAGACCGCCAATCCGGGCGTGACCTCGGCCCGCTACAGCGAAGAGGCCGCCGCCGCCCGCGTGGCCGTGGCCAAGGCCGGCTATCGTCCGACTGTCTCGGCCCGCGCCTCGCTGGGTTACGCCGCCGACAAGCGTTCGGGCGTCGGCAGCCAGTTCGACGACTATGACCGCACCGTCTCGGGCGCGATCACCGCCTCGATCCCGATCTTCACCGGCGGCCTGACGACCTCGCAGGTGCGCGCCGCCACCGAGCGCGAGAACGCCGCCCGCAGCGCCACCGAGAGCGCCAAGCGCACCGCGATCCAGCAGGTCTCCAACGCCTGGAGCAACCTTCTGGCCTCGCGCGCCAACCTGGTCTCGAACGAGGAGCAGGTTCGCGCCACGCGGATCGCCTTCGAAGGCGTGCGCCAGGAGCAGCAGGTCGGTCTGCGCACGACGCTGGACGTCCTGAACGCCCAGCTGGAACTCTCGAACGCCGAGCTGGCCCTGGTCGGCGCGCGTCGCGACGAATATGTCGCCAGCGCCGTGGTGCTGCAGGCCATGGGTCAACTGGGCGTCAACAAGCTGTCGGCGAGCACGACGGCTTATGATCCGAAGACCTCCTACAACCGCGTGACGCACAGCGTCGGCTGGGTTCCGTGGGAGCCGGTGGTGCAAGCCATCGACAAGGTGGGCGCGCCGTCGGCAAAAGCTCAAAGTGGGGCGAAGTAGACACGGCTGGCCCGCGTCGTTTGCGCCCACAGCTTATCCTTAAGCTTGCTTAACTTGCTCAAGTCTGCACCATCGCGGTTTAACGCGCCGCAACGCGCGTACAGATTCGTATTTCTTACGACGGCCCCCGCACATGTCCGATCAGAGCTCTCAAGAACCTACGATGGAGGAAATCCTCGCCTCCATCCGACGCATCATCTCCGAAGATGACGCGCCGGCGGAGCCTGCGGCCGAGGAGGCCCCCGCCGCTGAAGCCGAGCCGGAGCCTGAGCTGGAACCGGCGATGGATTTCGCTGGCGGCGATGGCGAAGACGTTCTTGAGCTGACCGATCCGATCGAGCCCGAGGCTGAGTTCGACGCCGAGCCGCCGCTCGAGACGGTCGGCGATATCGACGTCTATTCGCCGCCGCCGCCGGAGCCCGAGCCGGCCCCGCCGCCCGCCGCCCCGACCTTCGATCGCGACGACGTGGCCGACAAGCTGGTCGGCGACACCGCCGCCTCCGCCGCCGCCTCGGCGTTCGGCAGCTTGAGCTCGGCCCTGCTGATGCCCAAGGACGGCCGCACCCTGGAGGACGTGGTGCGCGAACTTTTGCGCCCGCTGCTCAAGGAGTGGCTGGACCAGAACCTGCCGCGCATCGTCGAAACCAAGGTCGAGGAAGAGGTACAGCGCATCGCTCGCGGTCGCTAAGGCGCTTCGTCTCTCGCGAGAAATCGAGGCGGTCGCCGCGGCGGCCGCCTTTTTCGTTGCGAATTCCCCACAAATCCAGGCCCGCAGGTTCCCCGCGCGGGCCGCAGATGGCATATCCCCACCGCCATGCTCGAAAAGACCTTCGATCCCAAATCCGTCGAACCCCGCCTGTACGCCGCCTGGGAGGCCTCCGGGGCCTTCAAGCCGAACGAGGATCCGAACGCGGAGCCGTTCGTCATCGTGATCCCGCCGCCGAACGTGACGGGCAGCCTTCACATCGGCCACGCGCTGAACAACACGCTGCAGGACGTGCTGACCCGCTTCCACCGGATGCGCGGCAAGGCCGCCCTTTGGCTGCCGGGCACCGACCACGCCGGCATCGCCACGCAGATGGTCGTCGAGCGCCAGCTGGCCGCCGCTGGCAACGTCGGCCGCCGCGACATGGGCCGCGACGCCTTCGTCGCCAAGGTCTGGGAATGGAAGGCCGAGAGCGGCGGGGCCATCACCAACCAGCTGCGCCGCCTGGGCGCCAGCTGCGACTGGTCCCGCGAGCGCTTCACCCTGGACGAGGGCCTGTCGGCCGCTGTCCGCAAGGTGTTCGTCCAGCTGTACAAGCAGAACCTGCTTTATCGCGACAAGCGCCTGGTCAACTGGGACCCGCAGTTCCAGACCGCCATCTCCGACCTTGAGGTCGAGCAGAAGGAGGTCGACGGCGCCTATTGGCACTTCGCCTATCCGTTGGCCGACGGCGTGACCTACCAGCACCCGATCGCCTTCGACGAGGACGGCAAGCCGACTGAGTTCGAGACCCGCGACTACATCGTCGTGGCGACCACCCGTCCCGAGACGATGCTGGGCGACACCGGCGTCGCGGTTCATCCCGACGACGAACGCTACAAGGGCCTGGTCGGCAAGTTCGTGACCCTGCCGATCGTCGGCCGCCGCATCCCGATCGTCGCCGACGACTACGCCGACCCGACCAAGGGCTCGGGCGCGGTCAAGATCACGCCCGCCCACGACTTCAACGACTTCGGCGTCGGCAAGCGCGCCGGCCTGGAGGCCATCAACATCCTGACGGTCGAGGCCAAGCTGAACGAGAACGTTCCGGCCGAGTACGTCGGCATGGACCGCTTCGTCGCGCGCAAGGCCATCGTCGCCCGCGCCGAGGAAGAGGGCTGGCTGAAGGAGATCGAGAAGACCAAGCACATGGTCCCGCACGGCGACCGTTCGGGCGTGGTCATCGAGCCCTTCCTGACCGACCAGTGGTACGTCGACGCCAAGACCCTGGCCCAGCCCGCCCTGAAGGCGGTCGAGAGCGGCGAGACAGTCTTCGAGCCCAAGCACTGGGAAAAGACCTACTTCGAATGGCTGCGCAACATCGAGCCCTGGTGCGTCTCGCGCCAGCTCTGGTGGGGTCACCGCATCCCGGCCTGGTTCGGTCCGGTCAAGGCCGACGCCCCGGCGAATGCCGAAGGTGAAATCCCAAGCGATACCTTCACCAACAGCATTTTCGTTGAAGAGACCGAGGACGACGCCATCGCCGCAGCGGAGCGTCATTACGGCCGAAAAGTCATTGTCGTTGAAGATCGTGTCGTGGGTATGGGAGCTTGGCTTGCGGCTGGTCAAACCAACGACGTGAACGCGCCGATTCCGATCTGGCGCGACGAGGACGTCCTCGACACCTGGTTCAGCTCGGCCCTGTGGCCGTTCTCGACCCTGGGCTGGCCCGAGAAGACCGCGGATCTCGCCAAGTTCTACCCGACCAGCACCCTGGTGACGGGCTTCGACATCATCTTCTTCTGGGTCGCCCGGATGATGATGATGGGCATCCACTTCATGGGCGAAGCGCCGTTCAAGCAGGTCTTCATCAACGCCCTCGTCCGTGACGAGAAGGGCGCCAAGATGAGCAAGTCCAAGGGCAACGTGATGGATCCGCTGATCCTGATCGACGAACTGGGCTGCGACGCGGTGCGCTTCACCCTGACGGCGATGTCGGGCCAGGCGCGCGACATCAAGCTCTCCAAGCAGCGCATCGAGGGCTATCGCAACTTCGGCACCAAGCTGTGGAACGCCTCGCGCTTCGCCCAGATGAACGAGTGCGTCCGCGTCGAGGGCTTCGATCCCGCGACCGTCCAGCAGCCGATCAACAAGTGGATCCGCGGCGAGACGGTCAAGACCGTGGCCGAGGTGACCAAGGCCCTGGAAGCCCCGTCGTTCGACGAGGCGGCCGGCGCCCTGTACCGCTTCGTCTGGAACGTGTTCTGCGACTGGTACCTGGAGCTGGCCAAGCCGATCCTGAACGGCGACGACGCGGCGGCCAAGGCCGAGACCCGCGCCACCGCCGCCTGGGCGCTGGACGTGATCCTGAAGCTGCTGCACCCGGTGATGCCGTTCATCACCGAGGAGCTGTGGCAGAAGACCGCCGAATTCGTCGGCCCGGCCCGCGACAGCATGCTGATCTCGGCCCAATGGCCGGACCTGCCCGCCGACTGGATCGACGCCGAGGCCGAGGCCGAGATCGGCTGGCTGGTCGAGACCGTCGGCGAGATCCGCTCGATCCGCGCCGAGATGAACGTACCGCCGTCGGCCAAGCCGGCGCTGACCGTCGTCGGCGCTGGGGCGGAGACCAAGGCCCGTCTGGCGCGGCACCGCGACCTGCTGCTGACCCTGGCGCGCCTCGACAGCGCCCGCGAGGCGGACGCCGCGCCGGCCGGCTCGGTCCCGATCGTGATGGGCGAGGCGACCGGCGCCCTGGCCATCGCCGAGTTCATCGATCTCGCCGCCGAGAAGGCGCGCCTGACCAAGGAGATCGCTGGCCACGTCGGCGAGATCGAGAAGGTCAACAAGAAGCTCGGCAACCCCGACTTCCTGGCCCGCGCCAAGGAGGAGGTCGTCGAGGAGAACCGCGAGCGCCTGGCCGAAGCCGAAGCCGCCAAGGCCAAGCTCGAAGCGGCGCTCAGCCGGCTGGCGTCGGTCGGGTAATTTCGCAATCTCTACCCGTCATCCCGCGCCTTGTGCGCGGGATGACGGGTCAGGTTTAGAACGCGAGCATCCCGGAAGGCGTCGCCCTCAGCGGTCCATACCCCGCCACCCCGGGATGCCGGGTCTCCAGCGGATGATTGTGCGTGGCGGTGACTACCACCACGCTGGCGCCCGCCGCCTCGGCGGCGGCGATGCCGGCCGGAGCGTCCTCGAACACCAGGCAGTCGGCGATCGGGCGGCCCAGGCGCTGGGCCGCCAGCAGGAAGCAGTCGGGCGCTGGCTTGCCGCGCTCAACATCCTCGGCGGCGACCATCACGGCGGGGGAAGGCAGGCCGGCCGCCGCGATCCGGCGCTCGGCCAGCGCGCGGGGCGCGGAGGTCACCACGGCCCAGCGATCTGACGGCAGGCCGGCCAGGAACGCCGCCGCGCCGACGATGGCGTCTATCCCCTCGATGTCCTCGAGCTCAGCGGCCGTGATCGCACGGGCCTCGGCCTCCGGATCGACGCCCTCCAGCCCCAGGGCGGCGATGGTCTCGATCGTGCGGCGACCGTGGATGGTGGGCAAGAAGGCCTCGACGTCCAGCCCGTGCTTGCGCGCCCAGTTCGCCCAGACCCGCTCGGCCGCCACAATGGACGTCAGGATGGTGCCGTCCATGTCGAACAGGAAGGCCGCGAATTCGCGATCGGGAAACAGCGGGGACTCGGACAAGACGACGCTCCGGACAAGGCAAGGCGAGCCAGGGTCATCGGCCTTGGCCGGCCTGTTGTCCAGGGTGGGTTCATGACCAAGGATTAACTGGGCCGGCGCGCCGTCGACTGGTCTTCTCCCACCCGAAGCCGAGGAGGGCGACGATGAAGGCTCTGGGTCTTGGATTGTTGATGCTGGGCTTGGCCTCGACCGCCCACGCCGCGCCGGATCCCGTCGAGCGCGCCGACGCCATCGTCCGCCGCGCCATGGTCGAGCAACATATCCCTGGCCTGCAGATCGCCGTGGTCAAGGACGGCAAGATCGTGATGTCCCGCGCCTATGGCGTGGCCGATCTCGCCAAGAAGACGCCGGTGACGGCGGCGACACGGTTTCCGATCAACTCCATCACCAAGGCCTTCACCGGCGTGGCCGCCATGCGCGAGGCGGAAGCCGGGAGGCTGGACCTGACCGCGCCGATCGGGACCTATGTTGAGGGGTTACCGGAGGCGTGGCGCGGCATCCCGGTTCGCCGGCTGCTCAGCCATACCTCGGGCCTGCCGGACTTTGACGATAGCGATGGGGATGGGAACGCCGCCTGGACCGCGACCCTGGCCAAGCCGATCCGGTTTCCGCCCGGCCAGCGGTTTGAGTACAACCAGACCAACTATGCGCTGGCGCAGATGGCCATCAATGGCCTGCGCCACCGGCCGCGCGACGCCAACCTGGCGGAAGAGCAGTTCGTCCTCGCGGGCATGAGCCATAGCGGTTATGGCGATACGCGCGACGCCGATGCCGGACGGGTGGTGTCGTACGGCTATCGCAAGGCCCAGCCCGATCAGCCGATTGTGCGGACCGAGATCTTCTCGCC
The DNA here is from genome assembly GCF_001556515.1 of Caulobacter sp. CCH9-E1. Lineage (GTDB taxonomy): Bacteria > Pseudomonadota > Alphaproteobacteria > Caulobacterales > Caulobacteraceae > Caulobacter. The sequence continues at coordinate 57,309 of NZ_LSJA01000326.1, read as the reverse complement.
TCTGCACCGGGCGGCGGCGGGTATCGTCAGCACCGCCGACGATATGGCGCGCTGGATGATCGCCCTGCAAGGCGACACGCTGCTGAAGCCCTCGGCCAAGCAGGCGATGTGGACGCCGATCCCCTACAACGATGGCAAGATGGGCCAGTGGGGCATGGGGTGGCTGGTCCTGGAGCGGCCCGAGCACCGCGCCGTGGCCATGACCGGCGGAAGTCGTTCAGCGGTCTATCTCTATCCTGACGACGGGGTTGGGGTCGCGATCCTCACCAACCTGGCCGGGTCGACGCCGGAGGACCTGATCGATCAAATCGCTCAGGGGTTCATCCCTGGCATGACCCTCGCCGGGGTTCCGGCGCTCCGCGCGGCGCTGGCGGGGCAGGAGAGGGCGGATCCCGCCGCCGCCGTGGCCGATTTCCGCGCCGCCCATCCGGATTTCGCCGCGGACGAGCATGAACTCAACGACTGGGGCTATCGCCTGCTGGCCTTCGGCAAGCCGCGCTCGGCCCTGGCGGTGCTGAAGCTGGCCACCGACCTCAATCCCGCCAGCGGCAACGCGTTCGACAGCCTGGGCGAGGCCTATGCGACGAACGGCGACACGGCCTCGGCGGTCGCCGCCTACGAGAAATCCCTGGCTCTGGACCCGACCAACAAGAACGCCGTCCGATGGCTTGAGAAGCTGAAAAAGTCGCCAGGCTAGGGTTCTAACTTATCAACGATCCCCTAGCGTCAAACGTACGTTTGCATCCGGCTTCCGGCTGTGCTCTCTGGGTGTCGAACGCGCTCGCTCGACAAGGGCGCGACCTACCGGGAGAGTAAGCATCATGACCCAGGCCGCCGCTTCCAAGCCCACTCCGTGGCCCGCCATGTCCATCCAGCAAGCCTATGCGCTGATCACCCAGCCGGGCACGCCGGGCGAGATGGATGAGGTCGAGATTCGGGGCGTGAAGACCCGGGTCTGGAAGAACTGTCCGCCGACCCTGCGCGAGACCCTGCTGATGGGGCGCAGCCACGGCGAGAAGATCTTCATGGTCCACGAGGACGAGCGGGTCAGCTTCGAGGCCTTCTACCGCGCGGTCACCAACATGGCCGCGGAGCTGCAGGCGTCCGGCGTGCAAAAGGGCGATCGCGTGGCGATCGTGATGCGCAACATTCCCGAATGGCCCGTGGCCTTCTATGCCGGCCTCATGCTGGGGGCGATCGTCACGCCGCTGAACGCCTGGTGGACGGGACCGGAGCTGGAGTACGGCCTGATCGACTCCGGCGCCAAGGTCGCGATCGTCGACGTCGAGCGCTACGAGCGCCTGACCGAACACCTGCACAACTGTCCGGAGCTGCAGCGGGTCTATGTCAGCCGCTCGCCCGAGGAGATCAGCCACCCCTACGTCGTCCATCTGGAGGTGGTGATCGGCGGGCCCAACGACTGGGCGGCGCTGGAAGCCAAGCCGCTGCCGACGGTGGACATCGCGGCCGACGACGACGCCACGATCTTCTACACCTCGGGCACGACGGGTAAGCCCAAGGGCGCGATCGCCACCCATCGCAACATCAACAGCAACATCTTCGCCGCCGCCGCGGCTTCCGCGCGCGCCTTCCTGCGCCGGGGTGAAATGCCGCCCCAGCCCGATCCGGCCGCGCCGCAGAAGGGCGCGCTGCTGTCGGTCCCGTTCTTCCACGCCACCGGCTGCTTCGCCGTGCTGAACCCGTCGCTGTTCGCCGGCGCCAAGCTGGCGATGATGCGCAAGTGGGATCCCGAGCGCGCCATGCAGGTGATCCAGGACGAAAAGCTGACCCAGATGGGCGGCGTGCCGACCATCGCCTGGCAGATCATCGAGCACCCGAACCGCGACAAGTACGACCTGTCGTCGATCGAGGCCGTGGCCTATGGCGGCGCGCCGTCGGCGCCGGAGCTGGTCCGCAAGATCAAGGAGATCTGGCCCAAGTCCTCGCCCGGCAACGGCTGGGGCATGACCGAGACCTCGGCCACGGCGACCAGCAACTCGGCCGAGGACTACGAAAACCGTCCCGACAGCTGCGGCCCGGCCGTGCCGGTCACCGACCTGAAGATCATGACCGTCGAGGCGCCGTATCGCGAGCTGCCGATCGGCGAGGTCGGCGAGCTGTGGTGCAAGGGCCCGCAGGTCGTGCGCGGCTACTGGAACAAGCCGGAAGCCACCGCCCAGACCTTCGTCGACGGCTGGGTGCGGACGGGCGACCTCGCGCGCCTCGACGCGGAAGGCTTCTGCTTCATCATCGACCGCGCCAAGGACATGCTGATCCGGGGCGGCGAGAACATCTACTGCATCGAGGTCGAGAACTGCCTCTACGACCATCCGGCGGTGATGGACGCGGCCCTGGTCGGCATTCCGCACAAGACGCTGGGCGAGGAGCCCGCGGCGGTCGTCACGTTGAAGCCGGGCGCGGAAGCGTCCGAGGCCGAGCTGCGCGCGTTCGTCGCCGACCGCCTGGCCGCCTTCAAGGTGCCGGTGAAGGTGGTGTTCTGGCCCGAGACCCTGCCGCGCAACGCCAACGGCAAGATCATGAAGAACGAACTGAAGAAGGTGTTCGTCGAGGGGTAGGGCGATTTCTCCACTGCCTTCCTGGGCCTTGCGCCCAGGACCCATGGTTCCGTTGCTCTAAAGAACTGAGGAGCGCTCCACGCTGGCGGAGCGCTCCTTTCACGTCTAAGCCAAGCTGGACCATGGGTCCTCGCCCCAGGGGCGAGGAAGGCCGGGATAAACGAGAGAGCCTAGGTTAGGCGCTGACCGGCGGTCGCTTGTGCGCCCAAGGCTGGGCCTCTTCCAACTGGTAGGCTAGGCCCAGCAGCGTGGCCTCGCCACCCGCGCGACCGGCGAACTGCACGCCCACCGGAAGGCCGTCCGCGGTCCAGTGCAGCGGCACGCTCATGGCCGGGGCGCCGGCGACGTTCTGGATGGGAGTGTAGCCGACATAGGCCATCAGCCGCGCCTGCAGCTCCTCGAACGGAACCCAGCCGGCGACATAGCCCAGCTCGACCGGCGGCTTGCCCAGCACCGGCGACAGGATGACGTCATACTTGCTCAGCCAGGCGTCATAGGCGCCGATCATGGCGTTCAAACGCTTCATGGCGGCCGGCAGGGCGTCCTTGGGCAGCTTGCCGACCAGCTCGGCCATGCCCAGGGTGAAGGGCTCCAGCAGGGTGGCGTCAGGAGCGCGCCCCAGGGTCTTGGTGACGCCGGCCACGAGTTCAGCCGCGCCGGTCGCCCAGAGCGCGGTGAAGTCTTGCCCGAACTGGGCGCCATCAAAGGGCAGGGCGGTCGGTTCGACCCGGTGGCCCAGGTCCTTCAGCAGCTTGGCGGCGTTCTCGACGGCCATCCGCACCTCGGGATCGGGCGCGAGGCCCGTGCCGCCATTCATCACCAGGCCGACCTTCAGCTTCTTCTTCAGCGGCTGGCTGACCATGCCGATCGCTTTGAACGGCGCGGCCGCGTCAGTGCGCTCGGTGGCCGCGAACATCGCCGCCGAGTCGCGGACGCTGTGGGTCAGGACGTGCGAGACCGACAGATCGATGCCGCGGTTGCTCGGGCGATTAGGGATCAGTCGCCCACGCGAGGGCTTGAGGCCGAAGAGACCGCAATTGGCCGACGGGATGCGGATCGAGCCGCCGCCGTCGCTGGCGTGGGCGATGGCCACCATGCCCGAAGCCACGGCCGCCGCAGCGCCGCCGGATGAGCCGCCCGACGAGTGCTTGGTGTTCCAGGGATTGCGCGTGGGCAGGAAGCCCATCGGCTCGGTCGTCGGCAGGAAGCCGTATTCCGGCGTCGTCGACTTGCCCAGGGTGATCAGGCCCGCCGCGTCGAAGGCGTCGATATAGGCCGTCTGCTCCTTGTCGGGCTTGGCGCCTTGGCTGACGCGCGTGCCATAGCGCGTCGGCAGGCCCTTGTAGGGGTCCAGGTCCTTGACCAGGAACGGCACGCCGGCGAACGGGCCGGAGAGCTTGCCGGCCTTGGCCTTGTCCAGCGCGCGCTCGAAGTCCGAGGCGACCAGGGCCTGGACCTGCGGCTGCAGCGTTTCGATCCGCTGGATCGCCGCCTCGACCAGCTCGGCCGCGCTGACCTCCTTGCGGCTGACCCGGCCAGCCAGTTCGGTGGCGTCGGGCGTCCACGGCGCCGGGGCGGCGGACGACTTGGGCTTGGCGAAGGCTGAAGGGGCGGCCGCTATGGCGGCGGAGGCGGCCAGAAGGCCGCGACGGCTGAAACGCATGAATTCTCTCCCAAGAGCCGGCGTCTTTCGCGCCGGTGATCGTCGTTAAGTTGACCCGGAAGAGACCTTGGCCGCAAGCCCGTGCTACACGGCGGCCTTCGGTTTTGAGGAGGCGTCGTGGCCCGCAAGCGCATCGATCAGCTGCTCGTCGAGCGAGGCGTCTTCGACAGCCGCGCCAAGGCTCGCGCGGCTGTCGAGGCGGGGCGTGTGGCTGTGGCCGGCAAGGTTGTCGCCAAGCCCTCGGAAAGCGTCGACGAGGACGCCGAGATCGTCGCCAAGGCCGCCCACCCCTGGGTCGGGCGCGGGGCGCTGAAACTGGTCCATGCGCTGGATCTGTGGCCGATCGCGGTCGAGGCGCGGGTGGCCGTCGATGTCGGCGCCTCGACCGGCGGCTTCACCGAGGTCTTGCTGTCGCGTGGGGCGGCCAAGGTGTTCGCGGTCGACGTCGGCCGCGACCAGCTTCACGCCAAGCTGAAGGCCGACGATCGTGTCATGGACCTGTCCGGCGTCGACGCGCGGGCGCTGGACGCCGAGCGCATCCCGACGCCGCCGCACCTGGTCGTCAGCGACGTCAGCTTCATCTCCCTGACCAAGGCGCTGCCGGCGGCGCTGGATCTCGCCGCCCAGGGCGCCGACCTCGTGGCGCTGATCAAGCCGCAGTTCGAGGCCGGCCGCGAGCACGTCGGCAAGGGCGGTCTGGTCAAGGACGCGGAGGTCATCGCCCGTGTCGAGCGCGAGATCGTCGCGTTCTTGGAGGCGGCCGGCTGGTCGGTGAAAGGCCTCGCCGAAAGCCCGATCAAGGGCGGCGAGGGCCAGGTCGAACGTTTGGTCTGGGCGACCAAGCGCTAAAAAGAAATCGGCCGCCCCCGAGGGAGCGGCCGATCGTCTTCCACAAGAGAGAGGTCGTTTAGTCGACGACCTGATACTTGCCGTTGGCGTCGGGGCAGACGCGCACGAAGCGCTTCTGGACGCGGCCGTCCGGCAAGTAGATCGGGCTTTCGGCCAGGGTGCAGCCGTTCATGTCGGCCTTCGGGCGATCGGCGACGCGATAGCCTTCGTGGCGCTCGTAGGTGCGTTCGTAATAGCTGTCGCGCTCGGCGTCGCGGCGGGCGTCGTCGTACGAAGACGGCGGCGGAGGCGGCGGTTCGTTATAGGCCACCGGCGGCGGGGGAGGCGGCGGCGGCGGAGCGCGACCCGGGGTGCAGGCGGCCGAGTGCTTGCCGACATTGGTCCCAATCACCGCGCCCAGCAGGCCGCCGAGCACGGCGCCTTCGGTGCGCGCGCCCTTGGCCGCGATACCGCTGCCGATCGCCGCGCCGATGCCGGCGCCGGCCAGGCCGCCGCCCGCGCCGCGCTGCGTCGTCGAGCGCTGGCACTGGTCGTAATAGTAGCCCTGGTTATAGGCGCCGCCCGAGCCATAGGCCTGGGCCGAGGCCAGGGTCGGCGTGAGAACGCCGCAGACGAGGGCGAAGGAGACGCCCAGAACGGTCTTCATCTTGGTGGTCCTGCTCTTGGTGGCGGTCATGGTCATGAGAGAGCTTGTCAATTTGGGGGCGAGGCCCAGTCCGTTCGTTGTCCAAGCTATGGCGTGGTCAACATGAACGACGCCTGACCGAGGTATTCAGCTTCCCTCCCACGCGGTATGGACGCCTCTGCGCGCCGGTGCTCGGCGCCGAAACGGATATGAAATGCGAGAACTGACGATCGACGCGGTCGGCGCCCAGGGTGACGGCCTCTCCCGCAATGCGGAGGGCAAGGGCGCGGCTTTCGTGCCCCTGACCCTGCCCGGCGAGCGGGTGTTGGCCAAGATGGAGGGCGCGCGCGGCGAGGTCGCCGAGATCCTGTCCGCAAGCCCGGATCGCGTGACGCCGCCGTGCCGTCATTTCGGGACCTGCGGCGGCTGCGCCCTGCAGCACTGGGCGGCCGAGCCCTACCGCGCGTGGAAGGGCGAACAGATCCGTCTGCAGCTGTCGATGGAGGGGCTCGAGACCGAGATCCTGCCGACCTTCGCCGCGCCGCCGGCCTCCCGCCGCCGGGTGGCGCTGCACGCCCGCAAAGGGCCCAAGGGCGCCGGCGCGCTGCTGGGCTTCAAGGAGCGCCGCTCCTGGAACCTGGTCCCGATCGCGGAGTGCCCGGTCACCGACCCCCGTCTCGTCGCCGCTCTGCCGGCCTTGGCCCGCCTGGCCGAGCCGTTCCTGGAGCATCCGAAGTCCGCGCCCACCCTACACGTGACCCTGACCGGCACCGGGCTCGACATCGACGTCACGGGCGTCGAGCGCAAGAGCGGCGGGCTGTCCGCCGACGCCCGCATGCGCGCGGCCATGGCGGCGAGCGAGGGCGACTTCGCCCGCGTGACCATGGCCGGCGAAACCGTCTATGGCGCGCGCCAGCCGCTGGTGAAGCTGGGGCCGGCGGTGGTCGCCCTGCCGCCCGGCGCCTTCCTGCAGGCCGTGCCCGCCGCCGAGCGGGCCATGGTCGACTTCGCCGTCGCCGAGGCGCAGGGCGCTAGTCGCCTCGCCGACCTCTATTGCGGCGTCGGCACCTTCACCTTCCGCCTGGCCGAGATCGGCGCGGTGCACGCCGCCGAGATGAGCGCGCCCGCCATCGAGGCGCTGAAGGCCGCCATCGGTTCGACGCCTGGTCTCAAGCCCATCCAGGCCGAAGCCCGCGACCTCGTCCGCCGTCCGGTGCTGAGCACCGAGCTCGCCAAGACCGACGTCGTGGTCATCGACCCGCCCCGCGCCGGCGCCGCCGAGCAGACGGTTGAAATCGCCAAGTCCAAGGTCGCCAAGGTGATCAGCGTCTCGTGCAATCCCGGCACCTTCGCCAAGGACGCCCGCGCCCTGGTCGACGCCGGCTTCCGGCTGGAAAAGGTGCTGCCGGTCGACCAGTTCGTCTGGTCGCCGCATATCGAGTTGGTCGGCGTCTTGTCGCGCTGACGCGGCGCCCTGGTTTGCGTCCGCCGCCCTGTCGGCTAAGCAAGGACAGGGAGCGAGGGCGGCGGATTGCGAGCTGACGACGCGGGACGACGGTTCGAGGCGCTGGACGGCCTGCGCGGCGTCGCGGCCGTGGGCGTCATGCTCTACCACATCGGCGGCTGGACCGGCCGGCATGGGCTGTTCCCGCACGGCTATCTCGCCGTCGACTTTTTCTTCTGCCTGTCGGGCTTCGTCCTGGCCCACGCCTATGGCCGGCGCGAGATCGGCTGGCTGGGCTTCATGCGCCAGCGGCTGATCCGGCTGTGGCCGCTGATCGCCCTGACCATGCTGCTGGGCGCGACCGTGATCATCCAGCACCGCGAGCGTGTTCCTGGCTGGCTCGGGTTGGGCCTGTTGATGATCCCCCGCGTCTGGACGAGCGACGACGGCTTTTCGCCGCTTTTTCCTTTGAATCCACCGGCTTGGTCGCTGTTCTTCGAGCTGGCGGTCGGGGCGGCATGGTTCCCGATCCGTCGGCTCGGCGTGATGGGCCACGTGCTGATGGTCGTACTGCTACTGCCCGTCGTGCTCTACGTCGCCCACGGCATGGGCGGGGTGCTGACGGGATGGGACCGGGGCACCTTCGTGATCAGCTTCCTGCGGACGGTGTTCGCCTTCCTACTGGGCTGGGGCTGCTATCGCGTCCAGGCCTTCACGACCTGGAGCGCGCCGGTCTGGCTCCTGGCGGCGGTTCTCGCGGCCGTCATGAGTTTTCCGTGGACGTCGTTGAATTGGCTCTATGATTTCGTCTGCGTGAGCGTGATTTTTCCGCTGGTGGTGCTGGCCGGAACGCGCGATCCGACGGGCTGGTTGGGGGCGCTGTGCCGGGTGTCGGGCGCGATCTCGTATCCCCTGTACGCGCTGCACTGGCTGGGCTGGGAGCTGATGCTGCGCGGCTTCCGGGCGATCGGCGGCAAGGGCTATCCGATCGGCTTCGCCCTGGTGGCGATCCCGGTCATCATCGGCGGCGCCTGGGCGGTGCTGAAGCTCTATGACGAACCGGTGCGTCGGCGCCTGCGCGCGCTGTCGGAAAAGTGTCGGCCCGGTGTCGGAAGCGGGCATAGTCCCTCGTCCTAGGGAGAGACGAGGACCGCCATGCTCTACGCCATACTTTGCTACAATCAGGAGGACGTCGTCTGGGCCTGGTCCAAGGACGAGGAAGACGCCGTCATGGAGAAGCTCAGCGCTGTCCAGGAGCGCTTGGCGCGGGAAGGGCGGCTGGGGCCTGTCGCCCGGCTGATGCCGACCACGGCGGCCACCACCCTGCGCAAGGACCGCGATCCGCACCTGGTGCTGGACGGCCCGTTCGCCGAGACCAAGGAGCAGCTGTTGGGCTTCTACGTGGTGGATTGCGACTCGCTGGATGGGGCGCTCGACATCGCCAAGGATCTCGGCAAGGCCAATCCCGGCGGCTCTTACGAAATCCGGCCGATCGCCCTGTTCAAGCCCGGCGAGGCCGGCGCATGACCGACCTGGCCTGGATCGAGGGCGCGGTCGTCGCAGCCCGGCCCCAGGCCATGGCGGCGCTGCTGCGCTACTTCCGCGACATGGACGCGGCCGAGGAGGCGTTCCAGGACGCGTGCCTGCGGGCGCTGAAGGCCTGGCCCAAGAACGGCCCGCCGCGCGACCCGACGGCCTGGCTGATCATGGTCGGCCGCAACGCCGCCATCGACGCCGTCCGCAAGACCAGCCGCAACGCGCCCCTGCCGCCGGAAGAGCTGCTCTCGGACCTCGAGGACGCCGAAGCCGAGGCGGCCGAACGGCTGGACGGCTCGCACTATCGCGACGACGTTCTGCGGCTGCTGTTCATCTGCTGCCATCCCGACCTGCCCGCCACCCAGCAGATCGCCTTGGCCCTGCGCATCGTCTCGGGCCTCACGGTCCGCCAGATCGCCCGCGCGTTTCTGGTCGGCGAGGCGGCCATGGAGCAAAGGATCACCCGCGCCAAGGCCAGGATCGGCGCCGGCGACGCGCCGTTCGAGGCGCCGGGGCCGGTCGAGCGCGCCCAGCGGTTCGCGGCCGTGGCGGCCATGATCTACCTGGTCTTCAACGAGGGCTATTCGGCCAGCGGCCGGGCCCTGGAGGCTCGCGGCGGGCTCTGCGACGAGGCGATCCGGCTGGCGCGGCTGCTGTTGCGCCTGTTCCCGGCCGAGCCGGAGATGATGGGGCTGACCGCCTTGCTCCTGCTGCAGCACGCCCGGGCCGAGGCCCGTTTCGCCGCCGACGGAACCGCCATCCTGCTTGAGGATCAGGATCGAAGCCTCTGGAATCGCAAGATGATTGGCGAGGGCCTCGCCTTGATCGACAAGGCCATGCTCAAGCGCGATCCAGGGCCCTATCAGGTCCAGGCCGCGATCGCCGCGCTGCATGCCCGAGCCGCGCGGCCGGAGGACACCGACTGGCGCGGCGTCGACCAGCTCTACGCCACGCTGGAGATCATGCAGCCATCGCCGGTGGTGACCCTGAACCGCGCGGTGGCGACGGCGAAGGTGCGGGGACCCGAGGCCGCCCTGGCGATGGTCGAGCCGTTGGGGGCGCGGCTGGACGGCTATTTCCACTACCACGGCGCGCGGGGCGCATTCCTGCTGCAGGCGGGGCGCGGCCCCGAAGCGCGCCAGGCGTTCGATCGCGCCATCGCCCTGGCCAACACCGCCGCCGAGGCCGCCAGTATCCGCAGCTATCTCGATCGCCTGAGCGCCGAGGTGGAGAGAACCTCCCATGAAGCTTGAGCGTCCGGCCGGAACCCTAGCTTGCTCCGTCTTTTGATCGCCAGAACCTGCCGCTTGGCGTGAAGAGGAACTCGCCGGCCGCACGCCGGGTTTTCCTCCGCACCCAGAGGAGGAAGCCATGACCCGATCGGCCGACGACAAACGCTGGGGCGGCCCCGGCGCCAGCCACGAGAACCGCGACAAGCCCCAGCCTGATCCGACCGTGAAGGATCGCGATGATCCCGACCGCTACAGCCGGCACAGCCAGGTCTCGGGCGGCGGCGGGGAGGCGGATGTCCATCACGCTCACCCGCCGGAACGCAAACGCGATTTCGAGGCTGGCGACGCGGAGAAGGACAAGGCCTGACGTGATCGAGACCTTTTCCAAGGGCTTGCCGGCGGATGTTCATGCGTTGGCCGAGGCTTTGATGGCCGAGGTCTGTCTCCGCGATCTGAAGGTGGCCGTGGCCGAGAGCTGCACGGGCGGTCTGGCCGCCGCGGTGCTGACCGATGTCGAGGGCCACTCGCACGGTTTTGATCGCGGCTTCGTCACCTATACCGACGAGGCCAAGCACGCCTTGCTCGACGTCGCCTGGGATGTCCTTAGGACCGTGGGCGCGGTCTCGCCCGAGGCGGCGAAAGCGATGGCGGCCGGTGCGCTGGCCGAGTCCGACGCCGACCTTGCCTTGTCGATCACCGGCTTCGCCGGACCCGGCGGTCCCGGCGACCAGCCTGGACTCGTCTATTTCGGTACGGCGGTGCGGGGGCGCGAACCGGAATACGCCGTGCGCCGCTTCGCCGATACGGACCGAACCTCTGTCAGAATCGAGAGTTTGCGGGTGGGATTTCAGCTTCTGCTCGAAACGGCCGATCGGTTCGTCGCCTCCTAAATGTTCTTGAAATGTTCTTTTCTCGTGACATGATTGGGCCATGGCCCAGGCGACGAACATCAAGGGCGCGGTTCCGCGCGGGCGGGGGGCGCGGTCCAACCGGACGGGGCGCTTCGAGGCGCTGGAGCGCGAGGCCTTCGACGACGGCTGGGGCGAGGAGGAAGAGCCCAAGCAGCTGAAGACCGAGCTTCAGCCGATGAAGTCGCGGACGATCATCGCCCGCAACCAGAGCCCCGACGTCGGCTTCGACCGCTCGATCAATCCGTACCGCGGCTGTAGCCACGGCTGCATCTACTGCTACGCGCGCCCCGCCCACGCTTATCTAGGGCTGTCGCCGGGTCTGGATTTCGAGAGCAAGATCTTCTTCAAGCCGCACGCGGGGGAGCTGCTTGAGAAGGAGCTCGCCAAGGCCAGCTATACGCCCGCGACGATCCACATCGGCGGCGACACCGATCCCTACCAGCCCGACGAGAAGCAGCTGCGCGTGACGCGACAAGTGATCGAGGTGCTGGAGCGCTGCAGCCACCCGTTCACGATCATCACCAAGTCGGCGCTGATCCTGCGCGACCTCGACATCTATGCGCGGCTGGCCGAGCGGAAGCTGACGCGGGTGGCGATCTCGATCACCACCCTGGACCGCAAGCTGGCGCGCAGCATGGAGCCGCGCGCGGCCACGCCTGGCAAGCGGATCGAGGCGGTGCGGCGGCTGACCGAGGCCGGCGTGCCGGTGACGGTGATGTTCGCCCCGGCCATCCCCGGCCTCAATGACCACGAGGTCGAGGCGGTGCTTGAGGCTTCCGCCAGGGCCGGCGCGCGCGGGGCGGGCTATGTCGCTTTGCGCCTGCCGCGCGAGATCGCCCAGCTGTTCGAGGAGTGGCTGGAGACCGATCACCCCGATCGCGCGCGGCGGGTGATGTCGCTGGTGCGTCAGGTGCGGCGCGGCGAGACCTATCGCTCGGGCTGGGGCGAGCGGATGACGGGCGAGGGGCCGGTGGCCGAGGTGCTGCGCCAGCGCTTCCACCTGGCGGTCAAGAAGTTCGGCCTGGATCAGCCGTGGTCGCCGCTGGACTGCAGCCAGTTCAAGCGGCCCGTGCTGGGCGGCGCGCAGATGGACCTGTTCGGCTAGTTGCCGCTTGACCGCGCGGCGCCCGCTAGCGAAGCAAGGCCATGATCTCCATCCTGCTGCTCGCTTCCGAGGATCTGCCGGGCCTGGCCGCCCAGATGGCCATGCTGGTGCCCGCCGCCGTCGATGGCCTGGTCAAGGAAGTGATCCTGGTTGGTCCCTCGCCGCCCGGCGTCGAAGCCTTGGCCGAGGATAGCGGCGCGCGGTTGGTTTCGACAGAGGGCGACGCGGCCGCCGGCTTTGCGGCGGGGGCGGGCGCGGCGCGAGGCGATTGGATCCTGACCCTGCGCGCGGCGCCGGCTTTGCGCGAGGGCTGGCGCGAGCCGGTCGAGAAACACTTGGCGGGGGGCGGCGGCGCTCCGGCGGTCCTGGCCGCGCCGGGCGGGCTGTTGGCGCGACGCCTGCACGGCGTGCTGCTCCGTCGCCTGGATTGGCCGGCGAATGGGGGCGATGAGCGGGCGCTGGCCAAGACTCTCAAAGCTAGGCGGCTGACCTACTAGCGCCTTTCCACCGACCTCCCCGGCGAATGTCGGGGTCCAGATCAATTCACGGGGTACGAGGTCTGGCGCCGCGGACTGGCGCATTCACGCCAACCGCTCAGTCTGTATCTGGGCCCCGGCGTTCGCCGGGGAGGTCGGAGTTCAAAAACCGTCCTACGGCAGACTGTTGACCAGCTCACCGATCGAGGTGACCTGCTGCACCTTGGGATCCAGGCGGAAGTCGACCAGGCGCGCGCCGCTGGCCACGGCGTCGAGCGTGCGGGTCTCGGCGCCCATCAGCTTGCGATAGGTCCAGTAGCTGGCCATCACCTTCTCGACGTAGTTGCGGGTCTCCTGGAACGGCAGGCTCTCGATCAGCAGCAGGCTGTCGCAGTCGGCGCCGAGTTGCTGCAGCGTGCGGTTCAGCGTGCCCGGCCCCCCGTTATAGGCGGCGACGGCGCGGAGGATGTCGGGGCTCTGCAGGCCGCGATCCATCAGCCAGGTGAAATAGTCCTGCCCGACCCGCAGGTTGAAGGCGGGATCGAACAGCGGCGTGGTGTCGGCTAGGAGCTTGTCGTCGCCGGCGGCCCGCGCGGCGGCGACGGGCATCACCTGCATCAGCCCCACGGCGCCGGCGTGCGAGACGGCCATCGGGTCGAAGCGGCTTTCCTGGCGCACCAGGGCGTAGACCAGGGCCTTGTCCAGCGTGAAGCCGCCGATCGGCTCCAGGGCGGGCAGGGGATAGTCCTCGCCGCCGACGCGGCGCATGGGGCGGCCGGCGTTCAGCGGGGCGTTGGCGTTGAGCGCCAGGGCCAGGGTGGTCCAGTCGCCGCGCAAGGTCTCGGTGTCGGCCAGGGAGAGGCCGGCGCGAAGCTCCTCGCCAGCTTCGCGCCAGCGGCCGATCTGGGCCAGGGCGGCGGCGCGATGGGCGCGCGGATCCGAGCGCAGCAGACGGTCCAGGGAGGCGCTGTCGGGCCCGGCGTACGACGCGCGGGTGATCAGGGCCGCGATCGGGTCCTCCAGCTCGCCGGGCGTCGCCAGGCCCGCCAAAGCCAGCTGGCGCATGGCGATCATGCCATAGAAGGTGTGCGGCGCGGCGCTGGCCTTGACCAGCAGCTGGCGGGCGCGGTCCTCGCCGCCGGCCTGGCTGGCCGCGCGCGCGGCCCAGAAGGCGCCGGCGGCGCGCATCCATTCGTCCTGCTTGGGATCGTCGGCGACTTGCTCGAAGAACCGCTGGGCCTGATCGGCCTCGCCCAGGCGATAGGACGACAGCCCGGCGATCCAGCGCTCGCCGCTGGCGACGGCCAGGGCATAGGCGCGGCGGACGTCGCCGGAATAATAGGCCTCGCGCGCGGCGCGGCCCTTGTCGACAGGCGACGGACGACGATCGTCGGTGACGAACAGCGCGGGGATCAGCGGCGATGCGACCTGCTTGCCGGCCGGCCTGCGCTTGACCGCCAGGGCGTAGATCCGCTCGGCGCCGGCTTCGTCGCCATAGCGGTTCAGCCAGCCAGCGAGCTCGTCATAGCGGGCCGAATAGAGCGTCGGATGCATCAGCTTGGCGAAGGCCAGCCGTCCGGACAGGCTGCGGTCGCGAACCTTGGCGAAGGCCGCCTCGGCGGCGTCGAAGTCACCGCGATCGGTCGCGGCGAAGGCGGCGCGATAGGCGCGCGCGTCGTCCTGCGACAGCGGTTCGAGCGCGCTGGCGTGCGCGATCGCGAAGCACAGGAAGAAGGCCGAAACGACGGCCAGGGCGCGAGTCCAAAGCGGCAAAAGCTGTCCGCGCCCCCGAAGCCGCGCGTCCCCGTTCAACTGGTGGGGGAAACTTCTAGTGGGGGCGCTCCGGCCGATCAAGCCGTTCGGTTAATGTCAGAAGGTCTTGCCACGCCTTCTTTTTCTGGGCGGGCGTCCGCAGCAGGAAAGCCGGGTGCAGGGTGGGCATGGCCGGCAGTTCGGTGGCCTTGTCTTCGGACAGCCATTCAAACCAGCGGCCGCGCATCGACAGGATGCCTTCGTCGCGCTTGAGCATCGCCTTGGCCGACGCGCCGCCGGCCAGGAGCAGCATCCTGGGCTTCACCAGCGCGATGGCGCGCTCGACGAAGGGGGCGCAGACGGCCTGCTCCTGCGGGGTGGGCGTGCGGTTGCCGGGCGGTCGCCAGAAGACGGTGTTGGTGATGAAGACGCGACCTTCTAGGCCGGCTGCCTTCAGCATCCGGTCCAGCAGCTTGCCGGCCCGGCCGACGAACGGCGCGCCTTGGGCGTCCTCGTCGGCGCCCGGGCCTTCGCCGATGATCATCAGCGGCGCGTCGGCGACGCCTCGCGAGAACACCGCCTGCTTGGCGCCTTGCGTTTTCAGCGCGCAGCCATCGAAGGCGGCGATGGCGGCGGCGAGGCTCTCCAGATCCTGGCAGGCGGCCGCGGCGGCCTTGGCCGCGGCGATCGCCGTTCCAACGTCGGGGCCACGTACGGCGGCCAGGCCCGGACGCGACGGCTGGGGCGGCGGCGGGGGCTGGCTCTTGGCCCGCAGCATCGCCGCGCCCTCGGCCAGGCGGTCGATTGGCGCCTCCGCGTACGAGGCCTCGACGCCCGCATCGGCCCAGAAGGCCAGCAGGCTCTCGACGGCGCGTTGATCGACGGCGGGGCTCATGTCACCGTCATAAAGCGGGACGCATGAAAAAGTCAGCGCTTTTGGCGCGACCGCGCGCCGAATGTGGAAACGCTTGGCGTTGGGAGGTCTTATCCACGCTGCGGCGCAGCGAAAAATTGCGGCGGACGCTTGACCGCCTCAGCGTCAGGTACGGATAAGCTGTGATTCAAACAGTGATAAGAGGGGCCGCAGGGCCCAACCGGGAGAACCCATGAGCGAAGACCTCGAACGCGAGTCGATGGAGTACGACGTCGTGATCGTCGGCGGCGGTCCCGCGGGGCTCTCGGCCGCGATCCGCCTGAAGCAGATGGCCGCCAAGGCCGGGACCGACATTTCGGTCGCCCTGCTGGAAAAAGGCTCGGAAGTCGGCGCGCACATCCTGTCGGGCGCCGTGATCGATCCCAAGGGCCTGGCCGAACTGTTCCCCAACTGGAAGGAAGAGGGTGCGCCGCTCGAGACGCCGGTCACCAAGGACCGCTTCAAGCTGCTGGGGCCGCAAGGCGAGCTTTCCCTGCCCATGTGGGCGATGCCGCCCTTCATGCACAACCACGGCTGCTACATCGCCTCGCTGGCCAACCTCACCCGCTGGCTGGCGACCAAGGCCGAAGAGCTGGGCGTCGAGATCTATCCGGGCTTCGCGGCCTCGGACCTCGTCTGGAACGCCGACGGCTCGGTCAAGGGCGTCGTCGTCGGCGTCGTCGGCATCGCCAAGGACGGCCACCACAAGCCGGACTACCAGCCGGGCATGGAACTGCATGGCAAGTACGTCTTCATCGCCGAGGGCGTGCGCGGCTCGTTGGCCAAGCAGCTGATCGCCAAGTTCAATCTCGACGCGGGCAAGTCGCCGCAGAAGTACGGCATCGGCATCAAGGAGCTGTGGCAGGTCCCGCCCGAAAAGCACCAGCCGGGCCTGGCCGAGCACACCACCGGCTGGCCGCTGGACAACAAGACCGGCGGCGGCAGCTTCATGTACCACTTCGGGGACAACTACGTGGCCATCGGCTACGTCGTGCACCTGAACTACAAGAACCCCTGGCTGTCGCCGTTCGACGAGTTCCAGCGCTTCAAGCAGCACCCGACCGTGCGCCCGCACCTGGAAGGCGGCAAGCGCATCGCCTACGGCGCCCGCGCCATCACCGAGGGCGGCTATCAGTCGGTGCCGAAACTGACCTTCCCGGGCGGCGCGCTGATCGGCTGCTCGGCCGGTTTCGTCAACGTGCCGCGCATCAAGGGCAGCCACAACGCCGTCAAGACCGGCATTCTGGCCGCCGAGGCCGCGTTCGAGGCGGTTCAGGCCGGCCGCGCCAGCGATGAGCTGACCGCCTACCAGGCGTCCTATGAGACCTCGTGGGTGGCCAAGGAGCTGAAGGTCGTTCGCAACGCCAAGCCGCTGCTGGGCAAGTTCGGCACCGCCCTGGGCGGCGCGTTCGGCATGCTGGACATGTGGACCAACCACCTGTTCGGCTTCTCGTTCTTCGGCACGATGAAGCACGACAAGACCGACGCGGCCTCGACGGGGCTGGCCAAGGACTACAAGCCGATCGTCTATCCCAAGCCCGACGGCGTGATCAGCTTCGACAAGCTGTCGAGCGTGTTCCTGTCGGCGACCAACCACGAGGAAGACCAGCCGGCGCACCTGAAGCTGAAGGACCCGTCGATCCCGATCGCGGTCAACCTGCCCAAGTACGGCGAGCCGGCGCGCCTTTACTGCCCGGCCGGCGTCTACGAGGTGCTCTACAACGAGCAGGGCGGGGATCCGCGCTTCCAGATCAACGCCCAGAACTGCGTCCACTGCAAGACCTGCGACATCAAGGATCCTTCGCAGAACATCGTCTGGACCACGCCGGAAGGCGGCGGCGGACCCAACTATCCGAACATGTAAGCGGCGCGCCTGAAGCGCCCGAAAGCCTCCCGGTCCGGACCGGGAGGCTTTTTGTTGCGGACCGCCTCGAAACCTCGGAGGGTGCGGGCCATGACGCGTATCAAAGTCCTCCTCGCCTGCGTTTCCGTCGCCGCCCTGGCCGCCTGTTCCAGCGTACCCCGTGAGATCACGATGCGGGGGCCGATCGCGCTCGGCTCGCCGCTGTTCGACACCCGCAGCTCCTATGGCCAGTTCCTGGCGGGCCAGGCGGCGTTGCGCGATGGGCAGTCGAAGCAGGCGGCGACCTATTTCGACGCGGCCGCCTCCATGGACGACGACCCGGGCTTGATCGGCGAGCGGGCCTTCACGGCCTTGCTGCTGGCCGGCGACATCACGCGCGCCGCGGCGGTGGCCCCGACGGCCGCCGACACGCCCGAGGCGGTCAAGCGGCTCAGCGTGCTGACTCGCGTGGTCGAGGCGATCGCGGTCGGAGATGGCAAGACGGCCGAGACGCTGCTGAAGACCTCGCCGCCTGGCTTCCCCCATCAGCAGGCGACCGCCTTGCTGGGCCCGTGGGCCGCCGCCCTCGCTGGCGACAAGGAAGGCGCGGTGGTCCAGCCGACCCTGCGCAACGACAAGCTGGTGCAGTTCTTCGGCCAGCAAGGCCAGGCGCGGCTTTACGAGCGCGCCAAACGCTATGACGAGGCCGAGACCGACTACAAGGCGCTGACCGCCAACGCCGCGACCGCCAGCATCTTCACGCTGGACTACGGCGCGTTCCTGGAGCGTCGCAAGCGTCACGCCGACGCCGTGGCCTTGTACGATGGCGCTCTGCGCGCGGCGCCGAACGATATCGGCCTGTTGCGCGCCCGCGCTCGGGCCGCCGCCAAGGGCGCGCCGCCGCCCCCGCCCACCATCCGCCAGGGCGCGGCCGAGGGCTTGATCGCCTGCGCCGCCACCTTCGCCGGCGAGCGCCAGATCCAATTCGCCCAGGCCTATCTGCGCCTGGCGCTGCGGCTCGATCCCGCCCGCGACGAGGCGTGGGTGCTGCTGGGCGACCTGATGAACCAGAACGAGGATCCCAAGGGCGCGATCGAGGCTTTCGCCCGTGTCCCGGCGACCTCGCCCCACTATGTCACCGCCCAGACCAAGACCGCCTGGTCGCTGAACGACCTGGGCGACAAGGCCAAGGCGCTGGAAGTGGCTCGCGCCGCCGCGACCGCGGCCCCGAACAATCGCGACGCTCAGGTGGCGCTGGCCGACCTCCTGCGGTCCAACAGCCAATGGAACGAGTCCGTCGCGGTGCTCGATCCGATCATCGCCCACGAGTCCGGTTCACCGGATTGGCGCCTGCTGTATCTGCGCGCGGTGTCGCTGGAGCAGGGCGGCCGCTGGCCGGAGGCCGAGCGCGACCTGCAGGCGGCGCTGAAGCTCAATCCGGACGAGCCCGAACTGCTGAATTTCCTGGGCTACAGCTGGATCGATCGCGGCCAGCACCTGAAGGAGGCCTTGGCCATGGTCCAGAAGGCGGTCGACGCGCGGCCGCAGTCGGGGGCCATGCTCGATTCCCTGGGGTGGGCCTATTACCGGCTCGGCGACTACAAGACCGCGGTCGAGAAGCTGGAAGCCGCTGTCGAGATGGAGCCGGGCGATCCCGACGTGAACGGCCACCTGGGCGACGCCTACTGGCAGGTGGGGCGCAAGATCGAGGCGACGTTCCAATGGCGGCGCGTGCTGAGCCTGGAGCCCGACGACAAGCAGAAGGCCGAGGCCGAAGCCAAGCTGAAGAACGGGCTGGGGCCGGCGACCGCGCCGATCGCCAAGTCGACGGTGGCCAACAACTGAGCTATCGCACGGCCGCTTTACGCAACTGAGCTTTGAAGATCCATGCGGCTTTCCGCCTTCGCGCCCGCCAAGGTCAATCTGTTCCTCCATGTCGGCGGGCCGGACGCCGAAGGCTATCACCCGATCTCGAGCCTGATGGTCTTCGCCGACCTCGGCGATCAGGTGATGATCCAGCCGAGCGACGCGCTGGCGTTCGAAACGACGGGGCCGTTCGGCGCGAGCATTCCGGCTGGCGACGACAACCTCGTCCTACGCGCCGCGCGGGCGTTCCACGCCAAGCTGGGCGGGCCGATCCCGCCGTACCGCCTGATCCTCGACAAGCGCCTGCCGATCGCGGCGGGGCTGGGCGGCGGCTCCAGCGACGCCGGCGCGGCCTTGAAGTTGCTTCGCGACGCGCTGGCGCCGAACATCCCCGATGATGCGTTGGAGCCTCTGGCCGCCAGTCTGGGCGCCGACGGCGCGGCCTGCTTCCGCGCCACGGCGCTGATGGCCGAAGGGCGAGGGGAGGCGCTGTCCCCCGCGCCAGCCTTGCCGCCGCTGCACGCGGTGCTGGTCAATCCGGGCGTCCCGTCGCCGACCGGCGCCGTCTATCGCGCCTATGACGCCGCCGTGCATCCGGAGGGAGCCGCGCGGCCGTTTGTTCCGTCTGAGCTCGAAACCGCCGAAGAGACCGCCGCCTGGCTGGGCGTCGCCACGCGCAACGATCTGGAGGCGCCGGCCGTGGCGCTGACGCCCTTGATCGGCGAGGCGCTGGACGTGCTGCGCGACCAGCCCGAAAGTCTGCTGGTCCGAATGTCGGGATCGGGCGCGACCTGTTTCGCGCTCTGCGCCGGCGACATCGAGGCCGAGACCCTGGCCGAACGGATCGAGACGGTCCGTCCGGACTGGTGGGTGCGGCGCTGCCGCCTGGGTTAGGAGAAGAGACGCATGAAGCGCCGCGACATACTGGCCGCCCTGGGCGGAATGGCCGCCGCGCCCGGCCTGGCCTCGGCGCAGATCCTGAACCTCGCCCCCGCCCCAATCGTCCCGGGACCGGGCGACGTGCTGGTGTCGCTGGAGACGAGCCTTGGTCCGATCATCATCGCGTTGAAGGTCAAACAGGCCCCGCTCACCACGGCCAACTTCCTGCGCTATGTCGACGAGAAGCGCTATGACGGCGCCAGCTTCTGGCGTTCGGCCAAGGCCAACAGCCCCGTGGACTACGGCCTGATCGAAGGCGGCCTGCAGGGCGATCCCAAGAAGCTGCTGCCGCCAATCGCGCATGAGCCCACCAGCCAGACGGGCCTGCGCCACGTGGACGGCACGGTGTCGTTGGCGCGGAAAGAGCCGGGCTCGGGCGACAGCGACTTCTTCATCTGCGTGGGCGAGGCGCCGTATCTGGACGCCAATCCGGCGGGCAATCCCGCCGATGGGGGCGACAACCTGGGCTTCGCCGCCTTCGGCCAGGTGATCAAGGGCATGGAGATCGTCCACAAGATCCTGAACCTGCCGACACCGGGCAAGGCGACCAATCCGGTGATGGAGGGCCAGATGCTGGACCCGGTGGTGCCGATCATCAGCGCGCGGCGGATCTAGAGCAGGCGCGCGAGGGCGGCGACGACCATCGCGGCCGGCACGAAGAGAACTTGGGCCAGCACCGTTCCCGCCACCCGGCTGCCGGCGAACCAGACGACGGCGCGGCGGAACGCCGGCTCGCTGACGCGCCCCTCCATCACGTCGTCGGTCATGATCGACAGGCTCGGATCGATCAGCACGAACAGGAGGATCGTCGCCACTCCGTTGATCACCGAGGATAGATTGCTGGCGGTCAGGCGGAACTGCGGGTCAAGATAGCCCGCGTACAGCGAGGCGAAGACGCCCACGGTGAGCAGCGCCTGGGCCAGCACGTTCATGACGATCACCCGAACGGGCACATCGATCTTCTGCTTGAGGCCCTTCAGGTGGCTGGATGAGGGCAGGGCGACCGACTGGCGCACATAGGACAGCCCGCCCTTGGCGAAGGCGTGCATCAGCAGCTTCGGGATCGAGCGATGGACCTGGAAGTGGGCCACCGCTCGGGTGAACAGGCGCTGGGCGGTGGGAATGGCCAGGGCGCCCACCAGGGCGGCCAGGCTGGCGCTGGCCATCAGCCACTGGAAGTCGTGGAGCAGCCGCTCGCCCGTGCCCGCCAGCAGATTGGTCTCGACACGCTTGGACAAGAACGGGCCTTGGAACGCGTTCGAGGTTCGCGACAACAGCACCAGCACGTTGAACAGCGCGAACGACATGGCGATGCGCCGCGTGCGCACGCCGGCGATCCGCACCGCATAGGCCAGGGCGCCGATCAGATGGATCACGAAGGTCAGGACGCAAAGCAGGAAGAGTTGGGCGTCCATGGCGATCTCCGTCGAGCCGAGCGCAGCTTGGCCAAGGCGGCGCGAGTCGCAAAGAGAAAGGGCGCGGAGATCGCTCTCCGCGCCCTTCGGCTTTCAGTGAGACCCTACGCCAGCCTTAGCTGTGGTAGGCGCGCTCGCCGTGTTCCGAGATGTCCAGGCCTTCTTCCTCGGCCTCGGGCGAGGCGCGCAGCCCGATGACCAGCTTGATCACGAAGAAGACGATGGCCGAGGCGATGGCCGACCACAGGATCGTGACGCCGACGGCCTTCAGTTGCGCCATCAGTTGGACGCCCATGTCGTAGACGGCGCTGTCGCAGGTCGAGAAGTCGCCGTCCTTGCCGCAGCTGGTGTAGTCGACGACGCCGGCGCCGCCCCAGGCGGGGTTGACCACCAGGCCGGTGCCGATGGCGCCGACGATGCCGCCGACGCCGTGGATGCCGAAGGCGTCCAGGCTGTCGTCGTACTTCAGCGCGTTCTTCACGACCGAGCAGAAGACGATGCAGATCGGCGAGACGACCAGACCCAGGATCAGGGCGCCCATCGGACCGGCGAAGCCGGCGGCCGGGGTGACGGCCACGAGGCCGGCGACGATGCCCGAAGCCAGGCCCAGGGCCGACGGCTTACCACGGGTGGCCCACTCGACGATGATCCACGACAAGCCGGCGCCAGCGGTGGCGATGAAGGTGTTGACCATGGCCAGCGAGGCGTAGCCGTTCGACTCCAGGTTCGAGCCGGCGTTGAAGCCGAACCAGCCCACCCACAGCAGGCCAGCGCCCACCAGGGTCAGGGTCAGCGAGTGCGGCGGCATCGGCTCCTTGCCGTAGCCTTGGCGCTTGCCGAGGATCAGGGCGCCGACCAGGGCGGCGATGCCGGCGTTGATGTGGACGACCGTGCCGCCGGCGAAGTCCAGGGCGCCGAAGCCCCAGAGCAGGCCCGACTTCACGGGGTCTTCAGGCGCCAGAGCAATGGCGTTCGGACCCGGCCACCACCAGACCATGTGGGCCATCGGGTAGTACGACAGCAGCGGCCACAGAACGGCGAAGGCGACGATGGCGGCGAACTTCATGCGCTCGACCAGCGAACCGACCACCAGGGCGGCGGTGATGGCCGCGAAGGTCGATTGGAAGGCGATGAAGGTCAGTTCCGGGATCACCACGCCGGTCGAGAACGTCGCGACGTTGCTGGCCGGGGTCACGTCCTTCAGGAAGATCCGACCAAAGCCCCCCACGAATTTGTCGAGGCCGCCGCCGTCGGTGAAGGCGAAGCTGTAGCCCCACAGCATCCAGGCCACGAAGCCGATCAGGGCGACGGTCGAGACCTGCATCATGACCGACAGCATGTTCTTGGCGCGAACCAGGCCGCCGTAGAACAGGGCCAGGCCCGGCAGGATCATCAGCAGAACCAGCAGGGCCGAGGTGAGCATCCAGGCGTTGTCGCCCTTGTCGTTCTTGTCGACGATGGCGGGCGCGGGGGCCTCGGCGGCGGCCGGAGCGGCGGCGGGCGCCGGAGCCGGGGCGGCTTCGGCCGGAGCGGCGGTCGCGGCGGCCGGCGCGGGCGCGGCCTCCTGGGCGAAGGCGGTCGCCCCCAGCGGAGCCCCCGCGATGGTCGCGGCGAGCATAAGCCCCGCCAGCGGTTTGAAGGTGAGTTTCATCTCGGTATCCCCTTGTTCCCGATTACAGCGCGGCCGAGCCGGTTTCGCCGGTGCGGATGCGGACGGCTTCCTCGACATTGAGGACGAAGATCTTGCCGTCGCCGATCTTGCCGGTGGCGGCGGCGGCCTTGACCGCCTCGACCGCCTTGGCGGCGGACGCGTCATCGACGACCGCTTCCAGCTTCACCTTCGGCACGAAATTCACCTGGTACTCGGCGCCCCGGTAGATTTCCGTCTGGCCCTTCTGGCGGCCGTAGCCCTTCACTTCCGACACCGTCAGACCTTCAACGCCGGCGGCGACGAGCGCTTCGCGCACCTCGTCCAGCTTGAAGGGTTTGACGACCGCTATGATCAGTTTCATCCGCCTTGCTCCGGCCCGCCGCGACGCGGGCTTGTTTGCTTGGTTGTGGGAAGCGAGACCGCCCCCGGTGTGATCACCGCCGACGCCGCGCACTCACGCGCCGCGTCGTTTTCCCCGGCCTGACCACGCTATCGGCGACGGTTCCGTGAAGGGGCGCGCGGAAAAGCTTTCGGAAAGGAATTGACGGAGGCGCCTAATTTTTGAGCGACGCGCGGTCCGGCTGCGCCAGAAAACGGCGTTTTTGGCTGACGGGACAGCTCTGGCGCCGGCGGCGCCACTTGCCCTAGGGTGCGGCCCTTCCCATGGACCCGCTTCGGAGACCGCCCGCATGCCGACCATCGTCCTGAAGATCGCGCCTTGGCTGATGCTGGTGGCGTCCAACATCTTCATGACCTTCGCTTGGTACGGCCACCTGAAGCACAAGAGCCTGGCCTTGCCGGTGGCGATCTTGTCCAGCTGGCTGATCGCGCTTCCGGAGTACATGCTGGCGGTTCCGGCGAACCGGATTGGCAGTGGCATGTATTCCACGGCTCAACTTAAGACGGGACAAGAGGCGATAACCCTGATCGTCTTTACACTGTTCTCGTATTTCTATCTGGGTGAGCCGATCAAATGGACGACGATGGTCGGGTTTGGCCTGATCGTCTGTGGCGCGGCGATGGTGTTCTTTTTCAAGTAACGGCCAAGATATTCACGAGGGCGTGATCGGGGAACCGAGTCCGAGGCTTGGGCGTAAACCGCTCGAACCGAAAGGAACTCGACCATGACCACCAAGCGCCTTCTGACCGCCGCCGCCGCGATCGCCCTGATGGCTGGCGCGGCTCATGCCCAAACCGCCGACACCGCGGCGCCCGCCGCGCAGGCGCCGGCCGCCGCCTCGCCGGTCGTTGCGAAGGGCGACCTGATCCAGACCGCCCAGGCCTCGGGCCAGTTCAACACCTTCCTGAAGGCCGTCTCGTCGGTGAACCTGACCAGCGTCCTGAAGACTAACCAGAACCTGACCCTGTTCGCCCCGACCGACGCGGCCTTCGCGGCCCTGCCGGCCGGCGAACTGGACAAGCTGATGGCGCCCGACAACGGTCCGCTGCTGCAGAAGGTCCTGACCTACCACCTGATCAACGCCAAGGTGGACTCCAGCAAGATCAAGGGCGCCAAGGGCGAGGTGAAGAGCGTCGAGGGCTCGGCCCTGATGCTGGACGGCAGCGGCGCGACGCCGATGGTCGACGGCGCCAACATCATCCAGGCGGACGTGATGGCCACCAATGGCGTGCTGCACGTCGTCGACAAGGTGTTGCTGCCCAAGGACGTGCCGGGCCCGCAAGCCGCTTCCGCCCCAGCCGCCACCGACTCCGGCGCGACGATGAACGTCGCGGCCAATGAGCAGGTCTCGCCTCCCGCGCCGCCGGAGCAAGCTGGCGCCCAGGTCCCCAGCGCCTCGACCACTTCCACCAACCCGACCCCGGCGACGCCGGCGACCGCCACCGACATGGCCGCCGATCCAGCCGCTTCGCCGTCGGCCATGGCGGCTCCGGCCGCTGGCGTCAGCGCCTCGGGCGTCGTGCCGGTCTCGTCGCAATCGCCGGACGCCCAGGCCTCGCTGAAGGCGGGTGACCCGAACGTCGTCTCGAACGGCCCGGTCGCCGACACCCCCGAAAACCGCGCCAAGTACGGCAAGCCGATGTCGAACGCCGGCAAGCGCACCGCGCCAAAGGGCAACTAAGGCCTTCCAAGCCTTCTTGCTGGTCGCGCGTCGGGCGGCGAAACCGCTCACACTTTCGCCTGACGCGCTCCGGACATCGCTTGAAGCACCGGTCGGCGGGCCCTATGGTCCGCCGACTTTTTTCTAGGCCTGCTTCGATTGATGTCGCGCGAAAAACCCAAGTCCTTCCAAAGCCTGATCCTGACGCTCCATGACTATTGGAGCCGGCAGGGCTGTGTGATCCTGCAACCGCACGACGTCGAGGTGGGGGCGGGGACCCTGCACCCGGCCACGGTGCTGCGCGCCCTGGGCCCCAAGCCCTGGAACGCGGCCTATGTGCAGCCCTCGCGCCGTCCGGGCGACGGCCGCTATGGCGAGAACCCCAACCGCCTTCAGCACTACTATCAGTATCAGGTCATCCTGAAGCCGAACCCCGAGAACATGCAGGACCTGTATCTCGGCTCGCTGGAAGCGATCGGTCTCGACCTGCGCACCCACGACATCCGCTTCGTCGAGGACGACTGGGAGAACCCGACCGTCGGCGCCTGGGGCCTGGGCTGGGAAGTCTGGTGCGACGGCATGGAGGTGTCGCAGTACACCTACTTCCAGCAGGTCGGCGGCCTGGACGTCAGCCCCGTCGCCGGCGAGCTGACCTATGGCCTGGAACGCCTGGCCATGTACGTGTTCGGCGTCGACAACGTCTATGACCTGCCGTTCAACGATCCCGACTCGCCGCTGGGCGCGACGACCTATGGCGATGTGTTCCTGGAGAACGAGCGCCAGCAGTCGGAAGCCAACTTCCATGGCTACGACGTCGCCGTGCTGAAGCAGCAGTTCGAGCAGATGGAAGAGCAGGTGCCGCTGATGCTGGCCCGCTCCTATCAGAACAAGGCCCTGGTCCTGCCCGCCTACGACATGGTCCTGAAGGCCAGCCACCTTTTCAACCTGATGAACGCCCGCGGCGCGATCGCCGTCGCCGAGCGCGCCAGCTACATCGGCCGCATCCGCGACCTTTGTAAGATGTGCGCCAGCGCCTGGGTCGAGCAGCAGGAAGCCGCGTAAGTCACGATGCCCCAACTTCTCCTCGAACTGTTCTCGGAAGAGATCCCCGCCCGCATGCAGGCCCAGGCCGCCAAGGACCTGGAGCGCATGGCGCGCGAGCACCTGGCCGCCGCCGGCTTCCTGCCCGAGGCCCTGACCACCTTCGCCGGCCCGCGCCGCCTGACCCTGGTGGCCGAAGGCCTGCCGCTGGCCCAGGCCGACCGCAAGGAAGAGCTGAAAGGCCCGCGCGTCGGCGCCCCGCCGCAAGCCATGGAAGGCTTCCTGCGCAAGACCGGCCTGACGCAAGACCAGCTGGTCGAGCGCGACGGCGTCTATATGGCCTTCATCGAGAAGAAGGGCCGCCCGACGGCCGAGATCGTCGCCGAGATGGTCGAGGCCATCGTCCGGGGCTTCCCGTGGCCCAAGTCGATGATCTGGGGCTACAAGAAGCTGCGCTGGGTGCGGCCGCTGAAGCGCATCCTGTGCGTGCTGGACCGCGAGGTCGTGCCGTTCTCGATCGAAGGCATCGAAAGCGGCGACGTGACCGAGGGCCACCGCTTCATGGGCGATGCGAAACCGTTCGTCGCCAAGGACTTCGACGAATATGCCGCCGGCCTGGAAAAGCACTTCGTCGTGCTGGACGTCGAGGAGCGCAAGCAGCGCATCCTGGAAGGCTGCAAGACCCTGTGCTTCGCGCGTCATCTGGAGCTGGTCGAGGACCAGGGCCTGCTGGACGAAGTCGCGGGCCTGGCCGAATGGCCGACGCCGGTGCTGGGCGACATGGACCCGTCGTTCCTCGATCTGCCGCCCGAGGTCATCCGCACCTCGATGCGCACGCACCAGAAGTACTTCGCGGTCAAGAAGCCGGGCCAGCCGGGTCTGGCCCCGCACTTCATCACCATCGCCAACATCGAAGCCGCCGACGGCGGCAAGGTGATCGCCGCCGGCAACGCCAAGGTGCTGTCGGCGCGCCTCTCCGACGCCCGCTTCTTCTGGGACGAGGACCGCAAGGCCGGCAATTTCGACGCCTGGCTGAAGAAGCTGGACGGCGTGACCTTCCACGCCAAGCTCGGCACCATGGCCCAGCGCGTCGAGCGCATCGTCGCCCTGGCCGGCGAGATCGCCCCGCTGGTCGGCGCCGATGTCGAAAAAGCCAAGGAAGCCGCGCGGCTGGCCAAGGCGGACCTGGCCTCGGGCATGGTCGGCGAGTTCCCGGAACTGCAGGGCCTGATGGGCGGCTACTACGCCCGCGAGGCCGGCCTCGACCCCGAGATCGCCGCCGCGATCCAGGACCACTACAAGCCGCAAGGCCCCTCGGACGCCGTCCCGACCTCGCCGTTGGCGATCGCCGTGGCCCTGGCGGACAAGCTGGACACCTTGGTTGGCTTCTTCGCGATCGACGAGAAGCCGACGGGCAGTAAGGACCCGTACGCGCTGCGTCGGGCGGCGTTGGGCGTGATCCGGATTGTGTTGGAGAACGGGCTGCGAGTTCCGCTGAACACAACCATCAATAAGGCGATGGAGATCGAGACCGGGCGTAAGGCCATGGAGTCTGCTGATAGTGCTGCGAAGCTCATCAGCGTCCGTCTGGATCTGAAAGCCTTCTTCGCCGACCGCCTGAAGGTCACGCTCCGCGACCAAGGCAAGCGCCACGACCTCGTCGACGCCGTCTTCGCCCTGGGCGATGACGACCTGGCGCGCATCGTCGCGCGGGTCGAGGCTCTGGACGGATTCCTGAAGACCGACGACGGCAAGAACCTGCTGGCCGGCTACAAGCGCGCCTCCAACATCCTCAAGGCCGAGGAGAAGAAGGGCGCCCTGCCGACCGGCGAGATGCAGGCTCCGACCGCCGACAACGCCGCCGAGGTGGGGCTCTACAACGCCCTGCGCCTGCTCGATATGCCGCTGAAGGAAGCCCTCGCCAAGGAAGACTTCACCGGCGCCATGACCCAGCTGGCCGAGCTGCGCGGTCCGGTTGACGCCTATCTGGACGGCGTCTTCGTCAACGAGCCCGAGCACCGCGACAACCGCCTGCGGACGCTGGCGGCGGTGCGTGATGCGATGGGTCAGGTGGCGGATTTTGGCCTGATCGCCGGGTAGGGAACCCTCCTCTTGTCATCCCGGCCGTAGCGCGGAGCGCGAAGAGCCGGGCCCCAGGGGCGGTGCGCACGGCGTTTCGTCACCCCCTGGGTCCCGGATAACGCCTGCGGCGTCTCCGGGATGACACGGGTTTAGATGACACGGGTTTAGAGGCGGTCGAGCCTACGGCTTCAACGACGCCGCATAGACCGCCAGATCCCGGATCTCCTCGTCATTCAACCCACGCGCGGGGCCTTGCATCTGGGCGGCCAGCGGGCCGTTCCGCGCGCCCGTCTTGATGTCCAGCAGCTGTCGCGCCAGATACGCCGCCGAACGGCCGGCCAGGGGCGGCGCGACGGGCGAGCCCTTCAGGCCCTGGCCGTGACAGGCCGCGCAAGCCTGGCCATTGCCGCCGCCGCTGGCCGCCAGCGCCTCGCCGCGCGCCGTGGCGCCGATCGGCGCGTGGACCACGATCACCGCGTTCGGATCGGCCAGCAGCATGCGCGGCCCGTCC
Organism: Caulobacter sp. CCH9-E1; assembly: GCF_001556515.1. Taxonomy (GTDB): domain Bacteria; phylum Pseudomonadota; class Alphaproteobacteria; order Caulobacterales; family Caulobacteraceae; genus Caulobacter. Next base: position 28,819 of record NZ_LSJA01000326.1, on the reverse strand, counting down.
TCGGCGACCTCGATCACTTGGCCGTTCAACGCTTGCGGCGGCTTGCCGGGATCGAGGTCCAGCCAGCCGTAGTAGTTCGGCTTGGTCGCCGGGGCGGTCTCGCCCTCCACGACCCGAACGCGCGGCTTGTAAGGCAGGGCGGCGTAGTAGGCCGCGGCGGCCGCCAGTTCCTCGTCGGTGACGGTCTTGGCGACCTTGATCATGTCCTGGTTCGTGGGCCAGTTGGCTTTCCACGACGCGCGCCGCCCCTCGCGGAACTCGCGGACCTGCTGGACGATGTAGTCCTCGGACAGCCCCGCCAGGTTCGGCGAGCCCAGCGAGCCGCCGCCGCCGATCTGGTGGCATTCGGCGCAGGCCATCAGCCCCTTGCGCCCCTGGGCGACCACTTCGGGCGCGGGCGGATGGCTGTCGGGGAACCAGTCGGGCGGGCCCGCGCCCTTGTTCAGCGCCTCGCCGGCATAGGTCACCGCGCTGCCGGGGATGTGTTGAGGGCCGGCCGGATAGGGCGGCAGATTGCTCTTCACGCCCTGCGGATAGGCCCAGCCGAGCAGGGCTCCAGGCGGGGGCTCGGGCTTGGGTTGGCAGGCGGCGAGGCTGAGCAAGGCTCCGCCCAGGATCATCGTCGACGACACCGCGCCCAAACGCATCTGAAAGCCCCCCGGCATGACGAGCGGCTATGACGCGCTCCGGCGCCGGCCCTCAAGCCTGAGCGATTTGAGGGCGGCGGCGCGAAGCCCTACCGAACGCTTGTTCGCGGGGCAAGCCTCAGGCGGCGGCCGCGTCGAATTCGGCCTTCCAGTCGGCGAACTGCGCGCGGTCGTCCTGGTCCCAGGGATGGAACCCCGGGCGGTACCAGGCGAAATAGGTCTTGGCGCCGCGGCTGAAGATCCCCGGCTCGCGCCAGACATAGCGCTTCACCGCCTTCAGCGCGTCTTCGGGCGTATAGCCGTCCGTCTCCAGCAGGCGCGCGGCGTAGCGGGTGATGTTGCGGGTGAACATGTAGGTCACCAGCGCCATCGCCCGGCAGCGGATGAAGTAGCGCTTCAGCGGCGACCAGTCCTTGGTCACCTCCAGAAAGACGTCATAGGCGACCGCCTTGTGCTCGGTCTCCTCCATGGCGTGCCAGCGCCACAGCTTCTCGATCTCGGGATCGGTGGTCTCGAAGAGGTCGCGATGGCGCGCGTGCATCTCGGCCATCATCGCCGTGAAGTGCTCAAGCGCGATCGTCGAGATCAGCATCGCCATCGGGCCGCGATCGCGGGCCATCTTCACGCGGCCGCGGATCGTCTCCTCGATCTCGGCGACGGGATAGCGCGCGCGGTCGATCAGGCTGTTCAGCTGATGGTGCTCGCGCGAGTGGATCGCTTCCTGGGCGATGAAGCCCTTGGCGTCCTGCGCCAACTTGCCGGTGAGGCGGTCGCGATAGGCCTTCACCGCGTCCATGAACATCCGCTCGCCGTCGGGGAAGGTCAGGGACAGGGCGTTGAACACCGCCGTGCCGACCGGATCGCCGCCCAGCCAATGGCCTTGGCGCGCGCTGTCGAGGGAAAAACGGATGTCGCGCGGGGCGACGTCGAGATCGTCGGGCGTGTGCTTGGTGTGGGTCATGGCGTTCTGGGCTCCGCCGGTTTAGGGCTTGGACATCGGCCTTAGAGCCTCAGAGTTGGTTATACTGACAAAAATGTCAATAGAAGCGTCCGCGCCCCGTCCGACCCGAGTCCGCCGCTCGCCCGAGGCCGCGCGCGAGAACATCCTGGCCGCGGCCGAGGCGATCCTGGTCGAGCAGGGGCCCCAGGCGCTGAAGCTGGCCGACGTCGCCAAGGCCGCTGGCGTGGTCCATGCCAACGTCATCCACCACTTCGGCTCGATCGCCGGCGTCGAGACGGCGCTGATGGAACGGATGATCCGCCAGCTGGCCGACAAGGTGATCACGGGGTTCAACAGCGGCGGCGCGGCCCCGGGGTTCGGGGCGCAGGCCCTGTTCGAGGCGTTCGAGACCAAGGGGGCGGCCCGTCTGGCGGCCTGGCTGGAACTGACGGGCGAGGGACGGCGGATGACCCTGGTTCGCGAGGTCGTGGACGAGATCGTCCAGACGCGGGTCGCTCAGGAGGTCGGCGTCGAGCGCGAAGCGATCGTGGACTTCATCCTGGTGAACATCATCCTGGCCGTCGGCGTCGGACTGTTTGGCCCGACCCTGTCGGAGCTGCTCGGTCGCCCTCCTGAGCGGGCGCGGGAGCTGGCTCTGGAGATGGTGCAGGGGCGCATCAGCGCCCTGGGCTCAAAGGGCTAGGGGCGTCAGCAGGGCCGGTAACACCCGCCGCGTCAGCAGCGGCGCCAAGCGCAGGTCACCGGGGGCCGCCGGGTCGACCCAGACGATCTCCTCGATCTCGGCGCGGGGAGCGATCTCGCCTTCGACCACAGCCAGATAGGTCGCCGACTGGACGGTAAAGCCGGCCTCGTTGGCGGCCGGGGCGCTGAAATGGCCCAGCAGGTCGGCGGAAACCAGCCGGCAGCCCAGCTCTTCCTCAAGCTCGCGGGCCAGGGTGGTCAGGTCGTCCTCGCCGGCGTCGCGCTTGCCGCCGGGCTTCATGAAGGTCGCGGTCCCGCGCTTGCGAACCAGCAGCATGCGGCCCGCCTGGTCGCGGATCACGGCGGTGACGATGTCGAGGACGCGGCTCATGCGTGAGCCTTAAGCGCCCAGCTTCTCCGCCGCCCACGGCGCGAAATAGGTGATGATCCCCGCCGCGCCGGCGCGCTTGAAGGCGGTCAGGCTTTCCAGGATGGCGCGGTCCTTGTCGATCCAGCCGTTCTGGGCGGCGGCCATGATCATCGCGTACTCGCCCGACACCTGGAAGGCGTAGGTCGGCATGCGGAACTCGTCGACGATGCGGCGGACGATGTCGAGATAGGGCATGCCCGGCTTGACCATGACCATGTCCGCGCCCTCGGCGATGTCCATGGCGACCTCGCGGATGGCTTCTTCGGTGTTGGCTGGGTCCATCTGGTAGGTCTTCTTGTCGCCCTGGCCCGCGGAGAGCTTCGCCGAGCCGATGGCGTCGCGGTACGGGCCGTAGAAGGCCGAGGCGTACTTGGCCGCGTAGGACATGATCATCACGTCCTGGTGGTTGGCGCCCTCCAGCGCCGCGCGCAGCTTGCCGATGCGGCCGTCCATCATGTCGGACGGGGCCAGGATGTCGGCGCCGGCCTCGGCCTGCATCAGGCCCTGTTCGATCAGGCGATCGATGGTCGGGTCGTTGAGAATCTTGCCGCCCTCGACCACGCCGTCGTGGCCGTGGTCGGTGAAGGGGTCCAGCGCCACGTCGCACATGATGCCGACCTCGGGGGCGGCGTCCTTCATGGCCTTCACGGCGCGCGGGATCACGCCGTCCGGATCGGCGGCGATCGAGCCCGCCGCGTCCTTCCGCGAGCCGTCGATGTGCGGGAAGATGGCGATGGCCGGAATGCCCAGGTCGCGGGCGCGGACGGCGGCCTTGGCGGCCTCCTTGACCGACAGGCGCTCGACGCCCGGCATCGAGGCCACGGGGATGGTCCCTTCGCCCTCGTGAACCACCATCGACCAGATCAGGTCGGAAGGCCGCGTCTCGGTCTCGCGGACGAGACGGCGGACCCAGTCGGCCTGGCGAACGCGGCGCAGGCGGGTGTGCGGGTAGGGGGCGAGCGGGGGCGTGGTCATGCCGCTGATTTGGACCGCGCCGCTCGTTGAGGCAAGACGGGCGGCCCCTTAAGGCCGCCCTCCGCGCGGATCAGGCGATCACGAATAGCGGAACGCCGGGTCGGCAAGGTCGATCTTCGGGAAGATCTCCTTCTCGGCCCAATAGTCCTGGGTGTGGCGCCACTCCGGCTTGTCGCCAGCCTTGGGCAACAGGTGCATGTTGCGCATCAGGTAGCCGGGATTGAAGTCCTCGGGATCGATCCAGTTCCCGATCTTCATGTCCTTGTCCTCGGGGCGCAGGGCGACCTCGACCTGCTTCTTGCCGGTCTTTTCCATGTGGGCCAACAAGCGACAGACGAAATCGCCGATCATGTCGGCGCGCAGCGTCCAGCTGGCGCGGAAATAGCCGAACACCCAGACGAGGTTCGGCACGCCGGTGAACATCATGCCGCGATAGGTGACGGTGTTTGCGAAATCGAGCGGCTTGCCGTCGATCTCGAAGGCGATGTCGCCCAGCACGCTGAGATCAAAGCCCGTGGCGGTGACGATGACGTCCGCCTCCAGCTCCTGGCCGGACTTCAGCCGCAGGCCCTTTTCGGTGAAGCGCTCGATCTCGTCGGTGACCACCGAGGCCTTGCCCGAGGCGATGCCCTGGAAGAGGTCGCCGTCGGGCACGAAGGCGATCCGCTGTCGCCAGGGGCGGTAGCGCGGCGTGAAGTGCTTGGCGATGTCGAAATCCTCGCCGAGGAACATCTTCACGCCCTCGAGCAGCTCCGCCTTCACCGCGTCGGCCTCTTCGATGGCGCGGCGCGTGAACGCGTGCTGGTCGAACAGCACCTTGCGGCGGACGATCTCGTGGATCCAGCTCTCGTCGATCTGCAACTGGCGCAGGATGTCGGCCAGCTCGTTCTCGTTGCGGCCGGGCACGAAATAGGTCGGCGAGCGCTGCAGAAGCGTAACGTGGGCGCAGTCGCCGGCGATGTTCGGGACCAGGGTCGCGGCCGTGGCGCCCGAGCCGATGACGACGACCTTCTTGCCTTTGAGATCGAGGTCCTTGGGCCAGGTCTGGGGGTGGACGATCCGACCCTTGTAGCGCTCCATGTCGGGCCATTCGGGCGTGTAGCCGACCGAATGCCGGTAATAGCCCTGGCACATCCAAAGGAAGTTGGTGGTGTAGGTCTCGACGCCGTCGGGACCCGAGACGGTCAGCGTCCACACCTTGTCCTGGCTGGACCAGACCGCGTTGGTGATGCGGCGGCGATAGCGGATGTGGCGCGCCAGATCGTTCTCGTCGATCACCTCGCCCATGTAGCTGAGGATCTCGCCGGCCGTGGCGATCGGCGGTCCGACCCAGGGCTTGAAGCGGTAGCCGAAGGTGTAGAGGTCGCTGTCCGAGCGGATGCCCGGATAGGTGTGGGTCAGCCAGGTGCCGCCGAAGCTCTCCAAGGCCTCCAGCACCACGAAGCGTGTTCCGGGCCTCTGATGCGTCAGGTGATAGGCGCCGCCGACCCCGGATATGCCGGCGCCCACGATAATGACGTCGAAATGTTCGCTGGCCGCGTCGCGCGCGGTCCTTTGAAGCGTCGCCGCTTCGTCCATGCTCGTTCCTCCCGTGCCAGCCGTCGCGCGGCCTGGATCGCTTGGCGTCTCTGTCGGACGCTCAAGTGATCACTGTACACTTAGAGGTTCGCGCGGCTCTTGCGCTGAATCAAGCGAAAGCGGCGAGAGCGTGTTTTAGGGAGCCGCGCGCGAGGCCAGGACCGCGGGACTGTCGATGCGGGTCCACAGCTGCGACTTGCACAGGAAGTTGCCGATCACACAGCCCTTGGCGCGCATGGTCTTGGTGTCGACGATGTCGGCGGTGCCGACCAGCGTGACCTTCAGGGTGGGGACCCAGACGCGCCCCTTCAGCGAGCCGTTGTTCTGGGCTTCGAAGTCGCGCAGCAGCTGTTTGCCGATCAGGGTGTCCGTGCCCGACTTGCGCGCGTCGGCTTCGGCCTTGGGGCTGGCCCAGACCACGACGCCACAGGTGCTGGGGCCGCAGTCCTTGATCTCCAGGTGGACGCTGTTCTTCGGATTGCGCCAGACGCCATAGCTGCGCGAGATATCGCCGCCGTCAGCCGCATGGGCCGAAGCGGTGATGACGGTCATTCCCAGGGCCGCCGCCAGGGCGGCCTTAACGAACTTCACGAAACGCATGGTCGTCGATGCAAATTTTATGTTGAGAACGGTCAGACTCGAAGATCGCCATTTGGGCTGAATGCGTATCGTTATCAAGGGGTGTGGCCCAATTGCCGATTCAAGTCGTGTAACGGAGGATTTCAGGCCACACCCTCCGGCGGCTTTCGCAACGTTCCGATGCGCCTTGCCGAGCGTGATTGACAGCGGTCCGTCGGCGCCGCAGTCAGGCGAAAAGAAGTGAGGGCCGTTCTGCCCCGATCGGGAGGAAGTTGCGCATGGATTTCGCGCTGAACGAGGATCAGGTCGCAATCCAGGATGCGGCGCGCGCGTTCGCCGAGGGACAGCTTGCCCCGTATTCGGCGGAATGGGACGAAAAGAAGCACTTCCCCGTCGATGTCCTGCGCCAAGCGGCCGAACTGGGCTTCGCCGGCATCTATGTGAATGAGGACGTCGGCGGCAGCGGCCTGTCGCGCCTCGACGCCTCGATCATCTTCGAGGCCTTGAGCTACGGCGATGTGCCGGTGGCGGCCTATCTGACCATTCACAACATGGCGTCGTGGATGATCGACCGCTTCGGTTCGGACGATCTGCGCCAGCGCTACCTGCCGCGCCTGACCTCCATGGAGCAGATCGCCAGCTACTGCCTGACCGAGCCGGGCTCGGGCTCGGACGCCGCGGCGATGCGCACCACGGCCAGGCTCGATGGCGACCACTACGTCCTGAACGGCGGCAAGGCGTTTATCTCGGGCGGCGGCGTTTCGGACGTCTATGTCGTGATGGCGCGCACCGGCGGCGAAGGCGCCAAGGGCGTCTCGGCCTTCGTGGTCGAGAAGGGAACGCCGGGCCTGAGCTTCGGCGCCAACGAGCGCAAGATGGGCTGGAACGCCCAGCCCACCGCCCAGGTCAATTTCGACAACTGCCGCGTGCCGGTCGAAAACCGCATCGGCCAGGAGGGCGAGGGCTTCCGCTTCGCCATGATGGGCCTGGACGGCGGGCGGCTGAACATCGCCTCGTGCTCCCTGGGCGGCGCCCAGTTCGCGCTCGACACGGCCAAGGCCTATCTGGAGACCCGCAACCAGTTCGGCCGTCCGCTGAAGGATTTCCAGGCCCTGCAGTTCAAGCTGGCCGACATGGCCACCGAGCTGGAGGCGGCGCGCCTGATGGTTCGGCGGGCGGCCCACGCGCTGGACCACAAGCACCCCGAAGCCACCAAGCTGTGCGCCATGGCCAAGCGCTTCGCCACGGACGCCGGCTTCCAGGTGGCCAATGACGCCTTGCAGCTGCATGGCGGCTACGGCTACCTCCAGGACTATCCGCTGGAGCGCATCGTGCGCGACCTGCGGGTGCACCAGATCCTGGAAGGGACCAACGAGATCATGCGCGTCATCATCGCCCGCGAGATGTTCCGCCAATGAGCGTCGGATGATCTATCTCTGCCGCCACGGCCAGACCTTCCACAATCGCGAGGGGCGCCTGCAAGGACGTACGGAGTCCGATCTCACGCGCTAGGCCAGGCGCAGGCCAGGGCGATGGCGGCGTTACTGGACGATCTGGCGCCAGCATCCGAGCGCGCGCCTTGGCGGCTGGTCTCTAGTCCTCTGCGTCGGGCGCATCACACGGCCCAGGCGATCGGCCAGCGCCTGGGTCTCGCCGTTGAGCTGGATGAGCGACTGGTCGAGATCGATGTCGGCGAATGGTCCGGACGGCTTCGCGAGGAGGTGAGGGGGCAGAACCCGCATCTGCTGGGCGACGACGCCTGGGGCTTTTGCGCGCCGGGCGGCGAGACCTACGAGGCCATGACAGCCCGCCTTGGCGCCTGGCTGGCGGAGCAAGCGGCCGAGCCGGAGCGTCGGCTGATCGTGGTCAGCCATGGCGTCGCCGGCCGTCTCCTGCGGGGCCTCTACGCGCGCCTTTCCAAGGAAGAGGCCCTGCGCCAGGACATCCCGCAGGACGCGATCTTCCGCCTCGCCGGAGGCCGGATCGAGCGCATCGACTGCGCGCCGGTCGCCGAACCCGCCGAACTCGCCTGAAGGCCATCCATGACCGAAGACCCCGAAGTCCTGATCCGCGTCGAAAAGAACGTCGGCCGCATCACGCTCAACCGCCCAAAGGCCCTGCACGCCCTCACCCTCGACATGTGCGAGGCGATGATCGCCGCGCTCGTGGAGTGGCGCGAGGACCCCGAGATCTACATGGTCCTGATCGATCATGCGGGCGAGCGCGGCTTCTGCGCCGGGGGCGACATCCGCATGCTGGCCGAAAGCGGCGCGAAGGACGGCGTCGAGGCCCGGAGGTTCTTCCAGACCGAGTACCGCCTGAACCACCTGCTGTTCACCTACGACATTCCCGTCGTGGCCGTGATGGACGGCGTGGTGATGGGCGGCGGGGTCGGGATCTCGATGCCGGCGCACGTGCGGATCGCCACCGAGCGCACGACCTTCGCCATGCCCGAGACCGGCATCGGCCTGTTCCCCGACGTCGGCGGCGGCTGGTACCTGCCGCGCTTGCCGGGCAAGGCGGGGCTGTGGCTGGCCTTGACCGGCGCGCGGATCAAGGGCGCGGACTGCATGCGCCTGGGGATCGCCACCCACTTCGTGGAGTTCGGCGCCATCGAGGGCCTGAAGAAGGCGATCATCGCCGATCCGCGCCGGATCGACGAGACGCTGCGAAAGTACCGCGCCGACGCCGGCAAGGCCGCGTTGCTGGGCTTCGAGCAGGACCTGAACCGCCTGTTCGTCGGCGACAGCGTCGAGGAGATCGTCGAATTCCTGACCGTCGATTCCAGCGACTGGGGCAAAGCTCAGCTGGAGGTGATGAAAACCAAATCGCCCCAGACCCTGAAGGTCGCCTTCGAGCAGCTGAAGCGCGGCGCGGCCATGACCGACTTCGCCGACAACATGGCCATGGAGTACCGGATCGGTTCGCGCGTCGTGCGCAAGCACGACTTCATCGAGGGCGTGCGGGCGGTGATCATCGACAAGGACAATGCTCCGCGCTGGAGCCCGGCGCGTCTGGAGGACGTCACCGACGCCATGCTCGACGAGATTTTCGCGCCCCTGCCGACCGACGAGGAATGGACGCCGCTGACGTGACGGATGTCGTGCGCTAACGTGCGCGACAACGATAAAGTGCCGGTTTGGAAGGATCGCCATGCGTAAGCCGCTTCTCAGTCTCGTCGCCGTGCTCGGCCTCGCCGCCTGCGCTACGCAGCCGATGCTGGGACCGCCGCCGCCGCCGCCCTCCGGCCCGGCTTCCGTTTCCATCCCGGCCAATATCGCCGCGGCGCTGAGCGATCCGTCGCGCCCCGCCGCCGACATGGTGCGCGACGAGGCTCGCCATCCGGGCGAGGTTCTGGCCTTCGCCGGCGTCAAGCCGGGCGCCAAGGTCGCCGACCTGATCCCGGGCGGCGGCTATTTCACGCGGATCTTCTCCAAGGCCGTCGGCCCCAGGGGCAAGGTCTACGCCTATGTGCCCGACGAGCTGACCAAGCTGGCCAAGCGCGAGCCGGCGGTGAACGCCATCGCCCGCGATCCGGCCTATTCGAACGTGACGGTGATCCTGAACACGCTGCCCAACTTCGCCACGCCGGAGAAGCTGGACCTGGTGTTCACGGCCCAGAACTATCACGACATGCACGACAAGTTCATGGGCCCGGCGGACCTGTCGGTCGTGAACCGCCAGGTCTTCAAGGCCCTGAAGCCGGGCGGCGTCTATCTGGTCATCGACCACTCGGCCGAGCCGGGCTCGGGCCTGCGCAACACCGAGGACCTGCACCGTATCGACTCGGCGGTGGTGAAGTCTGAAGTGACGGCGGCGGGCTTCATCTTCGAGGGCGAGAGCCGGGTGCTGCGCGCCCCGGCCGACACCCGCAAGGTCAACGTCTACGACCCGTCGATCCGCGGCAAGACCGACCAGTTCGTCTACAAGTTCCGCAAGCCCGCCTCGGCGCGCTGACGGACGCAGGCCATAACCATAAGAGCCGCGCCCAACGAGGCGCGGTTCGTCTTTGCAGGGAGTAGCGGATGACCCGCGTCGCGTTCATCGGGCTGGGCAACATGGGCGGCGGCATGGCCGCCAACCAGGCGGGCGCCGGACATCAGGTTCGCGCTTTCGACCTGTCGGCGGACGCCCTGGCGCGCGCGACGACCGCCGGATGCCAGGCCGCCACCTCGGTCGCCGAGGCGGTCGCGGACGCCGAGGTGGTGATCACCATGCTGCCCGCCGGTCCGCACGTGCGGTTGGTCTATGGCGAGCAGGTCTTCAAGAGCGCGCCGAAATCCGCTCTGCTGGTCGACTGTTCGACCATCGACGTCGAGACCGCCCGCGACGTGGCGCGCCAGGCGGCGGAGGCGGGCTTCCGCTTCGCCGACGCGCCGGTCTCTGGCGGGGTGATGGCGGCCGAGGCGGGGACCCTGGCCTTCATGGTCGGCTGCGACGAGGCCGATTTCGCCGCGGTCGAGGCGGCGCTGGAGCCGATGTCCCGCGCCACGATCCGCGCCGGCGACCACGGCGCGGGGCAGGCGGCCAAGATCTGCAACAACATGTTGCTCGGCGTCTCGATGCTGGGCGTCTGCGAGGCCTTCGCCCTGGCCGAGAAGCTGGGCCTGGCGGCGGAGAGTTTCTTCGAGATCGCCAGCAAGTCCTCGGGCCAGTGCTGGTCGCTCAGCACCTATTGCCCCGTGCCCGGCGTCGGTCCGCAGACGCCGGCCGATCGCGGCTACGAGGGCGGATTCGCCACGGCGATGATGCTCAAGGACCTGAAGCTGGCCCAGGGCGCGGCCGCCCAGGTCGGGGCGTCGACCCCGATGGGCGCCCAGGCCGAGGCGCTGTACGCGCTGTTCGCGGCCAACGGCTTTGGCGGCAAGGACTTCTCGGCGGTGATTCAGCTTTTGCGGGGCAGGTTGGACAAATTGACCTGATGCGCTCCGAGCGACAAAAGCGCACAGAGCTTACAGAGTTAGCGGCGTGGATCGGTTATTCTATTTGCTAGGTAAACGCCCGTAGATGGACACTCGTGACGCTTGGTGCGAAAAGCCAGGCCTGTAATCAAGGGGACCGCCCGCCCAATCGGCCGTCGGTTTAGAGATCGCAATGGACTACAAAGCCGCGTTCCGCAGCGCCGTCGACCAGATCCGCGACGAGGGCCGTTACCGGGTTTTCGCCGACCTGAAGCGCCAGCGCGGCCAGTTTCCGCGCGCCACCTGGACCCGCGAGGACGGCTCGGAACGCGAAGTCGTGGTCTGGTGCAGCAACGACTATCTCGGCCAAGGCCAGAACCCCGTCGTGCTGGAAGCCATGAAGGACGCGGTCGATCAGCACGGCTCCGGCTCGGGCGGCACCCGCAATATCTCGGGCACCAATCACGACCACGTCCTGCTTGAGCAGGAACTGGCGGATCTGCACGGCAAGGAAGCCGGCCTGTTGTTCACCTCGGGCTATGTCTCGAATGAGGCGGCGCTGTCGGTCGTCCAGAAGATTCTGCCCGGTCTGATCATCTTCTCGGACGAGCTGAACCACGCCTCGATGATCGCCGGCATCCGCAATGGCGGCGGTCCGCGCAAGATCTTCAAGCACAACGACCTGGCGCATCTGGAAGAGCTGCTGGCCGCGGCCCCGGCCGACGCGCCCAAGCTGATCGCCTTCGAAAGCGTCTATTCGATGGACGGCGACATCGCCGACATCGCCGGCACGATCGCGCTGGCCAAGAAGTACGGCGCCATGACCTATCTGGACGAGGTCCACGCGGTTGGCATGTACGGCCCGCGCGGCGGCGGCGTCGCCGAGCGCGAAGGCCTGATGGGCGACATCGACATCATCGAAGGCACGCTGGGCAAGGCGTTCGGCGTGATGGGCGGCTACATCACCGGCGACGCCGAGGTGATCGACGCCATCCGCTTGATGGCCGCCGGCTTCATCTTCACGACCTCGCTGCCGCCGGCCCTGGTGGCGGGCGCCCTGGCCAGCGTCCGTTGGCTGAAGCAGCACCCGGAAGTGCGCGAGATCCACCAGGAGCGCGCCGCGACCCTCAAGGCGATGTTCCGCGCCGCCGGCCTGCCGGTGATGGACAGCGAGAGCCACATCGTCCCGGTGCTGGTCGGCGATCCCGTCCACTGCAAGATGATCAGCGACATGCTGCTGGCCGATCACGGCGTCTATGTGCAGCCGATCAACTATCCGACCGTGCCGCGCGGCACCGAGCGCCTGCGCTTCACCCCCACGCCGTTCCATACCGACGAGATGATGCGCAAGCTGGTCGCCTCGATGGAAAAGCTGTGGGCCCACTGCAATGTCGCCCGCATGGGCGGTTACGCGGCTTAAGGACGAAACGCACTTCAGCTTCGACTCGAACCGTCATCGTCGAAACGAGAAACGCCGCCGGAGTCCGGCGGCGTTCGCATGCCCGGCGCGGCCGACGCGCTTAACTGCCGCGCCGCACGCCCTTGCCCAGCCCGATCTTCTTGGCGAAGTCCGAGCGCCGCGCGGCATAGGCCGGCGCCACCATCGGATAGTCGGGCGGCAGGCCCCACTTGCGACGGTATTCCTCGGGGCTCATGTCGTAGTGCGAGCGCAGATAGCGCTTGAGCATCTTCAACTTTTTCCCGTCCTCCAGGCAGACGATGTAGTCGTGCTGCACCGAGCGCCCCACCGGCACCGCCGGCTTGGCCTTCTCGACCGGGCGCGGCGGCTCACCGCCATTGTTCAACGACGTCAGCGCGTCGTGCACCGTCCGGATCAGCTCGGGAATGGCCGTCTGGGGCACGGTGTTCTGGCTTACATAGGCCGCCACGATTTCCGCGCTGAGGCCCAGGATGTCGAGGCTGTTGTTACTTGCCGTGTCCGAAGTGCCGCCGCCCTGAGACGCCATGAGATATCCCACTCTCGTTGCTGCCGTTGTTATGTCGCGGGGGGACGGAGCCGCCCTGCAGGACTGCAACGCACAGCTTCTCGTGTGGTTCCAAGATTGATTGCCGCGCCTATCTCGTTAAAGAGGGCGCCTCTGCCGACTCCCCGCAGCGCCAGGAGAGCGTGATGAATGAAGCCAACCTCAGCGCCTTTTTCGGCGCGGACCTCGCCACCGCCGACCGTGACATCTTCGATCGTATCGGTCGCGAACTGGATCGGCAGCAGAACCAGATCGAGCTGATCGCCTCGGAGAACATCGTCTCTAAGGCCGTGCTCGAGGCTCAGGGCTCGATCCTCACCAACAAGTACGCCGAGGGCTATCCCGGCAAGCGCTATTACGGCGGCTGCGAATATGTCGACGAGATCGAGACCATCGCCATCGAACGCGCCAAGGCGCTGTTCGGCGCCGGTTTCGCCAACGTCCAGCCGCACTCGGGCTCGCAGGCCAACCAGGCGGTGTTCATGGCCCTGCTGCAGCCGGGCGACACCTTCCTGGGCATGGACCTGGCCGCCGGGGGGCACCTGACCCACGGCTCGCCCGCCAACCAGTCGGGCAAGTGGTTCAAGCCGATCTCCTATTCGGTGCGCCAGCAGGACCAGCTGATCGACTATGACGGCGTGGCCGAGATCGCCCAGCGCGAGAAGCCCAAGCTGATCATCGCCGGCGGCAGCGCCTACAGCCGCGAGATCGACTTCGCCAAGTTCCGCCAGATCGCCGACTCGATCGGCGCCTATCTGATGGTCGACATGGCGCACTATGCCGGCCTGATCGCGGGCGGCGCCTATCCGAGCCCGATCCCGCACGCCCACATCGTGACCACGACCACGCACAAGACCCTGCGCGGTCCGCGCGGCGGCATGATCCTCACCAACGACGAAGCGATCATCAAGAAGGTCAATTCGGCCGTGTTCCCGGGCCTGCAAGGCGGTCCGCTGGAGCACGTCATCGCCGCCAAGGCCGTGGCCTTCGGCGAGGCTCTGCAGCCGTCGTTCAAGGCCTACGCCAAGCAGGTTGTCGCCAACGCCCGCGCGCTGTCGGAAGCCCTGCTGAAGTCGGGCGTCAACATCGTCTCGGGCGGCACCGACAGCCACCTGATGCTGGTCGACCTGCGTCCCAAGGGCGTGACGGGCCGCGACGCCGAGCACAGCCTCGAGCGCGCCCATATGACCTGCAACAAGAACGGCGTGCCGTTCGACACCGCGCCGTTCACGGTCACCTCGGGCATCCGCCTGGGCACGCCGGCCGGCACGACGCGCGGCTTCAAGGAGGCCGAGTTCACCCGCGTCGGCGAATTGATCGGCGAAGTGGTCAACGGCCTGGCGGCCAATGGCGTCGACGGCAACGCCGAGGTCGAGGCCAAGGTGCGCCAGGAAGTGCTGGCCTTGACGGGCCGGTTCCCGATCTACAACTAATAGAACCAGGCGCCGCGGGAGGGGCCACATCATGCGCTGCCCCTTCTGCGGACACGCCGAAAGCCAGGTCAAGGACAGCCGCCCGTCGGAAGATGGCGCGGCCATCCGCCGTCGCCGGATGTGCCCGGAGTGCGGCGGCCGCTTCACGACCTTCGAGCGCGTTCAACTGCGCGAGCTGATCATCCTGAAGCGGTCGGGCCGCCGCTCGCCCTTCGATCGCGACAAGCTTGTGCGCTCGATCACCCTGGCGATGCAGAAGCGTCCGGTGGACCCGGAACGGGTAGAGCGGATGATCAACGGCATCGTCCGCCAGCTGGAAAGCATGGGCGAGACCGAGCTTCCGTCCTCGACGGTGGGGGAAATGGTCATGAAGGCGTTGAAATCCCTCGATGACGTGGCCTATGTCCGCTACGCCTCGGTCTATCGCGATTTCAAGGAAACCGGCGACTTCGCCAAGTTCCTCACGGAAGAGGGACTGAGCGACGGCGTCGAGGAAGAGCTATAGTCCGTTAAGCCTAATGTGTGTTTCTGGTCGCGCGCGACGCGGCCGTGGAGAGTCGAGCTAGATGGTTGAAGACAACATCCGCCTGTTGATCGTGGAGGGACGAAGCCATTCGGGCGTCTCCGACGAGCTGCTGCGCGGTGCCGCCCAGGCGATCGAAGCCTATGGCGCGGAATACGACGTGATCACGGTTTCCAGCGCGCTTCAGATCCCGACGGCCATCGCCCTGGCGGAAGACGCCGGCCAAGGCCCGATGGGCCGACGCTATGACGGCTATGTCGCCCTGGGCTGCGTGATCCGCGGCGAGACCTACCACTTCGAGCTCGTTTCCAACGAGACCGCCCGCGGTCTGCAGGACCTGGGCATCGGCCGCCGCCTGCCGATCGGCTTCGGCGTGCTGGCGGTCGATGACGAGCAGCAGGCCTGGGCGCGCGCCAAGGTCAGCGAAGGCGATCGCGGCGGCGCGGCCGCCAAGGCTTGCCTGGAGACCATCGCGCTGAAACGCCAGCTTCTGGGGCGCGGCAGATGAGCGCACCCCGCACCCAACCGCGCTCGGTCGCGCGCCTGGCGGCCGTCCAGGCCCTCTATCAGATGGAAGTTTCGGGGGCCGGCGTCGACTCGGTCATCCGTGAATTCTCCGAGCATCGCTTCGACCGCGACGTCGAGGGCGAACGCCTGGCGCAGGCCGATGAAACCTTCTTCGCCGAGCTGGCGAAGGGCGTTGTGGCCCATCAGGCCAAGGTGGATCAGGGAATCGTCAAGCGTCTGGCCTCGGGCTGGCGGCTTGAGCGCCTGGACGCCACGGCGCGCGCCGTTCTGCGCGCCGGCGCCTACGAATTGATGTATCGGCCGGACGTTCCGACCGAAGTCGTCATCAATGAGTATGTCGAGATAGCGAAATCCTTTTTTGAGGGTCCTGAGTCAGGCTTCATCAATGGCGCCCTCGACGCGATCGCCCGTGATGCAAGAGACTGACGAAGAAGACTGGTTCGCTGAAGACGAGGCGCCATCCACAGCGGTGGCGCCCGCGACCGAGTTCGACCATATCGAACGCCTCCTGCGTCCTTTGACGCGGGGCGATCCGGCCGCATTGGATCTGTTGGACGACGCGGCCGTGCTGCCGTCGCGGCCTGGCTATGACCTGGTGATCACCAAGGACGCCATGGTCGGCGGCGTGCACTTCCTGGTCGACGAGGCGCTGGACGTGGTTGCGCGCAAGCTGTTGCGCACCAATCTCTCCGACCTCGCCGCCAAGGGCGCCGAGCCCTATGGCTATTTCCTGTCCGTCGGCTGGCCCTCGGGCTCGGACGTCACCTCGCGCGAGACCTTCGCCCGGGGGCTGGCGGAAGATGGGGCGCTGTTCGACATTTCGCTGCTGGGCGGCGATACGGTGACCACCTCGGGGCCGCTGGTGCTGTCGGCGACCCTGCTGGGCTGGGTTCCCCAGGGCGAGGCGATCCTGCGTCGGGGCGCCAAGCCGGGCGACAGGCTCATGGTGTCCGGCACGATCGGCGACGGTTGGCTCGGCCTGCTGGCCCAATGGGGCGAGGTCGCCGATCCCGACGGCGGGCTTCTGCGCCGTTATCGTCAGCCCGAGCCGCGCATCGGCCTTCGTGAGTCCATGCGCCAGCACGCCAAGGCCGCCGCCGACGTCTCCGACGGCCTGCTGGCCGACAGCAGCCACATCGCCAAGGCCAGCGGCTGCCGCGTCCGCGTCGACCTGGAACGCCTGCCGCTCTCGCCGGGCGGTCAGGCTTGGCTCGAGCTTCAGCCCGAGCAGGTCGAGGGGCGCATTTCCCTGGCCTCCGGCGGCGATGACTACGAGATCGTCTGCGCCGTCGATCCCAACGAGGCCTGGAACTTCCGCATCGCCGCCGCGGCGGCGGGCGTGAAGGTCAGCGAGATCGGCGAGTTCGTCGAGGGCGAGGGCGTGTCGGCCTATTACAAGGGCCGCGACGTGACCCCGTCGCGCCTGGGCTGGCTGCACGGCTAGAGCTTTCCGCCGGTAGGGGAATATCAAGCCCCGCTTGCTAGAAGCGGGGCATGAGCCCGACCTTTTCACGCCGATTTCTACTCAGCCTCGCCGCCGTCGCGGTGACAAGCGGGCCGGCGTTCGCCCGATCCGAGAAGAAGAAGGAAGGGGGGGAGCAGGCGCTCGACCCGACCTACAAGCTTGGCTCGATGACGATCCCGATCATCGCCAATGGGCGGATCGTCAACTACGTCTTCGTGGCCCTGACGCTCAGGCTGACCTCGGGCGCCGAAGTCGAGAGCTTCAAGGCTCAGGAACCAGCGCTGCGCGACGCCATCATGCGGGCTTCGTACCGCACGCCGTTCGTGCGTCAGGACACCTGGCAGGAAGTCGACGGACCTCGTCTCCAGGTCTTCGTCCTTAGCCAATGCGCCACTCTGTTCGGCAAGGGTAAGGTCGCGGCCGTGGAAATCGCCAAGCAGGTTCCGCGTCAGCACGTCATGCCGCCGAACGCCGCCGCCCTGCGCGCGATCCAGCAAAAGCCGGACGCGCCTAGCCCCTAAACCGCCGACGCCGGCGCTCTAGGAGCGCGGAATCGCTTGTTCTGACGCGGGTTGCGCGCCTCCCGGGCATCTGACAGTGTCCTTGGGATGACGCCGTTCGGCCGTCATTTCAGGGAGAACGAGGGGGCACGAGGCCAAAAAGGCCCGCTTGTCGACCTCGACGGCGATTGAGTTGGCTTGTTTGAGTTGGCTCAAGGTCGCCGCCGACGGATCGGCGTCCCCTCGTTGCAAAGAAGCGCGAAGGGGCGAAGAATCTAATGAGTCTTTGGCTTTATCTGGCCATCGGGGCCGGGCTTCTGGCGGTGCTGTATGGCGCCGTGCAGACGGCCAGTCTGATGCGGGCCTCGGCCGGCAACGCACGCATGCAAGAGATCGCCGCGGCGATCCAGGAAGGCGCTCAAGCCTATCTGCGGCGGCAGTATCTCACCATCTCCATCGTCGGCGCGGTCATTCTCGTCGCCGTCTATCTGCTGATCGGCCCGTGGGCCGCCCTCGGCTTCCTGGTCGGCGCGGTGCTGTCGGGCGCGGCGGGCTTCGCCGGCATGCTGATCTCGGTGCGCGCCAACGTCCGCACCGCCCAGGCCGCCTCCGAGGGCCTCGCCAAGGGCCTGTCGCTGGCTTTCACCTCCGGCGCCGTCACCGGCATGCTGGTGGCGGGCTTCGCCCTGCTCGGCGTGGCCGGCTACTACTGGGTGCTGACCGACGTCCTGGGTCTTGAGCCGACGGGCCGCGGCGTCGTCGACGCCCTGGTGGCCCTGGGCTTCGGCGCCTCGCTGATCTCGATCTTCGCGCGCCTCGGCGGCGGCATCTTCACCAAGGGCGCCGACGTGGGCGGCGATCTGGTGGGCAAGGTCGAGGCGGGTATCCCGGAAGATGATCCGCGCAACGCCGCGACCATCGCCGACAACGTCGGCGACAATGTCGGCGACTGCGCCGGCATGGCCGCCGACCTGTTCGAGACCTACGCCGTGACCACCGTCGCGACCATGGTCCTGGCGGCGATCTTCTTCCGCGGCCACGAGGCGGTCGGCGCGATGATGCTGCTGCCGCTGGCCATCTGCGCGGTCTGCATCGTCACCTCGATCATCGGCGCCTTCTTCGTCCGCCTGGGCAAGAGCCAGAACATCATGGGCGCGCTGTACAAGGGCCTGATCGTGACCGGCCTCCTGTCGATCCCGGCGGTCTGGTACGTGCTGCACCAGCTGGTCCCGGCCCCTGTGGTGACCGAAGCCCGCACCTACACGGCCGACGGCCTGTTCTACTGCGGTCTGGTCGGCCTGGCGGTCACCGCCGCCATCGTGATGATCACCGAGTACTACACCGGCACGAACTTCCGCCCGGTGAAGTCGGTGGCCCAGGCCTCGGTCTCGGGTCACGGCACCAACGTGATCCAGGGCCTGGCCATGTCGCTGGAAGCCACGGCCCTGCCGGCCCTGACCATCATCGTCGGCATCGTCGTCACCTATAACCTGGCCGGCCTGTTCGGCATCGCGATCGCCACCACGACCATGCTGTCGCTGGCCGGCTTCATCGTCGCCCTGGACGCCTTCGGCCCCGTCACCGACAACGCCGGCGGCATCGCCGAGATGGCGGGCCTGCCGCCGGAAGTGCGCGTCACCACCGACGCCCTGGACGCCGTGGGCAACACCACCAAGGCCGTGACCAAGGGCTACGCCATCGGCTCGGCCGGTCTCGGCGCCCTGGTGCTGTTCGCCGCCTATACCGAGGACCTGAAGTTCTTCTCGGCCAATGCGACGCCGGGCAGCTTCTTCGACGGCATGGGCCCGGTGACCTTCGACCTGTCGAACCCGTACGTCGTGGTCGGCCTGCTGTTCGGCGGCCTGCTGCCGTTCCTGTTCGGCGGCATGTCGATGACCGCCGTCGGCCGCGCGGCCGAGTCGGTCGTGGCCGAAGTGCGTCGTCAGTTCCGCGAGAACCCCGGCATCATGACGGGCGAGGTGAAGCCGGAATACGGCCGCGCCGTCGACATCCTGACCAAGGCGGCCATCCGCGAGATGATCGTGCCTAGCCTGCTGCCGGTCGTCTCGCCGGTGGTGCTGTTCTTCGTGATCAACGCCATCGCCGGCAAGGTCGACGCCTTCGCGGCGCTCGGCGCCATGCTGATGGGCGTGATCGTCACCGGCCTGTTCGTCGCCATCTCGATGACCAGCGGCGGCGGCGCCTGGGACAACGCCAAGAAGGTGATCGAGGAAGGCTTCACCGACAAGAACGGCGTCCTGCACAAGAAGGGCGGCGAGACCCACAAGGCCGCCGTCACGGGCGACACCGTCGGCGACCCCTACAAGGACACCTCGGGGCCGGCCGTGAACCCGATGATCAAGATCACCAACATCGTGGCCCTGCTGCTGCTGGCGGTCCTGGCCCACGGCGGCTGATCAAGAAAAGCGCCTGAAATGGAAACGCCCCGGAGGAGACTCCGGGGCGTTTTCTCATTCGGGCCGATCAGTAGACGTCTTCGGGATCCATCTCGGCGAGAGCGTCCTGGACCCTTGGAATCACGTCGATCGGCACTTCGCTCCGGCGGTCCACGCCGACGAAGTCGTGGTCGATCCGCCGACGACGGCAGGGACCGAAATACGCCTTGGCCTGCACGAAGGGGCGGGGATTGTTGATGATCTCGTTGATGCGATGCATCACCGTCCGCGCCGTCAGCGGCTTGGCCAGGAATTCGGTCACCCCAGCCATGCGCGCCTCGTTCAAGGTTCGCTGCGTGGCGTGGCCGGTCATCATGATGATCGGAACGAAACGATTGGGGCTGGCCGTCGAGGTGCGGGCCCACTTGACGAACGCCAAGCCATCGACCGGGTGCATCACCAGGTCGGTGAAGATGATGTCGATCTCTTTCGACTGAAAGATTCGCAAGGCTCCGAGGCCATCGTCGGCTTCGTAGATCTTCCGGACGCCCGCCGACTTCAGGATGGTGGTGATCACCCTGCGCATATTGGCGTTGTCGTCGATCAGCAGGACGGACAGCGCACGAAGATCTGTTGTTTCCACAGCGCGCCTCCTTAGCTTCCGTGAATTCGCTGGCGCGCTGCTTGCGCGTCATCAGAATTCGAGGATCGCTCAAACTGGGTTTATGGAGTGTTTAGGGCGCGACAATATGTCTCAAGAAAGATGGTCAATTTTGAATTCATAGTAAACCATCCGCCGTTTGGTTGCGGCGTTTCTCGAATACTGTCTGGGCGCATAAGAAAAGCCGCCCACCTTGCGGCGGGCGGCTTTCGTAAAGCTTTGCCTTGGTCGAATGTTAACGACGGTCGCCAGGGCGTTGGCCGGGGGCCTCGTCGTCTTGCGGAAGCATGCCGCCGCGACCGACGTTGCCGAGCAGTTGTTCCAGGATCGTCATCTCGCGACCGCGGGTCGGCGTCTCGCGACCGTTGTAGGCGATGACCTTGCCGTCCTTCAGCGTGTAGGTGTTCACCGAGGCGACCTTCTCGTCGGCCGGATTGAACTTGATCGCCACGACGTCGCGCTTGATCACGCGCGGGTAGTAGAAGGCCACCCGGTCGGTCGTCTGGGAGATGTAGTACCAGGTGTTGTTGTCGAAGGTCGAAACGGCCGACGGCGAGCCCAGCTTTTCCATCAAGGTCGACTTGCTGTCCTCGCCGACCTTCATGTCGGCGGGCTTGGCTTCGATGGCCTGAAAGCCGGAATAGCTCGTCAGCGGCGTACAGGCCGAAGTGGCGACAGCCAGGGCCAGGACGGCGGCGGCGAAAACGGCGGGGCGAGACATCAAGGCTCCGAACCGGAAAAATGCAGACTTTGACCTATCGCCCGCGGGAGCTTAGTTCAATGCCCGCGTGAAAGCGGACCCCGCCTCTAGCGGGATGTCGCGGCGAAATCGAGGCGTTTCAATGTTTCTGGATCGATGGCTAAAGCCCAGGCCCGCCAAGGCGGCGGGGGCCAAGCTCTACGCATCGGCCGTGGCCCAGGCGCGTTCGCCGGCTTTCTATCGCGATTTCGGCGTCCGCGACTCGATGGAAGGGCGCTTTGAACTGTTCAGCCTGCACGTGATCTTCCTGATCGAGCGGTTGAAAGGGCAGGGCGACGCCGCGGCGGAGACCTCGCAGGCGGTGTTTGATTCTTATGTGAAGGGGCTCGACGACGCCTTTCGCGAGATCGGCGTGGCCGACACCGCGGTCGGCAAGAAGATGAAGAAGCTGGCCGGCGCCTTCTACGGCCGCCTGAAGACCTATGACGAGGCCGTCGCCAGCCTGCCGGACGAGGCCGCGACTCGCGACTTCCTGGCCCGCACCGCGTTCGAGGAAAGGGGCGAGGGCGACGTCGCCGCCTTGAACGCCTATCTGATCAAGACGCGCGCGGCGCTGGCGGACCAGCCGCTGGCCGCGTTGCTGCAAGGAGACGTGACTTGGCCGAACCCGTGACCGCGCCCTGGCCCTGCGAGATTCCGCTGTCCCAGGTCGATCGTGGCGCCGTGAAGCTGCGCCTGGAGCCCAGCGCCGAACAACGCCAGGCGATCGCCAAGCAGCTGGGCCTCGTCAGCCTGGAGGCGCTTTCGGCCGAGGTGTTCCTGACCTCGTGGCTGGACGGCGCCGAGATCTCGGGCGTCCTGCGCGCGCGGGTCGTCCAGACCTGCAGCGCGACGGCCGACGACTTCGAGACGCCGATCGACGCCCGCTTCAGCCTCCGCGTCCTGCCCGCCAACAGCGAGAACGCGCCGCAGGAAGAGTTCGGCGACCTGGGCGCTGATCCCGATGGCGACGATCCGCCCGACGTGCTGGAAGGCCAATCAGTCGACGTCTCGGGCTATGTGGTCGAGCACTTGGCGTTGGAGCTGGATCCGTTCCCGCGCAAGCCCGGCGCGGTGTTCGTTCAACCGCCCGAACCGGTGGAATTGTCCCCGTTCGCGGCGCTGAAGGGGCTGAATTTGAAGGACGACCAGGGCTAAAGGCCCCGACTCGACCGCTTGCGTGATATTCACGCGGATGTATCGTCCGCCGCCTTGAAGGCGGCTGGCCGCCTGCCGGAGCTCTCAGCGCCACGTGACTCAATCCGTCGTCATCTCGATCGACGCCATGGGCGGCGATCATGGCCCCTCCATCGTCGTGCCCGGCGTCGCGCTCGCGGCCCAGGCGCTGCCGGGCGTGCGCTTCCTGCTGCATGGGGACGGCGCGGCTATCGAGGCCGAGCTGGCCAAATGCCCGGCGGCCAAGGCCGTCAGCGAGGTCCGTCACTGCGACAAGGCCATCAGCATGGACGAGAAGCCCGCCCAGGCCATGCGCCGGGGCAAGGGCTCCAGCCTGTGGAACGCGATCGAGGCGCTGCGCGAGAACGAAGCCCACGCCTGCGTCTCGGCCGGCAACACCGGCGCCCTGATGGCGATCTCCAAGCTGATCCTGCGCATGGGCGCGGGACTGGAGCGCCCGGCCATCGTCGCCAACTGGCCGACCATGAAGGGCGTCACGGCGGTGCTGGACGTCGGCGCCAATGTCGAGAGCGACGCGGCCCAGCTGGTCGAGTTCGCCATCATGGGCGCGGCCTTCCACCACGCGGTGCACGGCTCTCACCGCCCGACCGTCGGCCTGCTGAACGTCGGCTCCGAGGAGCAGAAGGGCCACGAGGAGGTGCGCGAGGCGCACGCCATCCTGCGCGAGACCAAGCTCGACTTCGACTATCACGGCTTCGTCGAGGGCAACGACATCGCCTACGGCACCGTGGACGTGGTCGTCACCGACGGCTTCACCGGCAATGTGGCCCTGAAGACCGCCGAGGGCTTGGCGCGGTTCTTCTCCAATGAGATCAAGTCCACCCTGACCTCGACGCCGCTGGCGATGCTAGGCGCGGCCGTGGCTTCGGGCGCGCTGAAGAAGATGCGCCAGCGCCTGGATCCGGGCCGGGTGAACGGCGGGCCGCTGCTGGGCCTGAACGGAATCGTGGTCAAGAGCCACGGCGGCGCGGACGCGGGCGGCTTCGCCTCGGCGATCCGGGTCGCCACCAACCTCGCGCGCAGCGACTTCCGCGCCGAGATCGACAGAAATCTGAAGCGCCTGACCGCCGCCGCGGCCAAGGACGAGGCCTCCGGCGAGGAGCCCGATCCCGGCGTTGATCCCCAGGGAGCGGCCGAGTGAGCGTAGTTCGTAGCGTAGTGACCGGCGTCGGCGCCTATCTGCCCCCCAAGGTCGTGACCAACGACGATCTGGCCAAGTTCGTCGACACCAGCGACGAATGGATCGTCGA
Organism: Caulobacter sp. CCH9-E1; assembly: GCF_001556515.1. Taxonomy (GTDB): domain Bacteria; phylum Pseudomonadota; class Alphaproteobacteria; order Caulobacterales; family Caulobacteraceae; genus Caulobacter. Next base: position 5,390 of record NZ_LSJA01000326.1, on the reverse strand, counting down.
GCGGACCGGCATCCGCCAGCGCCACCAGGCCGCCGACGACCAGCCGGTCTCTGACCTCGCGGTCGAGGCCGCCAAGGAGGCGCTGGCCGCCGCCGGCAAGACCGCGGCCGACGTCGACCTGATCATCGTCGCCACCACCACCGCGGATCTGACCTTCCCGGCGGTCGCCACGATCGTCCAGCGCAAGCTGGGCGCGCCGGTCGGCATCGCCTTCGACGTCCAGGCCGTCTGCTCGGGCTTCGTCTATGCGCTCAGCGTCGCCGACGGCTTCGTGGCGCGCGGCAACGCCAAGTGCGCCCTGGTCATCGGCGCCGAGACCATGACGCGTCTGATGGACTGGAGCGATCGCGGCACCTGCGTGCTGTTCGGCGACGGCGCGGGCGCGGTGGTTCTCGAGCCCGGCGAAGGGCAGGGGACGACCGAGGACCGTGGCATGCTGGGCTTCGCCCTGCGCGCCGACGGCACGAAGCAGGATCTGCTCTATGTCGACGGCGGTCCGTCGACGACGGGCACGGTCGGCAAGCTGCGGATGCTGGGCAACCAGGTCTTCAAGCACGCCGTGGTCAACATCTCCGAAGCGATCCACGCCGCCGCCGACAAGGCGGGCGTGGCGGTCGCCGACGTCGACTGGTTCATCCCGCACCAGGCCAACCAGCGAATCCTCCAGGGCGTCGCCCATCGCTGCGGCATCGACGAGCAGAAGGTGATCTCGACGGTCGCCGTCCACGCCAACACCTCGGCCGCCTCGATCCCGCTGGCCTTCGCCGAGGGCGTCAAGGACGGTCGGATCAAGAAGGGCGACCTCTTGCTGCTGGAGGCCATGGGCGGCGGTCTGACCTGGGGCGCCTGCGTTCTGCGCCTTTGACGCGCATCATGGCGCAAGCCTCGAATATGGCATGAACTGTTGACCTTGAGCCTTTGACTTCACGCGATAATCACGGCATGAGGTCATCGGTGGGCGAGGGCGTGGCTGGTTGAGGGCGGCCGCATCAAGCTCTTGTTCGCCGCGAGTGCTCTATCGGAGGTGGTCTCGTGGCCGCCAGGATACGCGTGAAGGGGGTTGCATGAAGGGCTCTACTTTGACCCGGGCCGACCTATGCGAGGCGGTCCACGAGGAGGTCGGCCTGACCCGTCAGGACTGCGCCGGCCTCGTCGAGCGCACCCTGGATCTGGTGGCCGAGGCCCTGGAGAAGGGCGAGACGGTCAAGCTTTCCGGCTTCGGCGTCTTCCAGGTTCGCGCCAAGCGGGCTCGGATGGGGCGCAATCCCAAGACGGGCGAGCCCGCCGAGATCGAGCCCCGGCGCGTGATCGGCTTCCGCGCTTCCCAGGTCATGAAGGCGCGAATCGACCGCGCCTTGGGCGACTAGGATTCGTGCGGTGGCGAAGGGGCCGAACGCCTTCCGCACGATTTCCGAAGCCGCCGAGGAGCTGGGCGTGCCGCAGCACGTCCTGCGCTTCTGGGAGACCAAGTTCTCCTTCATTCGCCCCATGAAACGCGCTGGCGGACGGCGCTTCTATCGTCCGCAGGACGTGGCCGTGCTGAACGGCGTCCGCACCTTGCTCCACAGCGAAGGCCTGACCATCAAGGGCGTGCAGAAGCTGCATCGCGACCATGGCCTGGCGCAGGTGATCGCCGCGGGGCTGGGCTCCAACGGCTCGGCCAAGCTCGCGACAGACATCGATTATGGCGCGCTCGACCAAGGCGGTCGGCGTCTGGAGAGCGAGGCGCGCGAGCGTCTGGCTTTCATGTTGCGCGACCTCACGGAGGTCAAATCGCGACTGGACGGACTGCTGTCGCGCTAGCGACGCATGGGTCCCGCGTTTTCCTCGGAAATGGCAGTTGCCCAACCCCGGACCGGCGCCTATAAGAGCGCCTCTTCCGCGTCGGAGCGTGGCGCAGCCTGGTAGCGCACTTGACTGGGGGTCAAGGGGTCGCAGGTTCGAATCCTGTCGCTCCGACCATTTCCTTCGGGAACAGCGGAAGCCGAAAGGGTCGCCGAAAGGCGGCCCTTTTTCATGTCCGGCCTGTTTACTTCACGACCGGCTTGTCGGCCTTGCCCATCCACGAGATCAGCGGAATCACGGGCAGGATCCAGCCCATGCCCAGCGCCACGAAGTAGACGAGGTGCACGAAGCGGTTCTGCGGCAGGCGGTCGTAGAGGCTGGTGAAAATCCAGATCCAGGCGAACAGAACGGCCATCACGGCGATCGAGCCGATCAGCTTTCGCAGACGGGCCGGAATGAGGGGAGCGCTCACGCGGGTCTCCGGAAGAGGCCGAGCACGGCCAGGAACACGATGGCGCCCACGCTGGAGACCATCAGTTCGCCAACGAATCCGCTGACGTGAAGATCGATGCGCGTCGCCACGAACGCTCCGATGAACGCGCCGATCACGCCGATCAAGAGCTTGATGAACAGGGAGTGGCGTCGATCCAGAACGAAATCGGCGATCCAGCCGGCGATAATGCCGACGATCGCCGCCGCGAAGACGCCCGTGCCGCTCATCAAAGTCCTCCTGCGCGGCGCTTTGTGCCACGCGGCGCGCGGGTCGTCATGCGTAGGCATACAGACGTTGAAGCGCGCGTCCGGCGGGCGTAGGGAAGGTTCGGCCGCATTTCGGCCCAGAAGTGACGCTTTTCCGATTCCATGACGTCTTTCCTGCGTTCCGACCGTTCGCGTCCTGTTGCGATCTGGCTCTTCATCGTGGCCGCCATGGTCTTTTCCATGGTCGTCGTCGGCGGCGCGACGCGCCTGACGGATTCGGGCCTGTCGATCACCCAGTGGCAGCCGATCATGGGCGCCCTGCCGCCGATGTCGGACCAGGCCTGGCGCGAGAGTTTCGAGCTCTACAAGCAGATCCCCCAGTACAAGCTGGTCAATCCGGACATGACGCTGGAGGGGTTCAAAGGGATCTTCTGGTGGGAGTGGGCGCACCGCCTGCTGGGACGGACCGTCGGCGTCGTCTTCGCGATCCCGTTCATCGTCTTTCTGATCCGCCGCGACATCCCGCGCCGGCTGATCTGGCGCTGCGCCGTGATGCTGGGCCTGGGCGGCCTGCAGGGTCTCGTCGGCTGGTGGATGGTCTCCAGCGGCCTGTCCGAGCGGGTCTCGGTGGCGCCGGAACGCCTGATGACGCACCTGGGCTTGGCCCTGGCGCTGTTCGTGGTCTTGATCTGGACCGCCCTGGACGCCTGGAACGGCGCGCCGCGCGTCGAGGAGCGTTCGCCCTGGCGCGGCTGGGCGCTGGCCTTCCTGGGGGCGGTGTTCTTCCAGAGCCTGCTGGGCGCCTTGGTGGCCGGAAACGACGCGGGCCTCGTCTATAACGACTGGCCGCTGATGAACGGCCGCTTCTTCCCGGCCGACTATTTTGGCGCCGGCTTCTGGGGCACGATCGCGCACAGCCATGGCGCGGTGCAGCTGCACCATCGTCTGGTGGCCTACGCCTTGTTCGTCGCCGGGATCGCCATCGCGGTGATCGCCCGGCGCGACAGGCCCCTGGCGGCTGGCAGCAAGGCGATCGCGACGGCCCTGGCGGTGATTGTCGTCCTGCAGGCCTTGCTGGGCGTCTGGACCCTGATGGCGGCCGTACCGATCACCCTGGGCGTTCTGCATCAGGCCGGTGCGGCGGTGCTGCTGGCCGCGGCCACCGCCTTCGCCTGGCGGGTGCGACGCGCCTGAAGCGCGCTTCGTCGTCACCAACGGAAAAACTGTCACACGCCGGGAGCAAATCGGGCCGATTCCTCATGGAGCTTGGCCTTGATCCGCCCCTTTGTTCTCGCCCTGGTGGCGTCCGCCTCGATCTCGACCTTCGCTCACGCCCAGGTCGGCGGGCCCATGGCGGCCGTCAGCGCCGCCGATCCCTATTACAAGGCGGGCGAAGCGGCTCTGGCGCGGCAGCTGACGGTGGTTCCCAACACCGGCCGGGCCAAGAACGTCATCCTGTTCCTGGGCGACGGCATGGGCATTTCGACGGTCACGGCCGGCCGCATCTATGACGGCCAGCAAAAGGGCGTCGACGGCGAGTCCAATTCGCTGGCCTTCGAGAAGCTGTCCTACGCGGCGCTCTCCAAGACCTACAGCCACGACACCCAGGTCACCGACAGCGCCGCCGGCATCACGGCGATCATGACCGGCGTGAAGACGCGCAACAAGATCATCGGCCTGACCGGCGCGGCGATCGGCGAGAAGTGCGAGACCGAGAAGGGCAATGCGGTCCAGACCCTGGCCGAGCTGGCCAAGGCCAACGGCAAGGCGGCCGGCGCGGTCACCACGACCCGCGTCACCCACGCCACGCCCGCCGGCGCCTACGCCCATACGGCCTATCGTGATTGGGAAGGCGACAGCGACATGCCCGTCGAGGCCATCAAGGGCGGCTGCAAGGACATCGCCCGGCAACTGGTCGAGGCGCCCGACGCCCTGCGCCTGGACGTCGTCATGGGCGGCGGTCGCTCGCGCTTCCTGCCCGGGGACAAGGACGGCAAGCGCGCCGACGGCCGCGACCTGACCGCCGAATGGCTGAAGGCCGAAGGCCCGGATTCCGCCTATGTCACCACCGTCGATCAGCTGAAGGCGCTCCCCGCCGACACCAAGCACGTGCTGGGCCTGTTCGCCTCCGAGCACCTGCCTTACGAGGTCGAGCGCCCGGTGCTGGGGCAGGGCGTGCCGACCCTGGCCGAGATGGCGACGACGGCCGTGGATATCCTCTCCAAGAACCCGAACGGCTATTTCCTGATGGTCGAGGGCGGCAAGATCGACATGGGCAGCCACCTGGGCAACGCCAAGCGCACGCTGAGCGAGACGGTCGAGTTCTCCAAGGCCATCGACGCGGTGCTGGCCAAGGTCGACCTCAAGGACACGCTGGTCGTGGTCACGGCCGACCACAGCCACGGCCTGGTGATCTCGGGCTACGCGCCGCGCAACTCGCCGATCCTGGGCGTGGCGGGCAACGAGGGCGAGCCGGCGATCGCCGCCGACGGCAAGGCCTATACGACTCTCATGTTCGCGACGGGGCCCGGCGGCCCTCTGGGCAGTGACACCCGCGCCGATCCGGCCAAGGAAGACCTGGACGACGTCGACTACCACCAGCAGGCGGTCGTGAACCTCTACAGCGCCGCCCACGCGGGCGAGGACGTCGGCGTCTTCGCCGACGGCCCGCAAGCCTATCTGGTGCGCGGCGTGGTCGAGGAAAGCTACATCTTCCAGGTCATGCGCCACGCGTTCGGGTTTGACGCGCAGGCGCCGGCCGCGAAGAAGCGCTGAGGTTCGAAAGTCCCTCTCCCCTTGTGGGAGAGGGTGGCCCGGAGGGCCGGGTGAGGGGTTGCGCGGCGGCGCCGTCTATCGACCCCTCATCCGTCAGCTTCGCTGACACCTTCTCCCGCAAGGGGAGAAGG
>NZ_LSJA01000325.1 GCF_001556515.1 Caulobacter sp. CCH9-E1 | reverse complement strand
GATCCGAAGGATACGAACCAATGTGGTACTTCACCTGGATCCTGGGCCTGGGCCTGGCCGTCGCCTTCGGCGTCCTCAACGGCGTCTGGTATGAGTTCAACCTCGCCGACGACGGCGACGAAGGCCTGTCCGAGCCGTAAACCCGTCATCCCGGCCCAGCGCGAAGCGCGCCGAGCCCCGACCCAGGAGCCGGCGCATCGCGTTTGCCCCTGGGTCCTGGCTCTCCGCTACGCTGCGGCCGGGATGACAGTTTTTATTGAGCCGCGACATTTGGGCGCGCCCCGAACGCGTTTGGCTTAACGCTTGCTAAAGGCGGCGCAGGGTTAACTGGCAAGGTGTTCCGGAGCGCGTCGAATCGCGGCCCCGGAGCCAAGCCTTACGTTCCCGGGGACCGCTTATGACCGACAATACCGCGCCTGCTCTGGAGCTGATCTCGTTCTGCATCGGCGAGCAGGAATTCTGCATCGACGTGAAGACCGTCCGCGAAATCCGCGGCTGGACCCCGGCCACCCCGATCCCCCACGCC
>NZ_LSJA01000324.1 GCF_001556515.1 Caulobacter sp. CCH9-E1 | reverse complement strand
GCGCCGCCCCTGGGTCCCGGCTCTCCGCGCTACGCGCTGCGGCCGGGATGACACGGAAGTGTAGACCAGAAGCGCTTTCGCGGCACATTCATGCCCCTGCGCGCGTCGCAGACCTCCCCCGCCGCAACCCCATTCCCCAAACCGCTCTTTACGCGGCCGCGCTTCCTCGCTATTGACCCCGCCGATGCAAGTCCGCGCGACCAAAATTACCACCCCGAAAACGACCCGCCTCGGCGGGGCGTGGTCGGGCGTGCGCGCGTACTAGCGAGCATCCCGCTACCAGCCCCGCCGATGCGCGGGGCGGCTCTCATCACCAGAGACCTTAAAGCTCCCCGCGCTCCGCACTTTCAGGAGACGCATACCCGTGAGCTTCAAGTTTTCCCGTTCCAATCCGCCCCACGTCGGCGTCGTCGGCGCCACGGGCCTCGTCGGCGGCATGATGCGCGAGCTGCTGGCCGAGCGGGACTTCCCGCTGGCGTCCCTGCGCCTGTTCGCCTCGGCGCGCTCGGCCGGGAGCAAGATCGACTTCCAGGGCCGGGAGATCGTGGTCGAGGACGCCGCGACCGCCGACTTCGCCGGCCTGGACATCGTGTTCTTCTCGGCCGGCGGCTCGACCTCGCGCGAGCTGGCCCCCAAGGCCGCCGCGGCCGGGGCCGTGGTGATCGACAACAGCTCGGCCTGGCGCTCGGACCCGGACGTGCCGCTGGTGGTGGCCGAGGTGAACCCGCACGCCCTTTCGAACATCCCCAAGGGGATCGTCGCCAACCCCAACTGCACCACCATGGCCGCCATGCCGGTGCTGAAGCCCCTGCATGACCGCGCTGGATTGAAGCGCCTGACCGTCAGCACCTACCAGGCGGCCTCGGGCGGCGGCATGGAGGGCATCGAGGTCCTGGCCGAGCAGCTGCGCGCCGGCGCGGCCGGGGACCTGGACGGCCTGGCCCGTTCGCCCGACGCCGCCCCCCTGCCCGAGCCCCGCAAGTGGGCGGTCCCGCTGGCCTACAACGTCGTGCCGCTGAACTACGTGCTGGGCGAGGACGGCTACACCGAGGAGGAGCTGAAGCTGCGCGACGAGAGCCGCAAGATCCTCGAGATCCCCGGCCTGCCGGTCTCGGGCACCTGCGTGCGCGTGCCGGTGTTCACCGGCCACTCGCTGTCGATCAACGCCGAGTTCGAACGTCCGCTCTCGGTCGCCGAGGCGCTGGCGCTGCTGGGCCAGGCGCCGGGCGTCGTCGTGGACGCCGTGCCCAATCCCCTGGCCGCCACCGGCCAGGACCCGGTCTTCGTCGGCCGGGTGCGTCCCGACCCGACGGTCGAGCACGGCCTGGCCCTGTTCGTCGTCGGCGACAACCTGCGCAAGGGCGCGGCCCTGAACGCGGTGCAGATCGCCGAGGTCATGCTGGGCTAGCGCCCGCTCTCCCGCGCCATCCCGGTCGCCGAGGGCCGGGATGGCGCGGATTAACGTTACCGACCCCATATCTTGTGGGCGCCTCTGTGAGCGAACGCGGGAGTCCGGGGACGGAGCTTCAGGGACGCCTTGCGACCGTCCGTCGCGGGTGAAAAAAGTTCGCCTCCGCAACCCCTTGATCCTGCCTCACAAGTTCCAGCCGTTCACAGCTTGTTAACGAAAAACTCGCCCCGACACCGTTGACGAGTCATTCACCACTGTGGCCCCATATCTGGGCTGAGGGGGCTCCTCGGCCACAAGATATAGCGGCTGGGCAGGGTTAACCCCTTCTCCGGAACACGCTGATTGAGCAATGGAATTTGGTCATGAACGGCAGTGAAGCGGCGAAGACGACCATCCGTAGAGAGGCGCAACTGGCGGCGATCAAGCCCGCCAAGCGCCCGCAGCTGGCCCTGGTCCGCAAGGTGCAGGTCGACCGCTCGCGCGACGCTCTGTTGACGGACTTCGGCAAGACCACGCTGGAAGACCGCTACCTGCTGCCGGGCGAGTCGTATCAGGACATGTTCGCGCGCGTCGCGACGGCCTTCGCCGACGACGCCGACCACGCCCAGCGCGTCTATGACTACATGAGCCGCCTGTGGTTCATGCCGGCCACCCCGGTGCTGTCGAACGGCGGCGCCGATCGCGGCCTGCCGATCAGCTGCTTCCTGAACGCCGTGAACGACAGCCTCGACGGCATCCTGGGCGTCTGGAACGAGAACGTCTGGCTGGCGGCCAACGGCGGCGGCATCGGCACCTACTGGGGCGGCGTCCGCTCGATCGGCGAGAAGGTCAAGGGCCAAGGCCAGACCTCGGGCATCATCCCCTTCATCCGCGTGATGGATTCGCTGACCCTGGCGATCTCGCAGGGTTCGCTGCGCCGCGGCTCGGCCGCCGTCTATCTCGACATCCACCACCCGGAGATCGAGGAGTTCCTCGAGATCCGCAAGCCGTCGGGCGACTTCAACCGCAAGTCCCTGAACCTGCACCACGGCATCAACATCACCGACGAGTTCATGCACGCGGTGCGCGACGGCAAGAAGTTCGGCCTGCGCTCGCCCAAGACCAACGAGGTCCTGCGCGAGGTCGACGCCCGCGCCCTGTGGCAGAAGGTGCTGGAGCTGCGCCTGCAGACCGGCGAGCCCTATCTGATCTTCTCCGACAGCGTGAACAACGCCATGCCGTCGTTCCAGCGCGAGCTGGGCCTGAAGGTGCGCCAGTCGAACCTGTGCAGCGAAATCATGCTGCACACCGGCACGGACCACCTGGGCAATGAGCGCACCGCCGTCTGCTGCCTGTCGTCGGTCAACGCCGAGACCTTCCTGGAGTGGCGCGACCACCCGACGTTCATCGAGGACGTCATGCGCTTCCTCGACAACGTCCTACAGGACTTCATCGACCGCGCGCCCGACGCCGCCGCCTCGGCCGCCTACGCCGCCATGCGCGAGCGCTCGGTGGGCCTGGGCCTGATGGGCTTCCACTCGTTCCTGCAAAGCCAGAACGTGCCGTTCGAGAGCGCCCTGGCCAAGAGCTGGAACATGCGGATGTTCAAGCACTTGCGCCGCGAGGCCGACAAGGCCTCGATCAAGCTGGGCGAGGAGAAGGGCCCCTGCCCCGACGCCGCCGATCGCGGTTCGACGGAGCGCTTCTCGCACAAGCTGGCCATCGCCCCGACCGCCTCGATCTCGATCATCTGCGGCGGCACGTCGGCGGGCATCGAGCCGATCCCGGCCAACATCTACACCCACAAGACCCTGTCGGGCTCGTTCGCGGTGAAGAACCCCTATCTGGAGAAGCTGCTCGAGGAGAAGGGCCAGAACACCGACACGGTGTGGGGCTCGATCCTGGAGCACGAGGGCTCGGTCCAGCACCTGGACTTCCTGAGCCAGGACGAGAAGGACGTCTACAAGACCGCCTTCGAACTGGACCAGCGCTGGGTGATCGAACTGGCCGCCGACCGGACGCCGGAAATCTGCCAGAGCCAGTCGGTCAACGTCTTCCTGCCCGGCGATGTCGACAAGTGGGACCTGCACATGCTGCACTGGACCGCCTGGGAACGCGGCGTGAAGTCGCTGTACTACCTGCGCTCCAAGTCGGTGCAACGCGCGGCCTACGCCGGCGCCGAGGGCAAGGCCGAGAAGACCGCCGAGGGCTTCGACGTCCCCGAGAAGACCGACTACGACGAGTGCCTGGCCTGCCAATAAGGCTGATTGGCCTCCTCTAAAGACCAGAACGGCGGCGCGATGCGGATCGCGCCGCCGTTTTCGTTTCGGGCGACCGGAACCTGATCACGACGCGGGCGGTTCACGACGTGCGCTTTCGTCACGGTGGACAGACCGCCGGAAGCGCGTAGGCTGGACCTCCGTTAGGATTGGGGAATCCGGGGATGCGGACCGCTGGGGAGCGAACCGTCCTGTGTCTAACGGCCGTTCTGGCCGCGGGACTGGCTTATGCCGGAAGCGCCTGCGCGGCCCAGAAGGCCGGCAAGGCGCCCGTCGACAAGCACGCCGCCCCCGCCACGCCGAGCTTCCAAGTGAAGCCGGAAAGCCTGCGCCCCCTGAACCCCGCCGCCGGCTTCATCGCCTATGACAGCGACGCGATCGAGCTGGCCCTGGAGGGCGGCTTCGCCCTGCCCCCGGCCGCCGCCGGCGGGGACGTCCGGCTGCTCGACACCGACCGCTATTACGAGGGCGTCGGCCCCGTCAGCTGGCGCTCGAACGCCTTCAGCCACCAGGCCCAGCCGGGCGGCCCGATCGACTCCGTGCGCGTCTCGATGGCCGGCTCCGCGCCGACCGCCGCCTACGCGCCGCTGACCCTCTCCCGCCCCGACGCCTATGAGCTGCGCGAGGTCGACGTGACCGTGACGCGAGGCTGGCCCTCGGCGGTGATGCTGGCGGGCCGCAAGTATGCCCTGGACGTCACCCCGCACGCCGGCCTCGGCTTCGGCGGCGCCGGCGGTTCGGCCGAGGCGGGCGCCACGGTGCGCCTGGGCAAGAAGAAGAACATGGGCGACCGGGTGACCGATGCGCTCGGCGTGCGCGAAGGCGATACGGCCTTCGGCGACCGGGGGCGCTGGTACATCTACGCCGCCGCCAGCGGCCGGGCCGTCGGCTTCAACATGCTGCGCGGCCAGAACGGCGACTGGAGCCGGGCGGGCCTCACCCAGGATGCGACCAGCCGCCTGATCGGCGACAGCCAGGCCGGCGTGGCCTGGCGCAAGGGCCCGATGCAGGCCTCGCTGGGCTACATCCACCGCGAGATGAGGGCCAAGGAAGGCATCATGGGCCTGGCGACGCAGAAGGACGACGTCGTGGCCCTGTCGTTCAGCCTGAAGCCCCACTGGTAGAGACCAGAACGGGGGCCAGAGCGCCTATTGGGCTTGTGTTTCCGGCCGCTTTCATGCAGCAAGCGCCCCACCTGTCCACTGCCCCAGCGAGACCATGAGCGAGAGCGAGCCCCCGCGCCGCAAGACCCTGAGCCTCAAGAGCGGCGTCGCCGCGCCTGGCGGTCCGCCGCCGCTTGAGCGCATGGTCAAGCCGTCGGCCCGCGCCACCGTGTTCACGCCGTCGGCCGCGCCGCCGCCGCCGCCGCCGCCCGCCCCGGTGGGCGACTGGAAGTGCAAGCCGTGCGGCACGCGCTTCGACCCGCCGGCCGAGCTGGCCGACGAGGACCATGTCCGCTGCCCCTCGTGCAACGCGCGCCTGGGCTTGGCGTCCGACTTCCGCGCCGACCCGCCGAACGTCGCCAAGCTGCGCGCGCGGTATCTGAAGAAGGCTTAGCGGCCGGGCCGAAGCTCGACGCGCCTGGACCGCCGCCACGGTAGGGAGCACCATGCGCGCCTGCTCGGCGCCGCCTGGATGCCGCCCCGATCAAGCGCGGTGACCATGCTGGCTGAAATCAATCCACCGAAACACATCACGCCCGCGGAAGTGAACCTGGTCGTAGAGCGTGGCGGCGTGATCCACTTCCTGGACGGCGTGATCGTCGCAACGCCCGCGCTGCGCGGATTGAAGATCAAAACGCTCGTGCGCACGCAATCGGCGCGGCTGGCGGACGGCCGCGTGCTCCACTGGTCGGTGCGGGGGGACCTGCGCCATATCGATGGCCTGACTTTCGCGCCGCCGGCCTCGCCGGAAGAGGCCGAGCGCGCGTGGCATGTTCCAGCCAGCCAGCCCACAGCAGCCGCCGCGCCGATGCTGAAGGATTGCAAGCTACTCAGCGGCGTGGAAGCGCGCGGCCGCTTCGTCGGCGCCTGGCGATGCGGAGCGGCTGATCAAACTCAGATCGCGGTGGCCGAACCTCTCCCACAAAAGGGATGGTCGCCAGCGCGCCTTCTCGCGACGGTGAACTACCGGTTCGACCTGATCGGGTCAGAACCCGTCATCCACGAACAGGGCGCGCCTATCGTGCTTGTCCGCCTCGATTCGGATGGACTGTTCCACTACGCGCGCTTCTACTGGTCGCCCACCGAGAGCATCGCGACCAAGCCCAGCCCCCCTAGGGCTCCAGTTGCGCGCCGGCGCTGACCGGCTCCTCGCGGATCATCACGCCCGTGCCCGCCGCCGGCGAGACGGCCAGCGGCTTCTTGAACAGGCCGCGCCACAGGCTTTGCTCCTCGACCGCGCTGGTCCAGGCGGTTCCGGCCATCGCCTGCTCGACGCCCGCGTCGTAGATCCGCTTCATCAGTTCGGTCTCGAACTTCAGCAGGTTGAAGCCTTCGAAGCTGCCGGGGATCGAGGCGACCGACAGCGGCAGGTTGTGGCGCGTGCAGAAGCCGGCGGCCAGGCTCAGCGCCTGGCGGTACGAGAACCGCAGCATGGTGTCGAAGCTGCGGCTCATGATCGAGGCCACGCCCGGCGGGGTCGATTGGGGGGCCGGATCCAGCACCGTATTGACGATCACATGCACCCGGCCGCGCCGGAAGCGGGGGCCGAGGTTGCGCCAATGCAGCAGGGCGTCGGGCATCAGGAACAGCGGCGCGGCGACGCCGCCGTCCACGTGCATCTCCTGGTGAAGCCGGCCGTCGACCTCGACGTCGATCAGCTTGGGCGGAAAGATCCCCGGCACCGAGGACGAGGCGACCAGCAGGGTGCGGAACAGCTTCAGCGCGTCCTCGCCGCCGCGCGTGGCGATCTCGCCGAGGTCCCAGACCACGGCGCGCTGGCTGTCGAGATTGGTGGTGGCGATCAGCAGACGGCGGCCCTTCAGGTGCTCGGCCGCGACGGCCTCGACCATCTCGGCGTCGACGAAGGTCTCGACCAGGCGGTCCAGCGACTCGCCCTTGAAGATGCTGGGACCGAGGGCCGAGTTCAGGCGGCGCAGGCTGAGCAGCTCGGCCGCGTGGCCGCCGACATAGGCGTCGGTCAGGCGCTCGTCCCAGGCCGAGCCCAGGAAGGCCAACGGCGCGATCAGCGCGCCGGTGCTGACGCCGGTGACGATGGCGAAGTCCGGGCGGCGCCCGGCCTTGGAAAGCCCGGTCAGCACGCCCGCGCCATAGGCGCCGCCGGCCGCGCCGCCAGACAGAGCCAGGATGTTGAACTCGTCGCGGCCCAGGAGGGAGCGCAGGGGCGCAAGCCGGTCGGCGGCCTGGCGCAGGGCGTCGTCGGCCTGGTCGACGCTGAGGCGCACGCCCGGGAAGCCGACGGCCTCGACATGACGGTCGTTGGGCGGAGCCGGCAGCCGCTTGCCGCGCAGCGGATCGTTCCGGAAGAAGCCTTGCAGGCTGGCCTTGCCGGAAAGATCCTTGTCCACGCCGCTCTCCACGCCTTAACGGGCGCTCGACAGCACGACGCCGACCAGAACGGCGGCGTAGTGCAGACCCGCGCCGCCGATGACATGGCCGTGCCAGATGGCGCGCCGGAACTTCAGACGCTGCATCAGGTAGAAGACGGTGCCGGTCGAATAGACCAGGCCGCCGATGGCCAGCAGCAGCAGGGCCACCCACGACAGGCCGTCGATCATCGGCTTGATGGCGACCAACACCAGCCAGCCGAGGGCCAGGTACAGGCCGACCCAGAAGCGCTTGTCCAGACCCGGCAGGAACAGCTTGGCCAGCACGCCGACCGTGGCGACGGTCCACACCGCCGAGGTCATGCCGATCGCCCACCAGCCGTGCAGGTTCTGGGTGGTGAAGGGCGTATAGGAGGCCGCGATCATCACGAAGATGCCGGCGTGGTCGAAGCGGCGCAGCAGCGGGCGCCAGCGGGCTTTCGCGAAGTTATAGGCCGTCGACAGCGACAGCATCAGGATCAGGCCCACGGTGTAGACGCTGACCGCCGCCACCTGCTTGAGGTCGCCGAGACCAAACGCCAGGCCCAGCAGGATGCCGCCGCCCAGCAGGGCGCAGGCCAAGCCCGCCAGGTGCACGATCAGGTCCGCGCACTTGGCCGCCGGCGTCGGATAGTGTGTCGCCGCCGGCTCGCGCGCGACGAGACCGGTGGTTTGGGTGGTCGTATCCATGGCTCCGCTCTGTCCGGATGCAGTACGCCCGAACGGTAAGTTCGTTCCGTGACATATAAGCGTCGATCACTATGGCCGGGAAAGGGCGGCGACGACACGATCGGCCACGAAAACGCGCGTCAGGCCAAAAGGCCGCGGGCGCCGTCGAAGACCAGCTTGCCGCCGACCACGACCAGCAGGATGTAGATCACCTTGTAGAAGCCCTCGGCCGGCACGCGCCGCACCAGCCAGACGCCGGCCCAGGTCGAGGCGACGGCCAGCGGCGCCAGCACACCGGCGGTGGCCAGGACCTCGGGCGTGAACTGGCCCAGCGCGACATAGGCCGGGACCTTCATCCAGTTCACGACCGCGAAGAAGATCGCGCTGGTGCCGATGAAGGCGTCGCGCGACAGGCGGCGCGGCAGGACATAGATCTGGAACGGCGGACCGCCAGCATGGGCGATCTGGCTGGTGAAGCCCGCCGCCGCCCCACACAGGGCGCCCAGCCACGGCCGACCGGGAGTCGCCTCGACCTGCTCGGCGGCCTTGACCGCGCGCTCGGCCCACAGGCGCTGGAGGGCGAAGACGACCGAGATCACCCCCACCGCCAGCTCGACCGCCGCCTCCTTGACGAAGGCCGCCAGGGCCCAGCCCAGGAAGACGCCGACAGCGGCCGAGGGCAGCATGAGCAGCAGCAGCCCCTTGTCCCAGCTCTTGCGGAAGGCCCAGACGCTGACCACGTCCTGGATCAACAGGATCGGCAGAACGATCGAGGCGGCCATGACCGGCGACACGGCCAGGGCCATCAGCGGCACGGCCACCACCCCGATCCCGGCGAACCCGCCCTTGGCGAGCCCCAGCAGGATCACGGCCGGAATGGCTACGGCGTAGAACAGCGGATCGGTCAGCATCAGGCGGTGTTACAGCCTCGCCACCGCGCCCCCAAGCCCGATAACACCCAAAGAGAAAGGGCCCGGCGTCGCCGCCGGGCCCTCCCAAGTCTTACAGTCGTCGTCGATCTTAGAAGTTGATCGAGATCGTCGAACGACGGTTCAGCGGTTCCTTCACGCCATCGCCGGTGGCGACGGCCGGAGCGCTTTCAC
>NZ_LSJA01000323.1 GCF_001556515.1 Caulobacter sp. CCH9-E1 | reverse complement strand
GGGAGGCGCGGCCAACTTGTAAGGCTCCCTTACAAGTTGGTTCGCGATGCCAGGCCGGATTTCGAGGGGGCGAGATGGGAAAGGTCGAGCCCTTCGTAACGAACGCGGTCAATGGCCTCTTTCAGCGTGGCGACGCGATAGCCCCTGCCATACGCATCTGACACTGAAGCGGCTCCGCCGACTGACGCCCAGCCGCCCAATGCGAGCGCGATGTCACGGTCGATGCGAGCCTCGCGGAGGGCATCACGAAAGCCATGCCGGAAGCTGTGAAAGCAGGTCTTCGGAGAACTGGCGCCTGCGCGCGCGACAAAGCGGCGAAACCACTGGGAGAAGGTTGTCGAGCGGTAGCCGGTGGCACCCATTCCGACCTCCGCGAACAGCTTGCTCTCACCCGCGCTTTGTCGCCGTTCCACGAAGTCCATGAAGCCGAGGTCGAGCAGCGTGGCGTGGATCGGGACGACGCGCTCGCTGGAGTTCGTCTTGAGCCGCTTGTCGTTCGCGATCTCATCGGACCGCTCGGTCACGACGAAACAGGCGATGCCTTCAATCCTTCGAACGTCCGCAACATCGAGTTGGCAAGCTTCGTTCAGACGTAGCCCAGCGAACATCGACACGAGAGGAATCCAGAAGCGCGCATTGCGCGGCTTGTTCGCGCCTGAGATGGCGTAGCCATGTTCATCGTCACGGCAGCCGGTGTAGAGCGGCGCGGAGAAGATCGCCCGGAGTTGTGCCGTCGAGAACGGCAGGCGTTTGTCGCGCCGTAGCGTAGGGTCGGGCACGCGCAGGCCCACGGCGGGGTTCCGGTCGAGCAGTTCCTCCTTCACCGCCCAGTTGAAGACCCCACCAAGCTTGTTGACGTAGGTGTTGATGTTGGCGGCGTTGATGAGGTCGTCGCGCCCCTCTGCCTTGCTCCTCTCGGCGATCTCGACCGGGGTGAGGTTGGCGAACAGCTTGGACGCATTACGAGGCAACCACCGAAGCACCTCGATCATTTCGCGACACTGGGCGCGTGTAATGGACCGGATGGGCGTGGTTTCGCCGAGGATCGCCATGACGAGTTTCCGAGTGGTCCCGTAGGCCATGCGTGTCGTCGGCGACCAGTCGCGGGTCGGATCGCTCATGTAGGCGTCGTAGACTTCGCCGAGCGTGGCCCCAATGACGGTCTCGGCTGGGCTCTTCTGAGCGTCAGGCACGCGCTCGGTTGCGCTCTTCCATACCGCTTCGCAGACGATCATCGGATCGACCGTGCGACCTGATCGTCCATGAGCCAACTCGAAGTCTCGCTCGATGGCGGCGGCGATCTGGTGGGAACGCCGTAGAGCGACCGTTGGGCTGTCCGTCCCCAACGACCGCCAGATTTCCCTCTTCCCGACAATGTCGGTCAGCGATCCCGGCACCCGTCGCCGGTAGTAGAAGCGACCA
>NZ_LSJA01000322.1 GCF_001556515.1 Caulobacter sp. CCH9-E1 | reverse complement strand
GCCGAAGGACGCGCGCCAAGGGCGCGCCGAAGTCGTCGTCCCGAGGGTCGGGGAGGGGACGAATGAGGTGAGCGCCTTAAGGTTTGTCCGTCCCGATGCTCAAGAGAACGGAAGAACGTGGCGCTTTCTTGAGATGGAATGTCGTCGTTGGTGGGCGGGTTCGCAATAAAAGGACGGTTTCAGCGGTAATAGTCAGACCGGCCGCTTGACGTTTTCCTAGGCGTGCGTGGACAAGACTGACGCGATCGCGGCGGCGGCCAAGGCGAAGCTCTTAAGGAAGTGGCGGAGGAGGCGGGCGCGTGAAGCTCAAGGCACCGCCTGAGCGACGGGCGGTGTCTCCATGGCGTCGTCGAGGGCATCTCGTCGGCCGCCAAAGCGCGGGGCGCGGAAGTCGTCATGATCGAGCCCGTGAGAACGACATCGATCGTTTGGTGACGGGTCTCGGTTACCGGGTGACGCCGGATGCGAGCTCTTGGGTTTCAGTCGTAACCGACGCTTGCGATACTAGGTTGAGCCCGCCCGCTTCGCCCGCGCGCCGCGGCGAAGGAGCGCCCGGACGCCTAGGGCGAGGAAGCCCGCCGTCAGACCCCAGAAGGCCGAGCCAACGCCTAGCAGCGACACCCCCGAAGCCGTGGCCAGAAAGGTGACGATCGCTGGATCACGGTCCGCGCCCGGCGCCAACATAGACTCTAGCGCGCCGAGCAGGGCTGGGATCAGGGCCAGCCCCGTCAGGGCCGCGATCACCGCGTGAGGCAACGCCAAGAACACGCCAACAAGGAACGGCGAAAACAACGCCAGCAGCAGATAGACGCCAGCATAGATCACGCCGACCATCCATCGCCGCGCCGCGTCCGGATGGGCTTCTGGATTGGTGCAGATGGCCGCTGTAATGGCCGCGAGATTCACGCCGTGGGCGCCAAATGGCGCGGCCAGCAACGACGCCAGACCGACCCCCGCGAGCAGCGGCCGAGCGGGTGGGTGATAGCCCGCCGTGCGCAGCACCACTAGGCCGGGCAGGTTCTGCGAGACCAAGGTGACCAGGAACAGCGGCAGGGCGAGGCTGATGATCGCCGCGGGCTGAAAGGCGGGCGCTTGAGGCGCCAGCATTCCCAGGACTTGGCCCGAGGATGGCAAGGAGAGGCCGCCGCGCGCCAGCGTCAGGGCCACTCCGGCTGTTAAGGCCAGAAGCATGGCGTACAGCGGCGCGCGCCGCCGGGCCGCGAGGAAGACCGCCAGGATCACGCCGACCAGGACCGGATCCACCGCGGCGGTGCGAAAAAGGGTCAAACAGAACGGCAGCAGGACGCCGGCCAGCATGGCCGAAGCGACGGTGCTTGGAATCTTCTCGGCCAGTCGACCCAGAGCCGGAATAAGGCCCAGCACGATCGCCAGCACGGCCGCGACCACGAAGACGCCGACGGCGGCGGGCCATGAGAGCTGGGCGGTGGTTCCGGCCAGCAAGGCCGCGCCCGGCGTGGACCAGGCCAGCACCACAGGCATCCGCAGGCCGATCGACATCGCCGCGCCCGCGAGACCGATCGACAGGCAGAGGGCGGTGACGGCGGAGCCCGTCTGTTCAGGACTGGCGCCCAAGACCTTCATGGCCTGGACCACTAGAGCCACCGTGCCGCCAAAGCCAATCAGGGCGGCGATCAGGGCGGCGGACCAGGCGGTGACGGGGGGCATTCTGAAAGTCATGGAGCTTGTCGCATAGCAGGAGAGCGTCGGCGGTTTCCAGCCGTCATTCTCGGCGAGGCCGCCGGCGCGCACGACGGGCCGGCGCCTGCTCGGGTTGGCTAAGGACGAGGACTTGACCGCCCTTGATCTCGACGGCCTGGGCGCCGATGCGGGGCGTGACCCTGGGCGGCTAGACGGTGGGGATCGTGCCGCCGTCGATGACGTACTCCGCGCCATGAATGGCCGAGGTGCGGTCCGACACCAGAAAAGCGATCAACTCCGCCACCTCCTCGGGCTTGGCCGGCCGACCGAGCGGGATCCCGCCAAGGGCGTCGAGGATACTTTGTTTCGCCGTCTCAAGGTTTCCGCCCGTACTGTCGGCGATCCGGCGCATCAGATCGTCGGCCGCTTCGGTGTGAATCCAACCCGGCGAGACGACGTTGACGCGCACGCCCTTGGGGCCGACTTCCTTGGAAAGCGCCTTGCTGTAGGTGGTGAGGGCGGCCTTGGCGGCGGCGTAGGCCGTGGTGGACTCGGGGAGCGGCAGCGTCCGCTGGATCGATGAAACGTGGACGACCGCGCCACGGCCGCGCGCCAGCATCCGCGGCAACAGGGCCCGGTCCAGACGCACCGCCGTCATCAGGTTGAGGTCGAGCTCGGCGGCCCAGTGCGTGTCGGTGAGCGCAGCGAAGCCGCCGCCCGGTGAGGACGAACCACCCAGCACATGGACCAGGACGTCGACGTCGCCCAGGCGTTCGATCGCGGCCCGCGCCAGCTGGTCCGCGCCTTCCGGCCTCGTCAGGTCGACTTCCACGACAGAGGCGCCGATGGGGGCGTTGGCGGCGCTACGGGCGGCGGTGACGACACGCGCGCCGCCTTTCAGCAGTCGCTCCACCGTCGCGCGCCCAGCGCCCTTGGTGCCGGCGGTGACCACGGCGCGAACGCCCTCGAAGTCGCGCGGGCTCACAGCGTGATCTCCAGGTCGGCGATTTGGTCGTCCTCGAGAACGAAGAAGTAGCGCAGATCCGTGGGGCTGCCGGGGAAGTCGCCGGTAAGGTGGGCGGTCACGACGATGCGGCCCTTGTCGACGACGATCGCGAACGGTTCGACGCTGTAGGTGTACTTTTTCGATGATTGCTCTTTCCATCGACGGATGGAGTCACGCCCCACATAGGTGTTGCGTTCGTCGCGAACGACCGCTCCGCCCGTGAAGCATTGGGCGATGGCGTCCGCATCCTTGCTTTTGTCGGCGTCGAAATAGCGGGAGATGGGGCGGGGCAACGCGATGGTCATGACGGCTCCTTTCTTCAGGACGGCGAGGGGGGGGGGGCTAGGTGCGGCTTCCATTGAAGTCGGCTTCTCGGACGGCTGATGAAGCTCAATTTAGGACTGGACCAGCATCCGGATAATCGGGACAAATCGGCATGTGGTGTTGTGCTGGAGGGGATAATGGAGCGTCTCAAGCTCATCGAGCTGGAAGCCGTGCTGGCCATCGCTCGCAAAGGATCCTTCCGCGCGGGCGCGCTGGATTTGGGCTTGTCGACGACCGCGCTGAGCAACACCGTCGCCAAGCTCGAACAACGGCTCGGGGTGAGGGTGTTTCATCGCACGACCCGCAGCGTTTCCCTGACCGACGCGGGGCGCGCGTTTGTCGCGCAGTTGCGCCCGGCGGTGCAGAGCATCCATGATGCGGTGGAGGCGGCGCGGTCGCAGCAGGACACGCCGTCCGGAATGCTGCGCATCAACGCTTTTCCGAGCGCCGCACGGGAGATCTTTGAGCCGCTGATCCTGGATTTCGTACGCAGCTATCCGCAGGTGCACGTGGACCTAGTCACGGAGGGCAAGCTGGTCGACATCGTGGCGGACGGCTTTGACTTCGGTCTTCGACGCGCCGATCTGGTTCCGAGCGACATGATCGCCCTGCCTCTGGGCGTCCCTCGCGGCCACGCCGTCGTCGCCTCGCCCGACTACCTGACCGATCCGCCGCGTGTTCCAGCGGATCTGCTGAACCATCCGTGCATTCGGGTTCGGTTGCCCAACGGCGCGCTGCTTCGCTGGGGGTTCGAAAAGGCGGGCGAAGTGATCCAGCTCGATCCCCAGGGGCCCCTGACCCTCGATGAAACAAGCCTCGTGCGCGCCGCGGTTCTGGGAGGCATGGGCATAGGCTACCTCATGGAAGCCGATGTCGCCGACGACATCGCGGCCGGTCGAATGGTCCGGCTCTTGACGGACTGGACCCCGCCGATCGCGCCGCTCTGCCTCTACTATTCAGGCCGCAGAAACGCTTCGGCCGCGTTCAGGGCGTTGGTTCAAACCGCGCGTCGGTACGCCTTGCGCCAAGCGGCGGCTTAGCAAAGGCCCTTCTTCACCGCACCATGGGCTGACGCTTCCAATAGACGAGGGAGCGCCATAGCCACTCCAGCGGGTCGTATGGGAGAAAGCGTAGTCACAGCGCACTGGCCGCGGTCAACGCTCCAAAAGCCGCCGCGAACCAACCACTCTTAAACAGGGGTAAGCGCCGGCTTGAAGCGCGTTGATGGACGAATTGGGCGGCGCCTGTGATTTGGGCAGTTTTGACTTTACGAAAAGCAGCGGCGTGGCGGCGCTCCACAAACCTGTCCGACAACGCCTAGGTCAGCCTCATGCGCGTCCTCGTGATAGACCCCGATCAGGTCCGAGCCGAACTGGTGGCCGAAGGGCTTGAGGGTATCGAGCCCCTCGAGGTGCGCCATTCGGCACTCTATAACGAAGCCGAAGTCCTGGCTTTCGCGCCCGACGTGGTGGTGATCGCCGCCGAGAGCCCCGACCGCGACACGCTCGACAGCCTCAAGGAGTCGAGTCAGGGCCATCCAGTGGTGATGTTCGTTGATCGATCCGAACCGGGTTTGGCTGAGCAGGCGGTGCGCGCCGGGGTCGCCGCCTATGTGGTCGATGGCTTGGCGCCCAATCGCGTTCGTTCCATACTCGACGTGGCCATGAGCCGGTTCGCCCTGACGCGCCAGCTTCGTAGCGATCTGGCCAGGGCGAAGGCGGACTTGGAGTCGCGCAAGGTCGTGGACCGGGCCAAGGGCCTCCTGATGAAGGAGCGGGGCCTGGACGAGGATGGGGCCTATCGCCTGTTGCGCAAGCTGGCCATGGATCGCGGCAAGCCGATCGGCGTGATCGCCGCGGACCTCCTGGCCTTCGTGGGCGTGCTGAAGGGGGATGCTTCGTGAGCGGCTTGTCCGAACTCCGCCTCGGCTTCATTCCACTGACCGATTGCGCGCCGCTGATCGCCGCCCAGGCCCAAGGCTTCTTCGAGGACGAGGGCCTGGCCGTCGAGCTGGTCCGCGAGGCCTCCTGGGCGACCGTCCGCGACAAGGTCGCCGTCGGCGCGCTGGACGGCTCCCATATGCTGGCGCCGATGGCCCTGGCGATGGCGGCCGAGGATTCCGGAAGCGTCGTGCTGGCGCCGTTGGCTCTGAACCGGAACGGTAGCGCGATCACGGTTTCGATGGCGCTCTTCGAGGCGCTGGGAGGCGTGTCCACCGGCCTCGCCGGGCCGCCGCCATCGGCCGCATGTCTCCAGGCGCTGATCGCCGAACGGCGCGCGCGGGGCGATGGGCCGCTGACCTTCGCCGTCGTCTTTCCCTATTCGATGCACAACTATCTGCTGCGCTACTGGCTGGCGCAGGGCGGGATCGACCCGGACCGCGACGTACGCCTCGTCGTGATCCCGCCGCCACGCATGGTGGAGCGGATGCGGGCAGGGGAGATCGACGGCTTCTGCGTCGGGGCGCCTTGGAACGCCGTCGCCGAACTGGAGGGAATAGGTCGCATCTTGGCGGCTTCGTCTCAGCTTTGGCCAGACGGTCCCGACAAGGTCCTTGGGGTCAGCGGGGCGCTGGCCGTCCGGAAGCCCGACGAGTTACGCGCGCTTTTGCGGGCGATCATTCGCGGAGCGGCCTGGGCGGACGCCCCCGAAAATCGCGACGCGCTGATCGCGCATCTCGCCGGCCCCGATCGTATCGAGGCGACGCCGACGGCGATCGCCAGGGCCCTAGAGCACGAGTTGATCTTCCACCGGGACGCCGCCGGGCTGCCGCGCCGCGAGCATGGCCTCTGGTTCCTGTCCCAGATGATCCGCTGGGGACAGATCGACCCGAGCCGGGACCTGAACGCCATCGTCGATCAGGTCTATCGGCCCGATCTCTATCGGGAGGCGGCCTTGTCGCTGGGCCCCGTCTTGGAGCCGGCGCTCGTGTTCGCCGACGCCGTCGCCCCCGTCGAGGCGCGGCTTTTTGATGGACGCCCCTTCGACCCGAACGCCGCGCGAGCCTATGCCGAGAGCTTCGACATCGCCCGTGTTCAGGGCTGATCTGCCTTCTTCGCGGGCGCCGTCGCTGCCTCAATGATGAGCAAGTGAGCGCCGAGCGTTGATGTCGGTCTCTACGTCTCGGTCAGCGTGACAGATCGCCCGGCATCGTTTTCCCTTTAGCTCAGGCCAACGAACAACGGCGTTCGCGGCTGCCAGAGGACCGCTCGGATGCGGTCAGCCACCCGGAGCGACGACGCTCCGCTCTCGCAGACACGCAAACATCCGAGGCCGTCATGATCTCCCGCGACTTCCTGAAGGCCGGCCATGCGCCGACCCTGTTCGCCGCCTTCCTCTATTTCGATCTCAGCTTCATGGTCTGGGTGATCCTGGGGCCTCTGGGCGTGGCCATCGCCAAAGACTTCCATCTCGATCCCGCCCAGAAGGGCCTGATGGTCGCCGTTCCCGTCTTGGCTGGCGCTTTGCTGCGCCTGGTCAACGGCGTGCTGGTCGACCGGATCGGCCCAAAGAAGACGGGTATGATCGGCCAGCTGATCGTGCTGGCGGGCCTGGTCCTGGCCTGGGTCGTTGGGATCCACAACTATCATCAGGTCCTGGCCCTGGGCGTGATCCTGGGCGTAGCGGGCGCCTCGTTCGCGGTCGCCTTGCCGTTGGCCTCGCGCTGGTATCCGCAGGAACACCAGGGCTTGGCCCTCGGCATCGCCGGCGCCGGCAACTCGGGCACGGCCTTGGCGGCGCTGTTCGCGCCGGCCCTGGCCAAGGTCTTCGGCTGGCAGACGGTGATCGGCCTCGCGGCCATCCCGCTGGCGATCGCCTTCGTCGTCTACATGCTGCTGGCCAAGGACGCGCCCGAGCAGCCCGCGCCGAAGAGGCTGAGCGAGTACCTGAACGTCCTGAAGGTCCCGGACGCGTGGTGGCTGATGCTGCTCTACGCGGTGACCTTTGGCGGCTTCGTTGGCCTGGCCTCGTCGCTGACGATGTACTTCAACTCCGAATACGCCCTGGATCCGGTCATCGCGGGCTTCTTCACCGCCGCCTGCGTCTTCGCCGGTTCCTTCATCCGGCCGGTGGGCGGCGCCTTGGCCGACCGTTTCGGCGGGGTGCGCACCCTGAGCTTCGTCTACGCCCTCGCGGCGATCGGCCTGGCGGTCGCCAGCTTCCAGCTGCCTTCGGCCTATGCGGCGCTGGCGGTGCTGATGTTCTCGATGCTGGCGCTGGGCGCCGGCAACGGCGCGGTGTTCCAGCTGGCGCCGCAGCGCTTCCGCAAGGAGATCGGGGTCATGACCGGCCTGATCGGCATGACCGGCGGGATCGGCGGCTTCTACCTGGCCTCGACCCTGGGTCTCGCCAAGAAGATGACCGGCTCCTACCAGTCCGGCTTCATCGGCTTCGCCCTGCTGGCGCTGTTCGCCCTGGTCGCTCTCCACAGCCTCAAGGCCCGCTGGCGCGCCGTCTGGCCGACTCTGCACGGCGACGCCGCCGCCGTCCGCGTCTGATCTTTCCCTCCGACAAGCGAGATAGACCCATGACGAAAGAACGTCTGGTCGTCATCGGCAACGGCATGGCCGGCTGCCGGGCGGTCGAGGAAGTGCTCAAGCGCGATCCCGCCCGCTATGACATCACCATCTTCGGCGCCGAGCCGCGGGTGAACTACAACCGCATCATGCTCTCGCCGGTGCTGGCGGGCGAAAAGACCTTCGACGACATCGTCATCAACGACGAGGCCTGGTACCGCGACAACGCCATCACCCTGCACGCGGGGCGCGCCGTCACGGCGGTCGACCTCGAAGGCCGCAAGGTGGTCGCCGAGGGCGGCCTGGAGGTCGGCTATGACAAGCTGATCCTCGCGACCGGCTCGGACCCGTTCCGCCTGCCGCTGCCGGGCTCGGATCTGAAGGGCGTGGTCACCTTCCGCGACCTCGACGACGTTGAGGCGATGGTCGAGGCCTCCGGCAAGCCGGGCGCCCGCGCCGTGGTCATCGGCGGCGGCCTGCTGGGTCTCGAAGCCGCCTATGGCCTGGCCCGACGCGGCATGGGCGCCACGGTCGTCCACCTGATGGACGTCCTGATGGAGCGCCAGCTGGACGAAAGCGCCGGCTATCTGCTGCGCGAGGCGCTGGCCGAACGCGGCGTCGAGACGGTGCTGGGCGCGCATTCCGAGGAGATCGTCGGCGAGAATGGGAAGGTCGCCGGGCTTAAGCTCAAAGACGGCCGCGTCCTGCCGTGCGACCTGCTGGTCATGGCCGTCGGGATCCGTCCGAACGCCTCCTTGGCCAAGGCCGCCGGCCTGCAGGTCAATCGCGGGGTCATCGTCGATGACGCGATGCGCACATCCGATCCGGCGGTATTCGCCGTGGGCGAATGCGTCGAGCATCGTGGGAACTGCTATGGTCTGGTCGCGCCCATCTGGGACATGTGCCGGGCGTTGGCCGAGGCGCTGACGGCGGGGCGGGGGGTCTATCAAGGCTCTGTCCTCTCGACGCGCCTGAAGGTCTCGGGCGTCGACGTCTTCTCGGCCGGCAAGTTCGCCGGCGGCGACGGCTGCGAGGACATCGTGTTCCGCGACGCCGCGCGCGGGGTCTACAAGCGGGTGGTCATCGAGGACGGCAAGGTCGCCGGCGCGGTGCTGTTCGGCGACGCGGCCGACGGCGGCTGGTACTTCGACCTGATGCGGGCGGGGACGGATGTCGCCGAGATCCGCGAGACACTGATCTTCGGGCAAGCGATCACGGAGGGCCTTTCGGGCCTGGACCCTAGCGCGGCCGTTGCGGCCATGCCCGATACGCAGGAGATCTGCGGCTGCAACGGCGTCTGCAAGGGTGCGATCATGGGGGCCATCACGGCCCAGGGCCTGACCACGCTGGACGATGTCCGCGCAGTGACCAAGGCCTCGGCCTCGTGCGGCTCGTGCACGCCGCTGGTCGAGCAGGTCATCCGCCTGACCCTCGGAGACGGCTTCAAGGCCCAGACCGGTCCCAAGCCGATGTGCAAGTGCACGCATCACCCGCATGGCGACGTGCGCAAGGCGATCGTCGAGCTCGAGCTGAAGTCCATGCCCGCGGTCATGCAGGCCCTGGAATGGACCACGCCCGACGGCTGCGCTTCGTGCCGGCCGGCGCTGAACTACTACCTGCTGTGCGCCTGGCCGGGCGAGTATGTCGATGACAGCCAGTCGCGCTACATCAACGAGCGCGTCCACGCCAACATCCAGAAGGACGGGACCTATTCGGTCGTGCCGAGGATGTGGGGCGGCATGACCAGCCCCGCCGAGCTACGCGCCATCGCCGATGTCGCCGACAAGTACGCCATCCCGGCGGTCAAGGTGACAGGGGGCCAGCGCATCGATCTGCTGGGCGTCAAGAAGGACGACCTGCCGACGGTGTGGGCCGACCTCAACGCCGCCGGCATGGTCAGCGGCCACGCCTACGCCAAGGGGCTACGCACGGTGAAGACGTGCGTCGGCAGCGACTGGTGCCGGTTCGGCACCCAGGACTCCACGGGCCTCGGGATCAAGCTCGAGAAGTTCATGTGGGGCTCGTGGGCGCCGGCCAAGGTCAAGCTGGCGGTGTCGGGCTGCCCCCGCAACTGCGCGGAGTCGACCTGCAAGGACATCGGCGTGATCTGCGTCGACAGCGGCTACGAGATCCACGTCGGCGGCGCCGCGGGCCTGCACATCCAGGGAACCGAGGTGCTGACCAAGGTCGCCACCGAGAAAGAGACAATCCAGGTCATCGCCGCGGTCATGCAGATGTACCGCGAAGGCGGCTGGTACCTGGAGCGGATCTACAAGTGGATGGCCCGGGTGGGCCTCGACACGATCCGGGCCGCCACCGTGGACGACCTCGACAGCCGCGCGGCGCTCTACGCCCGCTTCGTGAAATCGCAGGAGACCGCCCAGATCGATCCCTGGGCCGAGCGCGCCACCGGCGGCGTGGCGGCCGGCGAGTTCGCGCCGATGGCGACCCTTCCGATGGAGATGGCGGCCGAATGACCCTGCAAGCCCATATCGACCCGGACTGGCGCGACGTCGGCGCCGTGACCGACATCCCCGAGCGCGGCGCGCGTCGGGTGGCCACGGCCCAGGGCGACGTCGCCGTCTTCCGCACCGGCGATGGCCAGGTGTTCGCCCTAGTCGATCGCTGTCCACACAAACACGGCCCCTTGAGCCAGGGCATCGTCCATGGTCACGGCGTGACCTGTCCGCTGCACAGCTGGGTCATCGACCTGGCCACCGGCCAGCCCACCGGCGCCGACGCCGGCAAGGGGTGCACGCCCATCGTGCCGGTGCGCGTCAAGGATGGCCGCGTCCTGCTGGCTCAGCCGGTGGCGGCGAGCTGACCGATGGCCGACGGCTCCAGCGCCCCGCGAACCGTCAAGACGACCTGCGCCTATTGTGGCGTCGGATGCGGCGTCGCGGGCGCGGTGGGGGAGGGGCGTTCGGTCGTGATCGCCGGGGACGCGGCGCATCCCGCGAACCTGGGCCGGCTCTGCTCCAAGGGTTCGGCCCTCGGCGCCACGGTTGGCCTGGAAGGCCGGCTGCTGGAACCGACGATCAACGGCAAGAGCGCGAGCTGGAACGAGGCCGCCGCGCTGGTGGCGCGGCGTTTCAAGGAGACGATCGCCCGCCACGGTCCCGACAGCGTCGCTTTCTACGTCTCGGGCCAATTGCTGACCGAGGACTACTACGTCGCCAACAAGCTGATGAAGGGCTTCATCGGCTCGGGCAATATCGACACCAACAGCCGCCTCTGCATGGCCTCGGCCGTCGCCGCCCACAAGCAGGCCTTCGGCGCGGACCTCGTGCCTGGTTGCTACGAGGACTTGGAACTGGCGAATCTGGTCGTCTTCAGCGGCCATAACGCCGCCTGGACCCATCCCGTTCTCTTCCGCCGCATGGAGCAGGCCAGGGCGCGGGGCCAGAAGCACGTCGTGATCGATCCCCGCCGCACCGACACGGCCGAGGGGGCGGACCTGCATCTGGCCATCGCCCCGCAAAGCGACGTGCGGCTCTGGAATGGCTTGCTTGCCGACCTCATCCAGCGCGGCGCGATCGACCGCGACTACATCGCCAATCACGTGAACGGCTTCGAGCAAGTCACCGCCGCGCTTGCGGAAATCGACCAATCGGCCAGCGCTGTCGCCGCCGACTGCGGCGTCGCGATCGAAGACCTGCGGACCTTCTATGACCTGTTCGCCGCGAACGCGCGGACGGTCAGCCTTTTCTCGATGGGCGCGAACCAGTCCGCCCAGGGCGTGGCCAAGGGCCTCGCCATCATCAACGCCCACCTCGCCACCGGGCGGATTGGCAAGCCGGGCGCCTGTCCATTCTCGATCACCGGCCAACCCAACGCCATGGGCGGACGCGAGACGGGCGGCATGGCTAATACCCTGGCCGGCCACATGGACTTCACGCCCGAGGATCGCGAACGCGTCGCGCGCTTCTGGGGAGCGCCTGACACCGCCCGCGCGCCGGGGCTCAAGGCCGTCGAGATGTTCGAGGCCGTCAGGGATGGACGGATCAAGGCGATCTGGGTGATGGCCACTAATCCGGCGGTCAGCCTACCGGCCAGCGGCGCGGTCCGCGAAGCCCTGGCGGCGTGCCCCTTTGTCGTGGTCTCGGACTGCGTCGAGACCGACACCACAGCCTTCGCCCACGTCAAGCTGCCGGCCCTGGCCTGGGGCGAGAAGGACGGCGCGGTCACCAATTCCGAGCGCCGCATCTCGCGTCAGCGGGCCCTGTTTCCCGCGCCGGGCCAAGCTCGCGCCGATTGGAGGATCATGGCCGACGTGGCTAGCGCCATGGGTTTCGATGGCTTCGGTTGGGCCAGCAACGCGGCGGTGTTTCGCGAGTGGGCGCGCCTCACGGCCTATGAGAACCGCGATCGCGTTCTGAACTTGTCGGGCCTTTCGGCTTTGACGCCAGAGGCTTACGACGAACTCTCGCCACTCCAATGGCCGGTGGGGGCAGGCGGCGAGGGGACGCCTCGCCTGTTCGTCGACGGTCGCTTTCAAACCCCGGACGGTCGCGCCCGCATGGTTCCGGTCGCGCCGAAGGGGCCCGCCGAAGCGACCAGCGCGGCCTTCCCGATGTCGCTGAACACCGGCCGCATCCGCGACCAGTGGCACACCATGACCCGAACGGGCCTGGCCCCGGACCTCTGTCGCCACGCCCCCGAGCCCTATGTCGAAATCCATCCGGACGACGCCGAAGCGTTGGGCCTGAAGGACGGCGCCTTGGCCCGGGTGACGACCGCGCAGGCGGAAGCGGTGGCGATCGCCAAGATCAGCGATCGTCAGCGCCGCGGCTCGCTGTTCATGCCCATGCACTGGACCGACGCCTTCGCGCCATCTGGGCGGGCTAACAGTTTGGTGGCGCCGAACATTGACCCGACCTCGGGGCAGCCGGAGTTCAAGCACACCCCCGCTCGCGTGCGACCCTATCGCGAGACCTGGAAGGGCTTCTTCTTGAGTCGATCCGCCCTCAAGTCCCCGCTCGGGGCGGATCTAATCTGGCGGCGTATTCCCCAAGACGCCTGCCAGCAGCACGAGTTCGCCGGCCGGGGCGACGCTCTCGAGCGCGACGCCCTCCGCAAGGCCCTGACCAAGAGGCTGGCCGGCGAACTCGTCACCTACCAGGACGCCGCGACCGAAGCTCGCCGGGAGGCCTGGGTGCAGGACAACCAGCTGGTCGCCGTTCTTTACATGACAAAGACCGGTCGCCTGCCGCCCCGGGACTGGCTGGTCGATCTGTTCCAGGCTGAACTGACGGCCGGAGCGCGCTCGGCCCTGCTGTTCGGGCGCCCGCCAGGCGCGGTGGTCGAAAAGGGGGCGACGGTCTGCGCCTGCCTAAAGGTCGGCGCGAAGGCCGTCACCGCCGCGATCGCCGCGGGCGCGGACACGGCCGACGCCGTCGGCGAGGCGACGGGGGCGGGGACCAACTGCGGATCGTGCCGTCCCGAAATCACGCGCCTGATCAACGCCTTTCTCGCAACGCCCAAGGAGCCCGTTCATGCTGGTTAAAAACAAGCTCGGTAAGGTGCTGCTGGTCGGCGCCGGGCCCGGCCCGGTGGACCTCATGACGGTTCGCGCCGTGCGCGCGGTCGAGAGCGCGGGGGCCTTGCTCTACGACGCCCTGTGCTCCGAAGAGGCCGTCGCGCTGGCGCCGCCGGGCTGCGTCCGGATCCAGACCGGCAAGAGGGGCGGCAAGCCCAGCATGAAGCAGGACGAGATCAATCGCTTGATGCTGCGCCTGGCGCGCCGAGGTCTGCAAGTCGTGCGCCTGAAGGGCGGAGACCCCTCGATCTTCGGCCGCGTGGGGGAGGAGATGGCGTTCCTGAACCGCTTCGGCCTCGAGACCGAGGTGGTGCCCGGAGTCACCGCCGCCTGCGCCGCCGCCGCCCAGTTCGGCTTCCCGCTGACCCATCGCGGCGAAGCGCGACGCGTCGTCTTCACCACGGCGCGCGTCGAGGACGGCGCTGTGGCGGGCGACTGGCGGATGGGCGGCGATCCCGAGGCGACGGTGGCCGTCTATATGGGCGCCGAGGCGGCGCCGGCCTGGGCCCGGGCGCTGATGGCCGAAGGCCGCGCCGCCGGGACGCCCGTGGCGGCCGTCGAGAACGCCGGCGCGCCGCATGCGCGGCTGGCGGAGATGACCTTGGCCGAGCTCGGCGCCGCTCCGCTTCGGAGGGGAGGCGGGCCGCTGCTGATTGTCGTGGGCGAGGTCGCCGCGTTGGCGGCCAATCGATCCGGTCACCACGCCGACCAGAGGGCTTTCGCATGAGCGGCTCTTCGACACGAAGCCCTTAGCGATGGGTCAATCGCGCGTCCAACGCCGCCCGCAGGTGCTCTAGGCTTGGCGGAACGGCTGGCGAGCACCAGGCGATTTCGCGAACCGAAAAGCCCTCGCGTCGCATGCGCGCGACTAGGCGAACACGCTCAAGGGCTTCGTCGGTGAGGAGGCGGCGACCGGCCCGACGCTCGAACGCGACGACCCCGGCCTCCTCCCAACGCCGCAGCGTCGAGGCGGAGAGGCCGAGCTTGGCGAGAAAGCGAGTGACTGCCGAGGCGGGGGAGGCGCGCGCGGCCTCCCCGCGCGCGCGGCGCGCGCGGCGTTCGGCTCTGGCGAACATCGCCTCCGCCGACTTGGTGATCGGTCCGGCATAGTCTTGGCGGGAAATCATCGCGAGCGGGCCGGTGGTTCGCGGCTTTCCTGCGCGCCAGCCCCGTGATCGGCGAACGGCGGCTGGGCCGGATCACTGCCGACGGTGTCGAGCATCGTCTGCAAGCGGACGACGTCGCGCTTGCGGTCCTCCAGGATCATCGCCAGAGCCAGGCCAAGCTCGCGCTTCTGCGCGGCCGGATCGGAGCGCAGCGCCATCAGACGTCGGATCGCGGCTATCGGCAGGCCCACCTCGCGCAGGGCGACCACGGTCCTCAAGGTTTCGAAAGCATGGGGATCGTAGGCGCGGACGCCGCCAGCCAGACGATGCGCTTGAACCAGGCCCTTGTCTTCGTAGTGGCGCAAGGTCCGGGACGTGACGCCAAGCTGGCGCGCGGCTTGATGGATGGGCGCCACGCGCCAAGGCGCGGCCAGTGGCGTCGACGAGGGGAGGGCCGTTTCCATCAGGCGAACTCCACCAGCACCTCGTCGGCGGCGACCGGGTCGCCGCCCTTGGCGTTGACGGCTTTGACGACGCCGTCGCGCTCGGCGCGGATGA
>NZ_LSJA01000321.1 GCF_001556515.1 Caulobacter sp. CCH9-E1 | reverse complement strand
CGGCCATAGGGCATATTCCCTGCCCGGACGGCCCGCGCAAGTCCAAGCCTCGCCGAACGGCGACCTTCGTGGAACTGAAACATAACATTCGTTCTAGGTTCACGCTCCGCGCCTAGATGCGCCCCGAGCCTGGCGGTCGGTCGGGGAGCAAAGGGGATTCACATGAAACCGTGTTTTGAGACGTCGGCGCTGCGCGCTGGCCTGTTGGCGGGTGCGGCGG
>NZ_LSJA01000320.1 GCF_001556515.1 Caulobacter sp. CCH9-E1 | reverse complement strand
GGCGCTGGCCGCCGGACTGGGCGAACGGCAGGTAGCCCAGCTCGTCGAGCACCACCAGATCGAGACGCGAGAGCTGGGCGGCTAAAGCGCCGGCCTTGCCGCGCCGGGCCTCGTCCTCGAGGCGGTTCACGAGATCGACGGTGTTGAAGTAGCGGCCACGCGCCCCGGCCCGCACGACGTTGGCGGTGATGGCGATGGCCAGATGGGTCTTGCCGGTGCCCGTGCCGCCGACCAGGACGATGTTGCGATGGTTGGTCAGGAAGGCGCCGTCGTATAGCGAACGCACCAGGCCTTCGTTGATCGCAGAGCCTTCGAAGCTGAACGCCGCCAGGTCCTTCATCACCGGCAGCTTGG
>NZ_LSJA01000319.1 GCF_001556515.1 Caulobacter sp. CCH9-E1 | reverse complement strand
CCTCCCCAGCGGCGCCATACCGCCCTATATCCTGGTCCTGACGTTCACCACGCTGGGACCTTGCGTTGTCCACCCAGTTCCGACTGCCGCTGACCGCCGCGCCGACCTATGCTCGCGAGGACTTCGCCGTCTCGCCGAGCAACGCCGACGCCGTGGCGCGGGTCGAGGCCTGGCCGGCCTGGCCCGAGGGGCGGCTGGCGCTGATCGGGCCGGCGGGCGCAGGCAAGACGCATCTGGCCAGGGCCTGGGCGGCGGCGCACGACGCCGTGGTGGTCGAGGCGACCGGCGATGACGCGCCCGACCTGCCCGCCCTGCGCGGCAAGGCGATCCTGGTCGAGGACGCCGACCGGCGCGCCGAGGGGTCCGCGCTGTCGGACGAGGCGCTGTTCCACATCCTCAACATGGCCGGGGTCGACGGCGGGACCGTGCTGCTGACCGGGCGGACGCCGCCGGTGGGCTGGGCGGCCAACGTGCCGGACCTGCGCTCGCGCCTGAACGCCCTGTGCGTGGCGCCGATCGCCGAGCCCGACGACGTGGTGCTGGAGGCGGTGCTGCGGCGGGCCTTCGCGCAGCGGCTGCTGAAGCCCGATCCGGACCTCTATCCCTACCTTTTGCTACGCCTGCCCCGCTCGGCCGCCGAGGCGATCGCGGCGGCTGATTTGCTGGACGAGGCCGCCGCCCAGATGCGGCGCGAGCTGAACAAGGCCCTGGCCCGCGAGGTGCTGGGGGATTTCGAGGGGGATGAGGCGGAGTAAGGGCTCCCCCTTCTCCCCTTGCGGGAGAAGGTGTCAGCGCAGCTGACGGATGAGGGGTCGATGGCCCTATCCGCCGAGAAACCCCTCATCCGGCGCTATCGCGCCACCTTCTCCCGCAAGGGGAGACGGAAACGCCCCCTGTCTTCTTCCCGTCACTTGCGTCGTTCACCATGCCGGAACACACTCGGCTTATAGTGATCCCATGACTGACGCCGCGACCTTGCCGATACACGCCGCCAATGCTCCGCAAACGGACGAAGCCCAGCCCCTGACGCTGGACGGCGAGCTGATGGCCTCGCCCGAGCGGTTTTTCAATCGCGAGCTGTCGTGGCTGGCCTTCAACCAGCGGGTGCTGGAGGAGAGCTCCAATCCGCGCCACCCGCTGCTGGAGCGGCTGCGGTTCCTGTCGATCAGCGCCAACAACCTCGACGAATTCTACATGGTCCGCGTGGCCGGCCTGAAGGGCCAGGTGCGCGAGGGCGTCCGGGTGGTCAGCCAGGACGGCCTGACGCCGGGTGAGCAGCTGGCGCGCATCAACGCCTCGGCCGCCGAGCTGATGGCCGAGCAGCAGAAGATCTGGCGCCAGGTCCGCACCCAGCTGCGGGACGAGGGGCTGAAGCTGCTCGACGCCAAGGACATCGAGGGCGACGACAAGGCCCGCGCCGAGGAGATCTTCAGGAACCAGATCTTCCCGGTGCTGACGCCGCTGGCGATCGACCCGGCCCATCCGTTCCCGTTCATCCCGAACCTGGGCTTCTGCCTGGCGCTGAAGCTGCGTCGCATCGCCGACGACAAGCACCTCTACGCCCTGGCCCCGATCCCCCAGCAGGTGCGGCGGTTCTGGGAGCTGTCGTCGGTGGTCTCGCGCGGCAAGAAGCGCCAGCGCAAGATCATGGCGCTGGAAAGCTTCATCATTCTCTTCTTGGACCACCTGTTCCCCGGCTACGAGGTCGAGGGGCGCGGCCTGTTCCGCCTGATCCGCGACAGCGACCTGGAAATCGAGGAAGAGGCCGAGGATCTGGTGCGCGAGTTCGAGGCGCGGCTGAAGAAGCGGCGTCTGGGCCAGGTGGTGCGGGTCAAGATCCAGACCACCATGCCGCAGGACCTGCGCGACTTCATCATCGAGGGCCTGCGCGCCGAGCCCGAGGACGTGATCCTGGTCGACGGCAAGCTGGGCCTGGCCCAGATGAGCGAGCTGATCCCGCCGGACCGTCCGGACCTGAAGTTCCCCCCCTTCAACGCCCGCTTCCCCGAGCGCATCCGCGACCACGGCGGCGACTGCTTCGCGGCGATCCGCGAGAAGGACATCCTGGTTCACCACCCGTTCGAGAGCTTCGACGTGGTGGTGCAGTTCCTGCGCCAGGCCGCGCGCGATCCGAACGTGCTGGCGATCAAGCAGACCCTCTATCGCACCTCCAAGGACAGCCCGATCGTGGCGGCCCTAATCGAGGCGGCCGACAACGGCAAGAACGTCACGGCCCTGGTCGAGATCAAGGCCCGCTTCGACGAGGAGAACAACCTCAAGTGGGCGCGCGACCTGGAGCGGGCGGGCGTGCACGTGGTGTTCGGCTTCGTCGACTGGAAGACCCACGCCAAGCTGTCGGTGGTGGTCCGCCGCGAGGCCGACCAGACCCTGCGCACCTACTGCCACTTCGGCACCGGCAACTATCATCCGCAGACGGCGCGGGTTTACACGGACCTGTCCTTGTTCACCTGCGACCCGGCCCTGGGGCGCGACGGCGGCAAGCTGTTCAACTTCATCACCGGCTACGCCCAGCCCGGGCGGCTGGAGAAGCTGTCGTTCTCGCCGATGACGTTGAAGCCGGACCTCTTGCGCATGATCGAGACCGAGGCCGACGCGGCGCGGGCGGGCAAGCCGGCGGGCATCTGGGCCAAGATGAACGCGGTCGTCGATCCGCAGATCATCGACGCGCTCTACAAGGCCAGCCAGGCCGGCGTGCAGATCGACCTCGTGGTGCGCGGCATCTGCTGTCTGCGCCCGGGCATCAAGGGCCTGTCGGAGAACATCCGGGTCAAGTCGATCGTCGGCCGTTTCCTGGAGCATTCGCGGATCGTCGCCTTCGCCAACGGCGGGGCCATGCCCAGCGCCCAGACGCGGGTGTTCATCAGCTCGGCCGACTGGATGCCGCGCAATCTCGACCGCCGGGTCGAGAGCCTGGTGCCGGTCGAGAACCCGACCGTCCACCAGCAGGTGCTGGACCAGATCATGGTCGCCAACCTCAACGACGAGGCCCAGAGCTGGAAGCTGGACAGCGAGGGCGACTACGCCCGCGATCCGGCCTGGAACAGCAAGGGCGCCTTCTCGGCCCACGACTACTTCATGACCAATCCCAGCCTGTCGGGCCGCGGTCATGGGGCCCGCGACCTGCCCCGTGCCTTCGACCACGTGGGACCCAAGCGCAAGCGGTGAAGGAAGCAAGATTGCGACGGCCGAAACTGCACCTGGACGCCGGCGACAGAACTGGAACAGATTAAGAAAAATTTGACGACAGGCCCCGACATAGACTATGTTGGATCTATAGGACATGCCTTGACAGGCAAACGGGTACTTCGAAGGCAGGGGTTCGAATCCCCTAGGCTCCACCACTTCTTTGCGGGGCCTTGGTGTTAGTGGTCAGCACATCGAATTGAATCCGGTAGCCCGCTGGCGCAACGATGCGACAGCGGGCTTACTTTTTCATCACGGCAACGCTTCTCCCCTGGCGGTCGGATCCCGGCCTACCGGGCGATCGCCGCCGCCTCAGCGAACACCGGCGAAGCCAGGTTCTCGCTCGCCGCGCGCAGCCGCGCCAGGCCATAGGCCAGCCGCCCCTGGGGCGCGTCCAGCAGCGGCTCGCCCAGCGCCAGGCCTTGATGGATCGCGTCCAGCTCCGGCCCGTCCAGGCTTGCCGCCCTCGCCTGCCCCGCGACGCCCACGACGAAGATCGCGGCGTGGAAGACGTGGCTGACCTGGCGGAACAGCCACAGCCGCGCCCGCTCGGCGCGGGTCGCCTCCCGTCCGAAATAGGTCGCCAGCAGCAGGGCCTCGCCGTCAGGGTCGGCGGCGAAGGTGTTGGCGATCGCGGCGAGATCGACATAGCGGTCGGCGCGGAACGCCGCCTCCCAGTCGATCAGCCAGATCCGCCGGCCGTCATGCAGCAGATTGCGGGGATTGAGGTCGTTGTGGCTGGAGACCAGCTCCGGCGTCAGTCGCCGACAGACGACAAACAGCCGAGCCCAAGGGTCGAAGGCGCCCACCGGGACCGCGCCGCTCCGCCCGGCCTGGCCGACCAGGGCGTCCAGCCCGTCCAGATAGTCGACCAGGGGCGGAAAGCCCTCGATCGCGTGAAGCGCCCGCAGCGCATGGCCCAGCTCGACGATCAGCTCACGTCGAGGCCCCGGATGCTCCAGCACGGTGGCGCGGGCCTCCACGTGGTCGAGGATCATCACCCCGTCGTCCGCATCAGCATAGCGCACGCGCGGCGCCAGACAGGCCTCGGCGGCCAGGCGCATGCACCGATAGCTTCGTTGCGGATCGCGCAGGGCGCCACGCTCCGATGTCTCGACCCGCAGCAGATAGGCGATCCCGCCCACCCGGATCCGCCAGACTCGCGCGCCGGACAACCCGCCGGACAGCGGCGTCGCGCCGTCCAACGTTTCGGTAGAGAAGGTCGCGCGCAACGCCTTGCGGACGGCGGGGATCTGGTCGGGTGAAACGGTCATCGGCCAACTCGGTCTGAGGAGCCGCCATATTCACCCGGATAAAATGTGAGTCAATATAACCCGGGTATAATTCCCGGGCGTTTTGCGAAAAGGCTTTCCCCGTGGAAAATCGCTTTCGGACGATCGGTCCCGCTTTCCCCGGCCGGGGAATACGCTAAACCACGCCCATGCCCTTCCCGGCGCCGCGCGACGCGGCCGTGATCGATATCGGCTCCAACTCGGTGCGCCTGGTGGTGTACCGCTTGGAAGGTCGCGCCATCTGGACGGTCTTCAACGAGAAGGTCCTGGCGGGCCTGGGCCGCGACCTGGCCAAGACCGGCCGGCTGTCGCCCGAGGGCGTGATCCAGACCCTGCAGGCCCTGAAGCGCTTCCGCGCCGTGCTGGAAGCGGTGAACCCGGCCGAGGTGTTCGCCGTCGCCACCGCCGCCGCCCGCGACGCCGCCGACGGCCCCGACTTCATCCGCCGCGTGCGCGAGCAGACCGGCTTCACCGTCCGCGTCCTTTCGGGCGAGGAAGAGGCCCACTACGCCGCGGTCGGCGTGCTGGCCGGCGCGCCGGACGCCGAGGGCGTGGTCGGCGACCTGGGCGGCGCCAGCCTCGAGCTCGTGCGCCTGTCGGCCACCGGCGCGGGCCACGGCGTCACCCTCCCCCTCGGCCCCTTCAGCCTGGCCGGTCCCCATGGGGGACTTAATGGCGGCTTTGACGCCGAGCGGGTCCGGCGGCTGGCCCGCGAGCGCATCGCCGCCGTCGCCGCCGACTTCCGCACCGACACCTTCCACGCCGTCGGCGGCGCCTGGCGCAACCTTGCTTTGCTGCACATGCGGTTGTCGGGCTATCCGCTGCACGTCGTCCACCAATACGAGATCGGCGCCGGCGAGGCCCTGGAAGCCGCGCGCCTGGTCAGCCACCAGTCGAAAAGCTCGCTGGAGCGCATCGAGGGCATGAGCAAGAAGCGCTCGGAGACCCTGCCCTATGCGGCCGTGGTGCTGGAGACGTTGATCGAGCAGCTCTCCCTCAAGCGCATCGAAATCTCGGCCTATGGCGTGCGCGAGGGCCTGCTGTTCGAGGCCATGCCGCCGCGCGTGCGCAGCCTGGACCCGCTGATCGAGGGGTGCTCGGCCCTGGGCGCCCGGCAGGGCGTGGCCGACGACCTCGGCGCGGCCCTGGACGCCTGGATCGCCCCGGCGTTCCGCGATCTGCCCCCCCTGTTCGGCGAGCGGGACGGCGTGCTGGTCTCGGCCGCCTGCCGGCTCGCGGACGTGGGCGTGCGGCTGCACCCGGACCATCGCGCCGACCTCGTCTTCGAGCAGGTGCTGCGCGCGCCGATCGCCGGCCAGACCCACGCCGAGCGCTGCTTCCTGGCCGCCGCGGCCCACGCGCGCCACGCGACCAACTTCCACCCGCCCGAACTGGCCACGCTGGAGCGGCTGCTCAGCCCCGCCCAATTGAAGCGCGCCCGAGCCCTGGGGGCTACGATCCGCCTGGCCTGCGATCTGTCGGGCCGCAGCCCCAGCCTGCTGGCTCACGCCCGCCTGAGCCTGGACAAGACCAGCCTGATGCTGGCCGCCGACCCCGGCTTCGCCGACCTGCTGCTGGGCGAGCAGACCAACAAGCGCGCCAACACGGCCGCGCAACACCTTGGCCTGAAACCCAAGATCGTCTCAGGTTGATCTCAGGTAGAGATCACCAGAAAATCATGTTTAATTCGACCTTTATTTCCTCAATACGAGGAATCTGACAACTTGCCGCACCTCTAACGGATCTTTCCAGCATGCTTTGTTAGGCATGCCCGCCCTAGCCTTCCTGAAAGACAAAGGGAGGTTCCCCAGATGCTGAAGCATCGCACCCACTACCTGGACGCCATCACCCCCCGCCCCAGCGCGACGCCGCGCTTCGAGCCGCGCATCGTCCCGCGCCCGGCCAACGACCAGGACACGCCGGTCGCCAGCGCCGCCCGCGCCCTGCAGGCCGACCTCGCCCGCGCCTTCGCGGCCAAGAACGGCTGGTCGGTCGGTCAGACCGTGGCCGCCGGGGTGATCTTCCATCTGGGCGTTTTCTGCGCGCTCGGCCTGGCGGCGGGCGCAGCCCTGGCCCAACTCGCGCGAGGCTAGCCGAAACGGCGTCTAAAGCGCCGCGCCGTTTCCAAACAGGGCGACATAGAGATCGTGTGGTTTGATGGGCTTCTCCACCCAGCCCGTCATGCCCGCCTCGCGGCAGGCGGCGATCTCCTCGGGCGAAGCCGCGCCGGTCACCGCGATAATCGGCGTCTCGCGATTGGCGACGCCGTCACGCAGACGACGCGAGGCTTCCAGCCCGTCCATGCCCGGCATGCGCACATCCATCAGGATGGCGTCGAAGGTGATCTCCTCGGCGGCCGCCAGCGCCGAGAGCGCGTCCTCGGCGGTCTCCACCTCGGCGCCGAAAGCCTCCAGCATTCGCGCCAGGGTCCGGCGGTTGATGTCATGGTCATCCACGACCAGCACCGAGAACGTCCGCTGGGGCGCGCCGAGCGCCGCGGCCGCGGCGGTGTCGACCGCCGGCGGCGGCGCGCCTTCGGGCGCCGGCAGGGTCAGGGTGAAACAAGCGCCGCAGGCGCCGCTGTCGACGGCCTTCAAGTCTCCGCCCATCAGCCGCGCCAGATCCCGGCTGATCGCCAGGCCTAGCCCCGTGCCGCCAAAGGCGCGCGCCGTCTTCAAGCCGAGCTGCTCGTAAGGACTGAACAGGCGCGCGATCTGGTCCTCGGTGAGGCCCGGCCCGGTATCGCACACCTCGATCGACACGAAGCGGCGGCTATCGCGCGTGAGGGTGGTCACCGTCACGGTCACCTCGCCCTCGGCTGTGAACTTGATCGCGTTGCTGATCAAGTTATTCAGCACCTGGCGCACCCGCATCGGATCGCCCCGCACCCATTGGGGCCCCGCCTGGACGCCCCGCAGGGCCAGTCGCAGACCCTTGGCCCGCGCCGTGTTGCGCCAGAACCGAACAGTGTTGGAGATCAGCGCGCGGAGATCGTGGTCGACGACCTCGCCCCCCATGCGCCCCGCCTCGATCTTGGAAAGGTCCAGCAGGTCGTTCAGCTGGGCGCGCATCATCAGCCCGGCGTCGGCGATCAGCGCGGCCGCCGCGCGATCGGCTTCGCCGCCGCCTTCCAGCGAAGCCGCGCCGTTGACGATGGCGTTGATCGGCGTGCGCAGCTCATGACTGACCATGGCGATGAAGGCGGACTTGGCCGCCATCTGGGCTTCGGCGGCTTGGCGGGCGGCGCGCTCCGCCAGCAGCGTGCGGCGCGACCACAGAAACGTCAGCGAAACCGTCAGGTAGAAGAGTGCGACGCCCAGCACGAAATGCGGCAGATAGGGATCACGGCCCGCGCCAACGATGACCGGCGTGAGCACCAGATAAGCCAGGTGCGGCGTGACGGCGCAGAGGAAGGCGATCACGCAGCCTTCGGCGCCCATCAAGGCGGTAAAGACGGATCCCGAAAGCAGCAGCATCGCGCCGGCGGAGGTGACGGGCGTGCCGGCTTGCCAGAACGGAACGGCCAACGCCCCGAAAACGACGCCCATCACGACGTCGACGAACAGATTGAAGCCGATCAGCCGCTCGGGTTGACGCGAGCTCAGAAAGCTGGCGAGGGCGTAGAACTCGATCAGCTGCACGGGACCGTAGACCAGAATCCACG
Organism: Caulobacter sp. CCH9-E1; assembly: GCF_001556515.1. GTDB lineage: Bacteria > Pseudomonadota > Alphaproteobacteria > Caulobacterales > Caulobacteraceae > Caulobacter. The sequence goes on along the minus strand of NZ_LSJA01000319.1, from coordinate 2,684 downwards.
GCGCCAGGAACGGCATGCCATGCAGAGCAAGGCCGGTCAGACACAGGCAGATCGCGACGAAGATGCGGAGAGGGATCTGCCGGCGGCGCGAAATCGCGGCGGCGCGATAATCGCCAGCTAGACGCCCCCAAAACTCACGCAACTCAACCCCCACAGGCGCGCCTCGCCTCCGGCGCCCTTCATACCGTCAAACCTAGCCACAAGTCCGGTGGCGATTAACGTTACGGCTCGATTCGGGTACGTTAAGTAAACCTCCACAGGCCTGACGCCCGCGGAGCCACCCCGCCACGTCAGAAAAGCGGCGCTAGTTCGCCTTGGGCGCGCGCCGGACCTCGACCACACGCACCTTGGCCCCGTCCAGGACCAGCGCCAGCTCGCCACGCTTGATCTTCAGGGCGTCAGCTCCGAAGGCGTCGCGGCGCCAGCCGGCCAGGGCCGGGGTGGCGGCGTTGTCGTCGGCGGCGATCTTCTCGAGATCCGAGACGGTGGCGATCAGCTTGGAGGCGACGCCCGCCTCTTCCGCCCGCGCCTTCAGCAGGACCTTGAGCAGCTCAACCACGGCGCCGGCGTTCTGGGGGGGCGGCGGACCGGGCTTGTCGACGACGGGAGCGTAGCCTTCCGGATCAGCCAGGGCGGCCTTGATCGCGGCCAGCAGGTCGGGACCGAACTTGCTGCCGCCGAAGCCCTTGGGCACGCCGCGCAGGTTGTTCAGGGCCTCCAGGCTGGTCGGGGCCTGGGTCGCCAGCTCGTCGATGGCCTCGTCCTTGAGGATGCGGCCGCGCGGCTGGTCGCGGTTCTGGGCGGTGCGCTCGCGCCAGGCGGCGACCGCCTTGAAGACCGCGAGATACTTGGCTTGCGTCTTGCGCGGGCGTAGACGGCGCCAAGCCTTTTCCGGGTCCACGTCATAGGCGGCCGGGTCGGAGATGGCGGTCATCTCTTCCTCGACCCAAGCCAGGCGGCCCGAGGTCTCCAGGCGCTCGCGCAGGATCGGGAACAGCTTGGCCAGGTGCGTGACGTCGGCCAGGGCGTAGGAGAGCTGCGCCTCGGTCAGAGGGCGACGGGCCCAGTCGGTGAATCGGCTGGACTTGTCGAGCTCGATCCGCAGCATCTGGCGGACCAGGGCGTCGTAGGCGATCTGCTCGCCAAAGCCCGCCGCCATGCCGGCCACCTGGGTGTCGAACAGCGGCTTGGGCATCGCCTTCAGATTGTTGAAGATCTCGACGTCCTGCCGCGCGGCGTGGAACACCTTGAGGATGCGCTCGTCGCGCATGACCGCCAGTAGGGGCTCCAGGTCGATATCGTCGGCCAGGGGGTCGATGACGGCTTCGTGCGTGGGCGAAGCGACCTGGATCAGGCACAACTTGGGCCAGTAGGTCGTCTCGCGCATGAACTCTGTGTCCACCGCGACGAAAGGCTCGCCCTGCAGCTCATTACAAAACGCCGCCAGCTCGGCGGTGGTGGTGATCGGCTTCATCCGCTGCTAATAGCCTCGCGCACCCCCGAGTCTGCAAGCGTCAAGACGCACGAAGCTGGGCCGGGACGCAAAATTTCCGCGAGTTCGGAGGATGTTCCCGTCCTCCGAGAGACGTAAGAGCGAGCTCATGAGCGATCAGCCCAACGGCCTTACCTACGCCCAGGCGGGCGTCGATATCGACGCGGGCAATGCGCTCGTCGACGCGATCAAGCCCCTGGCCAAGGCCACCCGCCGCCCCGGGGCGGAAGCCAGCCTGGGCGGTTTCGGCGCGCTCTTCGACCTGAAGGCGGCCGGCTATGACGATCCGCTGCTGGTCACCACCACCGACGGCGTCGGCACCAAGCTGCGCATCGCCATCGACGCGGGCATGCACGCCACGGTCGGCATCGACCTCGTGGCCATGTGCGTCAACGACCTGCTGGCCCAGGGCGCCGAGCCGCTGATGTTCCTGGACTACTTCGCCACCGGCAAGCTGGACGTCGAGACGGCCAAGAGCGTGGTCGCCGGCATCGCCGAGGGCTGCAAGCTGTCGGGCTCGGCCCTGGTCGGCGGCGAGACCGCCGAAATGCCGGGCATGTATGGCGACGGAGAGTATGATCTCGCGGGCTTCTCCGTGGGAGCCGTCGAGCGCGACGGCGTCCTGCCCAAGCTCGACAAGCAGCGGGCGGGCGACATCATCATCGGCCTGGGCTCGTCGGGTCCGCACTCCAACGGCTATTCGCTGGTCCGCCGCGTGGTCGAGCGCTCGGGTCTCTCCTGGGACGCCCCCTGCCCGTTTGAGGATGGCAAGACCCTGGCCGAGGCCCTGATGGCCCCGACCCGCATCTATGTGAAGTCGCTGCTGCCCCTGCTGCAGTCGGGTCGCGTCAAAGGCGGGGCGCACATCACCGGCGGCGGCCTGATCGAAAACCCGCCGCGCGCCATCGCCGAGGGCCTGGCCGCCGAGTTCGACTGGAACGCCTGGGAAATGCCGCCGGTGTTCGACTGGCTGGCCAAGACCGGCGGCATCTCCGAGCACGAGATGCGCCGCACGTTCAACTGTGGGGTGGGCTTCATCATCATCGTCGCTCAGGCCGACGCCGAGCCGGTGCTGGCGGCCCTGCTGAACGCCGGCGAGGACGCCTTCATCTGCGGCCAACTGGTCAAGGCTTGAGTTCCCTTCTCCCCTTGCGGGAGAAGGTGGCCCGCGAAGCGGGTCGGATGAGGGGTT
>NZ_LSJA01000318.1 GCF_001556515.1 Caulobacter sp. CCH9-E1 | reverse complement strand
GGCCCAGCAAGCCGGAGCGCCCTCCCCGCCCCGGCCGCCTCTGGCGCCAGGCCTAGTATTCCTCGGCCAGCATCAGGGTCAGCACCCGCTTGGTCACGGCCGGGTCGGCCGGATCGGTCGAAGCCATGCAGAGGTCGAGGTCGTAGTAGTCGATCTTCCAGAAGAGCTTGGCGTCGCCGACCATAAAGGCCCCGCAATCGCGCTCGCCGTGCGGGTTGTTGTCCTCGTGGAAGTCGGTGAAGGCGGTCACGGCGGCGAAGGCCTTCAGCTTGTCGCCCTCAGGCAGCGCGTGAACGCCCTGGGTCAATACCCAGCCCGCGCCGGGCTCGGCGCGGCAGGCGTCGTTCAGGGCCGCGATGGCGGCGGTATGGTCTTGCTCGGTCATAGGAATTTTCTCCTAGGTGCTCGGGGTCAGGCGCAAAGCGCGCCTGACCCCGACGCCCGTCGGCGAGACCGGGTGTGCAAACGGAGGGGCGGCTTCGCGGGGACCCGGCTGCAGGACGGCCAAGGGCCGGCCGAAGCTGGGCGGAAGCCGATCCGAAGTGCGCCGAGGGCGGAGCCCTAAGCTGGCGCGTCCGCGTCAGCGGGCGCTCATGACAATGAAGCCTGCACAGGAGCCCGCGCGCAGCGCGTGGCGGGAGGCGGCGTCGAGCGTCCGGCGGCAGGCCAAAAGCCTGCCCGCAGGGGCGCGCCCGAGGGAGCGGCGAAAGCCGCGGGACCGAGCGTGCCCGCCGGTCGCTCGCCGGATCAGGCAGAGCCTGGCGCGAAAGCGCCGGGCGGCGCCCCGAGTAGCCCATTTGGACGCCCGCAACAGCGACGCCGGTCAGCGAACGCCGTTAACCAAGCTTGACAAGAGGCAAGTTTTGTGGTAGTATAGAAGTAGGATTGGGATTCCCTCAATCCGTTTTCAGCGCCCTTCAAACCGACGACTGAGAAAGAAATCAGATGAACTGAAATCAATAAGAGAGTTATAAATTGTATAATCCATTTATTCAACGCATTTTCCAATCCCGCCAAGCTCGCAACGGCGGGCTCGTTCGCCGCAATATCGGCTGGGTCAATCTTTTCGCCTCCATGGAACAGCTCGAAGCCGAGGTTCGCCGCCGCGGCTTCCACATGTTTGTCGTCGGCGACCAGGCGCTCATCCTCTGCAACAGCGGAGGCCTCACCTTGGTCTGCTAAAGCGCCCCACCACCGTCCTGGGCCTCTGGCCCAGGACGTATTCTCTTCACGGCCCCCGCCCCTGCGGGATGCGAATGACTCCCGGACAGGCGACGGAAGCTCTCTTTGACCGACACGAAGATCACCGAGGGGCTGCGCCCATCCAACCGCGTCCAGCGGGTCCTGATCTCATCGACCAGCTGGTTCATCGGCGAGTTCGCCGGCGATGATCTCTTGATCACCCACGCCTGGCCCAGCCTTGGAAACCGGGCGGCACGCCAGAGGATGCTGGCCGATCGCCATGCGCGCGGCGCCTTCGTGGCTGCGTTTCTGACCGACGACTACGAGAAGGCCCCAGGCGTCGTGGTCCCGCAATATGCCGGCTACGGCGAGATGTTCGCGGCCGGGATGAGCGTGCTGTTCGGCAAGCGCTTCGACGCCCATGGCTCGCTGCAGAACGATGGCATCTTCAACCTGCCCGATCTCAGCGCGTTCTCGACCTTCACCGATCCGGAGCTGCCGCAGAACAACCACCGTCCGCGCAAGACCCTGCCCGTCCTGCTGAACCTGGAAGAGGTCACCCGCCTCTATCCCGTCTGGACGGGCACGCGCGACATCCCGGCCCTGCACGCCTTCGACGCTGCGTGCCGCTTCTACATGCGCGCGCTACAGAGCAGCGAGCACGATCCCGAACAGGCCTATCTGCACCTGATCACGGCCGGCGAGATCATCTCCGAAGCCCAGTACCCGGCCGGCGGGCGGCTGCTCGACCCGGAGCTGGAGGCTCTCCTGCAGCGGATCGAGAAGGACCTGCCCGACGGCAAGGCCGCCGGCAGCACGCTGCGAAAGCGACTGTTCGAAATCAAGCGACGGTTCGTGACCACCTTCGTGGACTATATCGACCAGCCCTTCTTCGATGGGGGCGAGGCCGAGGCGGCATTCTGGTGCTTCCAGCCCGACAGCTTCAAGGCGTCCATCGGCGCGGCCTACGACCTGCGAAGCCGCTTCGTCCATACTGGCCAGTCATTCGCGGGCTGGGTCGAGCCCAGCCACCGGCTCAACGACGTCCAAGGCGGCCAGCCCGTCGTCAACGACAAAGACCTCCGCAAGATCCTGGAGCGCGCCCCGACCATCCTGGGTCTCGAGCGCGCAACCCGCTATCTGATCCTGCGCTTTGGCCAAGCGCGCCTCGGCCTCGACCTGACACCGCCCCCGCCACCCGAAACCACAGCCTAGCGACCCCAGACCGGGCATCCAGCGTTGAAGAACCCAACCGAAGGCGCGACAATGCGCCGGTTCATTCACCCGGGGGAACCGTGGGCCTCGCTGCGTTCAAAACCGTTCGACAGGCATTGGTGGCTTTCGCCGCCCTGCTGATGGCGGGGCTGTCCGTGCAGGCGCCGGTCGAGCAGGCCCATCTCGACGCGGACTTCGTTCAGGCCGCCAGCGCTTTGACCCAAGCGGCCGCACCCGCGGTCGCCGAGACGCAGGACGCTTCAACCTCCGTGAGACCGAGCGCGGTTCAGACCCCGACCGATCCTCACGCATCCGAGGCGCCGGCCTCGGGCGCGCATCATCACCATGCCGACGGCCCGCCCCTTCACGATCAGGTCGCGAACGCCAACGCTCCGACCATCGCGGCCACTGCAGCGGCTCGGTTCCGGCTGGACAATGACCACCGCGCCGGCCTGACCGGCAACCCGCAAGACCGCCCGCCCAGATCCGACCTCGAACCTATCGCCTAGACCGCGCGGCCCTGGCCGCGTCCTTCGTGTTCGAGGATTCCCATGTTTCTGAAATCTTCAGGCCGCACGTCGCGGCTCCATGCGCCCGCGCGCGCCTCCACTCTGCTGTCGTCGATTGATCACCGGAGCGTCGCTCCGTGAGCCCGATCCATGACCTCACCCTCTATGCCGCCGCCCATCCCTGGGCCGTGACGGCCGCCGTGCTGCTGGTCCTGATCGTCCTGATCGCCAGCCTGGTCTGGCTCTGGCAACGGCAGGCCGAGGAGATCCTCAGCCTCTACAAACAACCCGACGACGACCCACACCGGATCGATCTTGAGAACGGGCGCTTTCGGCTGGACATCGTGCGCCGCCACGCCGGCTGGCGGTTCGTGATCACCTGCCGTGACCACGATCTCAAACCCGGCGACGTGGTCGTGACCACAATCCGTCCGGACGGCTTGGGCCAGCGTTTCGACTTCGCTCGCCGCGGTCGACGCCTGCAATCGATCGTCAAGGTGCGTGAACCGCTGATCTTCGTGGCCCACGTGTCGATCAGCTGGGGCGGTTTCGACTCCACCTTCGTGATCGGCTTTGGCGGCGCCGTAGAACCGATCCGCGCCCACGGCGAAGTGCTCCGGCGCCCGGAGACCACCGCTGACAAAGGCTAGAGCGCCGACCTGGCGCGCCCGCCGGGTTCGCCCGGCGGGCCCTGGGGCTCGGCTCGCCCTACACTGGTGGACCGCGGAACGGATCGTTCTCCCGCAGCCAGCGCCGGGCCGGTCGCTCGACCGCGTGATAGACCGCCACCGACACAAGGAGGCACACCGCCAGGACCCCGAACCTGGCGCCCCAGGCCCAGACCCCGGTCGGCGGCGCCGGCAGGCGGTCCAGGACTTCGAAATAGGCGATGTCGACCGGCAAGTGGGTCATGTAGACCGCGTAGGAGATCTCGCCGAGATAGACCGCCAGCGGCGCGGCCAGGAGGGTGGCGCGCCCAGCCTTGTCCGTTTCCGCCAGGCAGAAGATCAGCGCCGCCAGGCCCGGCCAGATCCAACGATCGGCCAGACCCAGGGCGGTGGACAAGACGATCCAGACCACCGCGAGACCCGTACCCAGCAGCGCCAGCCTCGGCGACATCGACCGTGTCGCGCCCAACCGATGCAGGGCCACGCCCATGGCGAAGGACGGCACGATCCGCAACGCCCCGCCCTGGGCGGTCAACCGGGTCAGCGATCCGCCGAAGGTCTGCACGATCCCGTCGAGCGCGAAGAACAGGACGATCGCCAGCACCACGGCCAGAACGGGACGCGCGCGTAAGGCGATGGATGCGACGGCCGCCGCCGGGAACAGCAGGTAGGCGAACCATTCGGCCGAGATCGACCAGGATGGGAAGTTCCACTGCACGGTTGGCGTCGACCACCAGGCATGGATCAGCACCAGATGCTGCGGGATGGCGCTGGGATCGAAGGCCTGTGTCTCGAAGCTGGCGCCGGCCCAGCGGCCCAGGGCCCAGAGGACGATGGTCGCGCCCAGGGTCAGCAGATGCACCGGATAGAGCCGCGCCAGGCGGGCCCACAGGAAGGAACCGTATCGGAAGCGCCCCTCGGACCAGGCCTTCAGATAGACATGGGAGAGGATGAAGCCCGACAGGATGAAGAAGAGATCGACCCCGAGATAACCCTTGGCGATCAGACCGAACCGTTCGAGGTCGAGACCGAGGCGATTGCGGAAGTGGTAGACGAGCACCCAGGCGGCCGCGACGATGCGCAGGCCGGTCAGAGATCGAAGATCGGCTGGATACATGGTCCCCCCCGGGATGTTGATGGCCTAGCCCTCGCCGAGCATGCCGCCATCGCGGCGCGTTTCGGTTTCGCTCTCGACGCCCTCGACATTGCCGCCCGTCGGGCCGCCCTCGTCGATCATGCCGCCGTCCTTGCGGGGCGCGGGCTCCGGGGATGACGACGGCTTGCCATCGGTGCTGGTCGCCGCGTCGGGCTTGGGGGGATTGGGATTGGTCATGTGCTGCTCCTGAAAACTGGCCGTGGGGGCGGGTCGGGACGCGCCTGGCTCCGCGCTAGGCGGTCGCGGCCCCGGTGCGGTGTCGGTGGCCGCCATAGGCGACGACCTGGATCTTGCCGATGGTCGCCAACCCCACATCGGCGGCCACTTCCAAGGTCGCGGCCAAGGCGTCGAGCTTGGCGCGGCTGTCGACCATCTCGACGATCAGATGCTGTTCGGGAGCCAGGTCGCGGGCCTTGGCGCCGTGCAGCACCGCCTCGCCAAAGGCTTCTTCGATACGCAGCACCGCCGCGCCGGCGATGTCCATCTCGCGGGCGCGCGCCATAAGTACCGCGTCATAGGCGACCCCGTTCAGGGTCGCGCCGGCGTCCAGGTAGATCCGCAGGATGTGCAGGTCGTCTTCGTTCACGCGTCACCTCACGCTCTAAAGTCTGGCGCGCCCCAAGGTCTGGGGCGGCCAGCAGATTGAGGGCCGGCCGCCTAAGCGTGCCGCCCCTCCTCTCCGCACTCGGTCACTTCGGTCTGGATGGTGACGTGGTGCAGGTCGAAGTCGGTCTCTAGTCGGGTGGCGATCGCCGTGCGCACGGCCTCGCCCTGCGCTCCCTCTGTCAGCACGACATGGACGGTGCAGACCGCCTGGTCCGCGCCCGTGGTCCACAGATGCAGCTCGTGAACGCTGGCCACGCCAGGGGCCTCGGTAATGGCCTTGCGCACGCCGGCCAGGGCCATTCCGGGAGGCGCGCCTTCCAGGAGGATTCGGGTGGTGTCCTTCAAAAGGATCCAGGTCCGCGGCAGCACCCACAGGCCGATGCCGATGGCCACGATCGGGTCGACGAACCGCCAGCCGGTGATCTTGATGACGATGGCCCCGACGACCACGCCCAGCGAGCCGAGCATATCGGCCCAGACCTCGAGATAGGCGCCCTTGACGTTGAGGCTCTTGTCCTTGTGGCTGGCCAGAAGGCGCATGGAGATCAGGTTGATGACCAGGCCCAGCGCCGCGACGATGAACATCCCCACCGAGCCGACGGGCTCGGGGTTGAGGATGCGCTTGACGCCTTCGACCAGAACATAGATGGCGACGCCGAACAGCAGGATGGCGTTGAAAGCCGCCGCGAGGATCTCGAAGCGCCGATAGCCGAAGGTGAAGTCCTCGGTGGGCTTGCGCTGGCCGACCCGGATCGCCGCCAGGGCGATGGCCAGGGCGGCGGCGTCGGTGAACATGTGCGCGGCGTCTGACAGCAGCGCCAGGCTGTTGAAGGCGATGCCGGCGACGACCTCGGCGATCAGAAACGTCGAGGTCAGC
>NZ_LSJA01000031.1 GCF_001556515.1 Caulobacter sp. CCH9-E1 | reverse complement strand
GTTCCGTCGCACCCTCGGTGATGCTCAAGAAGCTGTCGGCGTTCAAACGGCAAAACCGCCTCGACATGGGCCTGGCCGAGGTTGGCCGGATCGAGCGCACACTGTTCACCCTCGACTGGCTGGAAAGTCCGGAGCTGCGCCGGCGTTGTCAGGCAGGGCTCAACAAAAGCGAGGCCCGCCACGCTCTGGCCCAGGCGGTGTTTGTCCATAAGCAGGGCCGCATCGCCGACCGGACACTGCAGAACCAGGAGCATCGCGCCTCTGGACTGAACTTGGTGATCGCGGCAATCGCGCTTTGGAACACATTATATATGCAGCGTGCCGTCGAGCATCTGCGGGAGAGGGGGCAGGTTGCGCCCGACGACCTTCTTGCCCATCTTTCGCCGATGAGTTGGGCCCATATCGGGCTGACCGGTGACTACCTCTGGGCGGATGCGGCGAAGCACCGCGGCATGAGGCCGTTGAACGACCCAATGGGCGACAGACATTACGCCGCATAACAGGTGTTCTTGGTTCGTACTTTTAGCCGAGGTTTAGCGCACAAACCTTGAGGTGAGGCC
>NZ_LSJA01000317.1 GCF_001556515.1 Caulobacter sp. CCH9-E1 | reverse complement strand
CGCGCCGGAACCGCCATGCTACGGCGCCAACGTCCGCGAGTTTTTACACAGCCTCAGTCAGAACCGGACGCGGCGTGCACACTAGATTTGGGTTCCAGCGCAGTGCCCAGGAGCGGACCTTCCCAACGTCGGTGGAGAGTCAGGTCCGGTCACCACACGACGCATCGATTTCGATCGTCCAGCGGTCCTCGCCGCCGGCGAACCCGCCGATTGCCTGCCCTTCCACGCCACAGTACTACGCCGCTTGGCAACGGCTTTACACAGCGCCGCAACCGGAGTTCCCTACAGATCACAGGGCTCCGAGAAGGCGCGCAAGGCAATCCGCCGACGCCGCCAAGCCGAGTGTGAGACGCCGCATGAAAATCCGGCGAATGCGGTATTATGTTACCGTCACTCCCACTCGATCATCAACTCAGCAATAAGCTTCTGATTTCATTAGCATAAATATCTCACGAGATCGTTATCGCGTCAAGAGATACGTCAAATTACTAAGATGCCGATTTTATTAGACTTTATATTTGTTGACAAATTCAACTTTTCCAACATGAGACAAACAGGAATACAGATCTGTACTGTATATCTTCGCGCACTTTTCTGCACCAGAAGCGCCCCAAAATACGCCAGCGTACGCTCCCGCTATCTCTCACCTCCTCCAGCACATCGCCACTGGCCTATCAGCGCCGCAGCATCCCGGCGTGGTGAACGACCAAACAGCCGGGCGTATTCGCGATTGAATTGCGACGGACTTTCATAGCCCACGCGATTGGACGCCGCTGCTGCGCCCAGCCCCTCGGTCACCATGAGGCGTCGCGCCTGGATCAGGCGGATCGTCTTATGGAACTGCAGAGGTGTCATGCTGGTCACCGTCTTGAAGCGGCGGTGGAACGCAGAGACGCTCATGGCGGCCAAGCGCGCCAGATCGTCAATCGATGCGGGCTGATCGAAGTGCTCCCGCATCCATCGTGCTGCCGCATGAACGCCGGAGAGCGCCGCGCCCGGCGCGGCGATGTCGCGCAGCAGCCAGCCCTGCGGCCCCTGGAGCACGCGGTAAAGAACTTCACGCTCATAAACGGGCGCGAGGACAGGAATGTCTTCGGGCCGCTCCATCAGCCGCATTAACCGGACCCAGGCATCGAGCAGTTCGGGCGTTGTCGCGCCGACGGAATAGCCGCGCTCCTTCCCGACCGAAGGCGGCGCCTGCTCAAGAAGCGATGCGATCACAGCTCGGTCCAGCGTCAGACTGACGGCGAGATAGGGTTCGCCAGTCGGTTCGGCCTGGACCGTTCCAACCGCCGGCAAGTCGACCGACATCACGAAATAGCTCGCCGGATCATACCGCAGCGTTTTGTCGCCGATGGTCATGGATTTTGATCCTCGCAGGATCAAATTGAGCATCGGCTCATAGACTGCGGCCAGTTCGTGCTCGGGAATGGCGCCCTGGGCCATCGCCAACCGCGGTATGCCCGTTTCGGTTCGCCGGCTTTCCGCGCCAGCCGCCAGACGGCGCAATTCGTCCAAGGGCTGTTCCATGCGCACTGCTTGAGCGGTTGCTAGGCCGCGCGCAAGCGCAAAGCAGGATCAGGCAAGGATAAGCCAGGATCTCCCAGCGCCGAGACGACGCCTCCGACCTATCTCCGCCGGACACATCACGCGGAGAAGCAAAAATGTCGGTCGTCATCATCACGGGCGGAAGTCGAGGTCTGGGTCGTAGCGCGGCTCTGCAGTGCGCCCGACGCGGCATGGGCGTGATCGTTACCTACAACAGCCATCCCAAAGGCGCCGAAGAGGTTGTCGCCGAGATCGCGGGGATGGGCGGCAAGGCCAAGGCCTTGGCGCTCGACGTCTCCCGAGTTTCCAGCTTCATCGCCTTCCGCGACGACGTCGCCCAGGCGCTTGAAACCTATTGGGCGCGCGACCGCTTCGACTTCCTGGTCAACAACGCCGGCCACGGCCTCTTCGAGCCCATCGCAAGCGTCACCGAAGCGCAGTTCGACGGTCTCCTGAACGTGCATCTGAAGGGGCCGTTCTTCCTGACCCAGAGCCTGCTCCCGTTGATGGCCGACGGCGGCGCCATCGTGAACATCACCAGCGCCACGACCCGCGCGGCCACCGCCGGTGTCGCTCCCTATGCCGCGTTCAAGGGCGGGCTCGAGATCCTGACCCGTTACATGGCCAAGGAGTTCGGCGATCGGCGCATCCGCGCCAACGCCGTGTCACCCGGCGCGATACGCACCGAACTCGGCGGCGGCCTGCCCGCGGATTTCGAAGCGCTTCTCGCGGGACAGACCGCCTTGGGGCGCGTTGGCGAGCCGGACGACGTTGGCAAAGTCGTGGCGGCCCTGCTGTCCGATGAAGGTGCCTGGATCAACGCCCAGTCGATCGAGGTGGCTGGCGGTTACATGATCTGATGGCGCGGGACGCGATCATCCAAGGGCGTGCGGCGCGGCTTCAAGCCGCCCAACGCGTCCATGGCTGACCATACCGGTCCGCTCGTCGAACGCCGCTTCCTATGGTTTCGGCCAGCTTCCTCGGAAGGTCCTCACCATGTCCATGACGCTCTATAATTTCCCCCTCTCCGGCCACTCCCACCGCGCCCGGCTGTTCCTTTCGCTCCTGGGCGAAAAGGCCGACATCGTTGACGTCGACCTCGCCCAGGGCGAGCACAAGTCGCCAACCTTCCTGGCGATGAACAGCCTGGGCCAGGTGCCGGTGCTTCAGGACGGAACGACCAGCATCGCCGACTCCAACGCCATCCTGGTCTATCTGGCCAAGAAGGCGGGTCGGACTGACTGGCTGCCGGAGACTCCGGAGGAGGCCGCCCGCGTCCAGCGTTGGCTGTCGATCGCCGCGGGCGAGATCGCCTCCGGCCCGGCCTCGGCGCGACTTATCACCCTGTTCGGGGCCAAGCTCGATCCGGAGAGGACCATCGCCAAGGCTCACGCCATCCTCAAGGTGATGGACGATGAGCTGGCGAGATCGGACTACCTGGCAGGCTCTCGTCCCACCATCGCCGACGTGGCGGCCTATTCGTACGTCGCCCATGCGCCGGAGGGCAACGTCGCTCTGGACGACTACGGCGCGGTACGGGCGTGGATCGCGCGGATCGAGGCCTTGCCGGGCTTCGTGCCGATGCCGATCTCGCGCGTGGGCCTGCGGGCTTGAAGCGCGCTCGCCCGCGTGACTTCGACCACTCGGCGCGTCCGCATGCGGACGCACCGAGTTCTCGATCCGCGCAGGCTTCGAAGCTTGAAGCCGAACACATTCCCTCGCCGATCGAAGCTCGCCTGATGATCGAGGTCGAACGCGGGGCCAGCCTTCATCTCGCCAGCTGCTGGCTCGCCTGAGATCAGCTCTGAAGGTCACGACAATGTCCTCGCCCTCACTGCCCGTCTGGCCGCATGCGCGCTCGCCGTTCCACGCCGGAGAACAGGCGGTGCAGGAGCGCGTGGGCGTCCGTGAACGGATCGAGACCCTTGGCCGCAAGGTGATCCGGGGCGAGATGCCCGAACAGCACCAGACCTTCTTCGCGCAGGTCCCGTTCTTAGTGTTGGGCGTGCGCGGCGACGACGACTGGCCTTGCGCCACCCTGATTGGATCCGCCCCCGGTTTTGCCCACGCGCCGACGGCGACGAGCCTGGTGGTGGGAGCTCTCCCCCACTCGGAAGACCCCGCGCTCGCGGGCCTGCGTCTGGGCGGCGCGGTCGGCGTGCTGGGCATAGAGCTGCCCACGCGGCGTAGAAACCGCCTCAACGGCCGGATCGAAGCGCTGAACGAGAGGGGTTTCGTCATCGCCGTCGATCAGAGCTTCGGTAACTGTCCTCAGTACATCCAGACGCGGGCGTTCGAGGCCGCGCCGCCGCGGGGCCTCGAGCCGGCCACGCGACAGTCGGGCCTGGATGAGGCCGCGCGCGCCTTGATCGCCGCGGCCGACACCTTCTTCATCGCCTCGGCCGCGCCGCCTGGGCAGGCTGAAAATCCGGTCGACGGCGTCGATGTCTCTCATCGCGGCGGCAAACCCGGCTTCGTGCGGGTCGAGGGCGATGTTCTGACCGCCCCCGATTTCGTCGGCAACTACCTCTTCAACACACTCGGAAACCTCACCCTCGATCCGCGCGCGGGACTGGTGTTCCCCGACTTCGCGACCGGCGACTTGCTGCATCTGGCCGTTACGGCGGAAATCGTCTGGGACGGACCGGAGGTGGAAGCCTATGCCGGCGCCGAGCGGCTGTTGCGCTTCACCGTCGATCGCATGGTCCGCGTTCCCGCCAGCCTGCCGTTGCGCGCCGTCGGCGATGTCGGCCTCTCTCCCTATCTGGAGCGGACTGGATCCTGGGCGAGCCGGTCACTGGCGGACTGGGGTCTGCGGGACTACAAGCGCCTACGCGTGGTGCGCATCCTCGACGAAACCCGTTGGGTGCGCTCCCTCTGGCTTGAGCGGGAGGATGGCGGCGCGCTGCCCTCCTTCACCCCCGGCCAGTTCCTGCCCATTCGCCTGCCGATCGGCCGCAACCGGTTGACGCGCACCTACACGATTTCGGATCGCTTCGACGGCCGCTACTATCGCCTGAGCGTCAAGCGCCAGGGCGCCGCCTCGGGCTGGCTTCATCAGGCCAAGATCGGCGACACACTGGATGCCCTGCCGCCCAGGGGCGGCTTCGTGCTCGACGCTCGATCGCAGCGGCCGGTGGTGCTGGTCTCGGCCGGCATCGGGATCACCCCGATGGTGGCGATGCTGAATGGGCTGCTCGCCGAGACGCCTGACAGGCCGGTCTGGTTCTTCCATGGCGCGCGGAGCGGGGAAGAACACGCCTTCGCCGATCATGTGATGCGTCTGGCTGGCCGCCACGCCAGTCTTCGAGTGATCACCGCCTATGACGCTCCGCGTGACGAGGATCTGGCGCGCGGCGTCCTGGCGGGCCGTATCGATCTCGACCTCATCCGCCGGACGCTGCCGCTTGACGACTACGAGTTCTATCTTTGCGGTCCGCCTGGCTTCATGCGGACGCTGGCTGAAGGACTGCCAAGGCTCGGCGTCGCGCCCCAGCGCATCCACAGCGAGGCTTTCGGTCCGGCCTCCCTCCCCCAAAACAGCGCCGAGACGACCAGGGAGGCGTCGCCCAGCGCGCTCGTGACCTTCGCGTCCATTGGCAAGACGACGCCATGGTCGAGGAATTGCAGCAGCCTCCTGGACCTCGCCGAACAATCGGGGCTCGAGCCCCCATCGGGTTGTCGCATAGGCGTCTGCGGCGCCTGCCGAACGAAGATGTTGTCGGGCGCCGTGGCCTACGACATCGCGCCGACGGCGGAACACGCCGCGGACGAAGCGCTGCTCTGCTGCGCCAGACCGGCCACAGATCTTGTTCTCGACCTCTAGCGATCAAGGGTTCTCATGACCAAGCCCGTTCCATCCCAGGCCATTGAAATCACCCGCTTCGATCTCGTCGAAGGGCTGACGATCGGTGACTTCATCCGCGCCAACGCCGACGTCGATCCCTGGCTCTTGCGCCAACCCGGCTTCGTGTCGCGACAGATCGCCCAGGACGCGGACGGTCAGATCATCGACATGTTGGTCTGGGCGAGCGCCGCGCAAGGTCGGGCGGCAGCCGGCCGGCTGATGTCCGAGCTCGCCAACTCGCCCGTCCATGACGCCATAGACCAGAACACTGTGTCGTGGACGGTCGCGCCGGTGTTCCACCGTCTCGAGGCGGACGCCGCTCAGACCGGATGACGGACCTGGAGGCGGCGTTCAGCCAAAGGCGTGCGGCCCGGCTTCAAGCCCGCTGATGACGCGGGGCGCATTCTCCGGGGACGCGACAGGTTGCCGTCGCGCCGAAATTCAAGGAAAAAACCATGAGCGATCCCCAGCCCCTCTCGCGCCATGGCGCGGTTCTCGCCATCGCCCTCGCAGGCCTGCTCGGCGTCCAGCCCGGCGCCGCGACCGCACAGACGCCCTACGCCAACATCAACAAGGCGGCCGCCGCTGCGGACGTCACCCTCACGCCGCTGCGTGGCGGCGTCTATCTCGTCGAAGGCTCTGGCGGGAACATGGCCGCCATCGGCGGTCCGGAGGGTCTGCTGCTGGTCGACGACGGCATCGCGCTGTCCAAGACCAAGATGCGGACGGCGCTCAAGCGCGTGGGCAAGGGTCGGCTAAGGTATGCGATCAACACCCACTGGCATTGGGATCACACCGACGGCAACAGTTGGGCGCGCCAGGACGGCGCGGTCGTGGTGGCCCACACCAACACCGCCCGCCATCTGGAGGAGACCATTCGCGTCGAGGAATGGGGCCACACCTTCACGCCGGTCGCGGCCGACGGGCGCGCCGACGTGCGTATCACCGGGACGACGACGATCGCCTTCGCCGGCGACCAGCTCGTCCTGCGCCCGTACGCGCCATCCCACACCGATGGCGACCTCTCGGCCTACTTCGCCCAGGCCGATATTCTGCTCACCGGCGACACCTGGTGGAACGGCCTCTACCCGTTCATCGACTACGTCGCCGGCGGCGGCATCGACGGGATGATCGCGGCCGCCGACGCCAGTATCGCTCAGGCCGGACCGCGCACCATCGTCGTTCCGGGCCATGGACCGGTCGGCGGTCGCGACGATCTGATCGCCTATCGCGCGATGCTCGCGACCATTCGCGACAATGTGGCCAAGCTCAAAGCCCAGGGCCTGAGCGTCGATCAGGTGATCGCCGCGCGCCCCACCGCCGCCTTCGATGAGGTCTGGGGCAAGGCGATCATCAGCCCTGAACTCTTCACGCGCCTCGTCTATCGCGGCGTGTGACCCGGATCCGAAGCTCTCCGTCCCGAGCTTCGGTAGGCTCGTCGCCCTCCCCTCCCCCAAACGGGGGCGACGAGCCGCTCAGGCGATTGAATCGCCGAGCGCGTGGCGCATGGCCTCGAGCGCGGCGATCATCGCCCGCATGGCGGCGGGATTGTATTCGCCCTGCCCCGCCGGGCCGTGGTGGATCTCCAGGGATTGGCCGCCGCCCAGATCCATATGAAAGGTGTCCAGGGTCCGGAACCGTCCCGCCGCCGGCGCCCCATCCGGCGCCAGCTCGTTCGCGCCGGCGTCGGTGTCGACGGCGCCAAGCTGCTCCAGTTGGCCGTTCAGCAGTGTCTTGAGCGTGGGGTCCAGGCTACCGCCGGGCGGTCCCAGCAACGTCAAGGAAAAGCCGTTGGCGGTGTCGGCCCCGAACAGGCTCGTCGGGCTTTGCAGCGAGGCAGTCTTGGGAAGTGGGATGGGGTCGGCTGGCGAGGGCGAAGCGGTGGGCGCGCCCCCTTTCCGCGACAGGCTCGCAATGGACTGACCGGCCGTCAGACCCATGATGCTCATGATGAAACCCTCCTCGGTCTATGACTGAGGACAGCGTCGCAACAAACGCGCCGCGGATCAGACGTCCAAGCCGCGACCAACCTGTTCCCAAAAGCGATCGCCCGGGCGGCGGGATATGCCTAGCCTGGTGACGAACGTGCCCGGCGCGTTGCGCTTAGCGAGCCTTCAAATTCGGCGATGGCTTCCGCCAGCGCGGCAGGGTTGGACAGAAACGGCGAATGATCGGTATCCAGCGTCGCGCATCCGGCCAAGGCCAGGCGCGCCGACATCGCCGCCTGGGTTTCCAGCGGAATCGTCTCATCGCGGGCGCATTGGACGTAGAAGCGCGCCAGGTCGGCCGGCGGATCGCGCGGCAAGGGCTCCGCTGCGGGGCCCAGCGCCTGCCAGGTCGCGCAACGGTCGGCGGCCCATCCGGCCAGCCCGTCGGGACAAGCTGAGTAGAAGGCGGCGATGCGGTCGGACCGGCTCAGCGCCGCCACCCCACGTTCGGCGTCGACGATCATCTTGGGAACCGCCGCGCCGGCCGGACCCAGACCAAGCGCCTGAAGGTGCGACTCGCCGGCAAGCGGCGCGCTGGCGGCGACGTAAACCAACGCCTCGACGCGGTCAGGGCGCATCGCCGCGGCGGCTGCGATCGCCGCGCCCCCGAGCGAGTGACCGACCAGCCAGACCGGCTCGTTGCCGATCGCCTCGACGATCGCCCGCGCGCAGTCGGCAAGACCGATCCCCCCCAGCGCGGCCGCCGCCTCGCCAACGCCGGGCAGGTCGATGGCCTCCGCACTGTGTCCCTGCCGCTGGAGCAACGTCTCGAGTCGCGACCAGCACCATGCGCCGTGCCAGGCGCCGTGGACGAGGATGAAACGCGCCATGGCTCAGGACTCCGTGCTGGTCAGCACTTGAAGGTGCAAGAACGGCTCCTCGCGCTCGCGGGCGACCGCCGCAAGGTCGGCGACCAACACCTTGGGGTTCAAGGCGACGTGCGCGGCCTGCAGGCGGGTTGCGACCTCCAGGGCGATCGAGGGTTCGTCGGACCAGACCGCCGCGCTCGGTCGGCCCGGCAGGGTGTTGGCGACCGCGATCGCTTCATCGAGATCGCCATAAGGGATGACCGTCGCCACCGGCGCCCACGGTTCGCTGCGGAAGAGGCTCATCGTCGCCGAGACGTTGACCGCCAAGGCCGGGGCCATGACCGCGCCTTGCCTCGGCGATCCGTCGTCAGCTGGCAAGATGATCTCTGCCCCGGCGTCCTCCGCCTGGCTAAGCAGGGATGTCGCGCGCGTCCGCGCCGTTTGGGAAATCAGTGGTCCGATCACCGTGCGAGCGTCTCGGGGATCGCCGATGGACAGAGCCCCGGCCAGGGCGGACAGAGCCTCGACCAGTTCCGCCTGGCGATGTCGCGGCGCCAGCAGGCGGCTGGGATTGGATGGCCCCTGACCGCTGGCCAGGAACAGCCTTGGCCCCAATGCCGAGATCACTTGGTTGAGATCCGCGTCCGGCAGCAGAATACCGGTCGCGCGGCTCTGTAGGCCAAGAACGAGTGACTTGCCGACCGACGCGCGCGCGCGGGCCAGGTCGGCCGCCAACGTCGCGTCGCCGGAAAAGGCCAGCCAGTCGATCCCGGAATGCGCCGCCATCCCAAGGCAGGCCGCATCGTCGGCGACCACGATACTGAACACGCCGTCGGGAAGCCCCGCCTCTGCCAGGAGGTCGCCCAGCCCCTGACCATCCAGCGGGCAGGCCGGCGGCAGCGCCAGAACCATCGAGCAGCCCGCCAGCAGACTGGTCAGCAGCCAGGAAACCGCGCTGGGTTGGGTGGCGTTCCAGGCGGCGACGGCGGCCACCACCCCGGCGGGGCGGCGTTGGTCGGTGCGTGATCCATCCAAGGCCCCGCGCGCCGTCGTCAACCGCGCCTCGCCAGCCTTCAGAGCCTGAGCCATCAGCTCGCGCGCCGCGGTCACCGGCAGAGCGGTCTGACGGGCGCTGAGCAGGACAAGCTCGTCCGCCTTCGCGACGTAGAGATTCCAGAAGCGCTCGAGGACCGCCAGGCGGGCCTCGAGACTGGCCCCCGACCAGCTTCGTCGCTGCAAAGCCTCGCGCGCGGCCTGAACCGCCAGGTCGATGTCGCCGGGGCCGGCCAAAGGCGCTTGGCCAAGCCAGGTGTCATCATAAGGGGAGCGGACCTCGACGCGTAGTCGGCCGAGCGGCGCTTGTCGCCGGCCGCCGATGAAGTTACGCCGATAGGACAGCATGTCGTTATGAGCTCGTTCGCGATCGCCACACGGCGGCGCGAAGGCGTTCCGGACGGCTTCACGAGCTTGGTGCGCCATCGCCCCGGTCGCCAGTTCAGGGACGTGAATCGGTGTGAAAACGCCTTGCTCAAGCAAGCTTTGACAGCATGTCGGCCGCTCGCCGGGCCAAGGGACCATCGCGGTCGGGCATCGCCGCCAATAGTTGCCGGACGCGGTCTTGGGCCTCGCCAGGCGTCTTCGCCGCGTCGCAGGACAGCAGCGCCATGGCCGCCGCGAGTTCCAGGCTAAGCGCCGCCCCCGCCCGCGCGGCTTCAAGCGCCTGCCAGGCATAGTCTCGCCTCACATCCTCGCCATCGCCAGCGAGCACCTCGCTGGCGATCAGATAGAGCCTTGGCAGATCGTAGTGCTGGCCGATCGCTCGGGCGTCCTTCAGCGCCGCAAGGATCCGCCGGCGCGCCTTGGCATGTTCACCCAGGGCGTGAAGCCCTTGAGCAAGCGTCCCGGAAAACGCGGGCGAGAGGATGCGATGGGCTTCCCGATCCAGGCGCTCCAACGCCTGACCTAGGCCTTCGACACCCTTGGCGTATCGCCCGCGGCCGATATCCAGTTCTCCGGCCAGGGCCAGGCCCACCCCATGATAGGGGCCGATGCCGTGGCGGGCCGAATGTTCGATCAGACGGACCACGAGGCGGTCAGCCGTTTCCCAGTCCTCGTCCCAGAGCGCCACCGTCGCGGTGTAGATCAAGGCGATGCACAAACTGACCGGGCGGCCGCCGCGTTCGGCTTCGACCACCGCGGCCTCGCATACCTCGATCGACCGCGCGCGCTCGCCGCGAAGCCAGAGCGCACGACACAACACGATCATCGCGCGCACCTTGTGGTCATATCCGAAGACGTCCGCGCCGTCGGTGTCGGCCGCGGCCCAGTAGGCAAAGCCCTGGTCGATCGCCTCCTGGGCCCGGCGCTGGTCGGCGACCAGGTGCAATGAAGTGCCGAGCATCCATTGCGCCAGCGCCGCTCCGCCCGGATCGCGCGCGGCGTCGCAGAGCTCGGCGCATTGGCGTCCGCAGTCGAGCGCGGCGGAGAACTCGCCGATCCGAGTGAGGAAGATATGCTGGCCGGCCAGCAGCTGCACCTGATCGGCCCGCGCCTTCAGGCGTTCCGCGAGCGAAAGGCCACGCTCGATCGTCTCGCGGACGGCGTCATGGTTGCCGCGACCGAACATGCGTGCGATCGCGATCGCTTCCAGCAGCCTCAGCTCCTCGCCCCCTCCCCGCCGTCCTTCGGCCAGCCTGTTCAAGGCGCGGACGCACCAGGTCTCACAGTCCTCCAGCAGGGCGCGAGAGAGCATCAGGGGCGCAGCGCCAATCGCCAGACTGGAAAAGAGATCGTCGGGACTGGCCGCTTCAGCCCATCTGAGGGCGGCGAGCACATCCCCGACGGTGGGCGGCGCCGACGGGGCGCGTCTTTGGAAGAGCGATCCGTCGGATCCGCCGCCTTCTTGAAGGCGCGCGAGGACCTGCCTGGCGTGACGCTCGGCGATGGTTGCGGCCTCCCCGCTGCGGGTCAACTTGGCCAGCGCATAGGCCCGGGTGGTGTCGAGCAGCCGGAACTGAACGGGTCCCGCGCCGCCATGGGAGGTCCAGACGAGCGACTTGTCGACCAGGCTCGTCAGGGCGTTGGCCACCTCGAGCGCGTCGTCGCCGGGGTCTCCGGCCACGGCATGGGCGTCCTTCAAGCCGAACGGTCCAGTGAACAGGGCCAGGCGCCGCAGCACCCGCTGGTCTCGCGCGTTCAGCAGATCATGGCTCCAGTCGAGCAGCGCCTGAAGCGTCTGGTGGCGTGGGGCGGCGTCTCGGCGCCCTGGCCACTGCAGCCCCAAGCTCTCATCGAGCAGGTCGACGACGCCCCTGAGGCCTAGAGCCCCGACGCGACTGGCGACGAGCTCGATCGCCAGAGCCAAGCCGTCCAGCCGACGGCAGATGTCCCCCGCCAGGCGCGTCTCCGCCTGAGTCCATGGCCCCCGTCGACCGCTGACTTCGGCGCGCTCGACAAAGAGCTGCACCGCCGAATAGTCAAGCGGCTCGCCCGCGGCGTCGGCGTCATCGGCGTGTGGAAAGTCCAGAGGGTCGAGCAGGTGGACGGTCTCGGCCTCCACGCGAAGAGCTTCGCGGCTGGTGACGAGGATCCGATAGGCGTCAAGCCGGCGGGTGAGCCGATCGCAGAACGTCGCGACCGCTTCGACCAGGTGTTCACATCCATCAAGGACCAGCAGCAACCGATGGCCGGCCAGCGCCGTGATCACCGTCTCCTCGAGCTCGCGCCCCGGTCCGTCCAGGCCCAGGGCCGCCGCCACCGCCTTGATCAGCGCGGCTTCATCGTCAGCCGCGCTGAGATCGACGAACACGGGCTCGACCGCCGCCCGCGCCTTCAAGGCCTGGGCGACCAGCGCCGCGACCGTGGTCTTGCCCAGACCGCCAGCGCCGACGAGCGAAATCAGACTCCGTTCGCCCAGGGTCGTCACAAGGCGATCGACGACGACGTCGCGCCCGATCACGCGCGCGGCCGGCAGCGGCAGGCGGGTGGAAAGGTTATGGGCCGCTGGCGGAGCAGCCGACGGCTGAACATGCTCGGGTGGAAGGTTAAGCCAACGCACCGGCGCGACGAAACAGTAGCCCCGGCCGACCACGTTCTCGATGTAGCGCGCCCCCTCCTCGCCCTCGCGCAGGGTCTTGCGCAGCCCCGAAACCGCGACCCGCAGGTTGGACTCCTCGACCGTCAGACCGGCCCAGGCTCGTTCGATCAACTGTCGATGGGTCAGCACGCGACCATGCTCACCGACCAGAGCGATCAAGACCTCGAGCGCGCGCGCGCCGATGGCCACGGGAACGCCCTGCCGCGTCAGCAATCGCTGCTCGGGGGCGAGCACGTAGGGACCGAACAGCGCTTGGCGTGCGCCGGCGGCCTCGCCCGAGTCGATGGCGCGTGCGTCCCCCAAACCGACTGTCCCCTCCTAAGACGCGGATACAACCGCGACGGACGCCAGGTCAGCGCCGCGGGCCGGCCAGTTCGCCACAGTCAGGGTTCGTTGGCTTGTCCGCAAGCACGATTGTTCAAATCGCCACGCGGTCCTTGGCGCTCGTCGTTCGGCGTCTGCAGCCCCTGGAGACGCCCGAAGATCACGCCGGCCTCGCCGCGAGCGAGGACGGCGCTGAGGTCCGACCAGGTTTCCGAGCGGACCGCCCGGTAAGGACGAACACGGGGCGGGGGCGGCGGCCTCACGCGACCGCCTCCGTCTTGGTCCACAGGGTTTGGGCCGTCTCGCGGCCGCCCCGGTGACTACGGCGCCAGGCCGCCGGCGGACAGCCATAATGCTTGCGGAAGGCGCGGGTCAGGTGAGCCTGATCGCACAGCCCGCAGGCGTAGGCGATCTGGGCCAGACCCTCGTCACTGCTCACCATCATGTGCCGGGCCCGCTCGAGCCGCTGGCGCATGATGTAATCCGATGGCGTCAGGCCGAAGGTAACATTGAAGCAGCGACCCAGCTGGCTGGTGCTGATGCGGATCACGCGAGCCAACTCACCGACCTTGATGGTCCGTTCGATGTTTTGCTCGATGAATTCCGCCAGACGGCGCAATCGCCAGCCGGTGAGACGCGCGCCTTTGGGGCGGGGTGGCGTGTTGTCGGGAGTCGCCGGCGCGACATCCAGTTCCCGATCGATGATCCTATGCGCCTGGCCCAGATAGGTCCGCGCCGCGTGCCGGTCGCTGTCCAGCGACTTGAGCGCGTCGTCGATCAGAGCACGGACCATATCGTGTCCGGGCCTTGCCCAGGTCGGGCCGTCCGTCAGGGCGATACTGTGCATGGGAGCCTCCTTGTCGTGATGACAGGAGCATCGGCCCGCATCGCGCCGAGCGCGCGTTAAGCGCCGTGACCAGGCGTGAGACGTCGCGAAGGTTGCAGCTCACGGTCACATAACATCGTTCGACGGAGACTTCACGAGACTTCACATCGCCTGACTCGTGGCGCCGCGCAGGCCGTGCGCACATCAAAGGGCGAGCAGCGCATGCGCCTCGCGCCCCTCCCACCGCTTTCAAAAGAGGCCGCCATGCGTCCCCCGCTTCCCCCTTTCACCCTCGAGACCGCTCGCCAGAAGGTTCAGGCGGCCGAGAATGGCTGGAACAGCCGAGATCCCGCCGCCGTGGCCCAGGCCTACACGCCAGACAGCGTCTGGCGAAACCGCAGCGACTTCGTCACCGGCCGCGAAGCCATCGTCGCGTTCCTGACCCGCAAGTGGGACAAGGAGCAGGAGTATCGGCTGATCAAGGAACTTTGGGCCTTTACCGACAACCGCATCGCCGTTCGCTTCGCCTACGAATGGCGCGATGCGACGGGCACCTGGTTCCGCTCCTACGGCAACGAGAACTGGCAGTTCAACACCGAGGGTCTGATGGAATGGCGTCTGGCCAGCATCAACGACCTGCCGATCAGCGAGTCCGAGCGCCTGTTCTTCTGGCCGCTCGGCGCGCGGCCAGCCGACCATCCGTCGCTGTCCGCCCTGGGTCTCTGATCCTCCGTCCGTCCATCGCCTCAGGAAAAAGGACCCTCTGATGACCATGCTCAACTGGAACGACTATCGCGATCAGCTGATGAAAGGCGTCGGCGAGCTAGGCAGGCTTTCGCCAGACACCGTGCGCGGCTACGCCACGCTAAGCGGCGCGGGTGCCAAGACCGGCCACCTCGAGGCCAAGACGCGTGAACTGATCGCCCTCGCCGCCTCCATCAGCCTGAGGTGCGACGGCTGCATCACGGTTCATACCGAGGCCGCCCATCGACTGGGGGCCACGCGCGAGGAGATCGCCGAAGCCCTAGGCGTGGCCATCGCCATCAACGCTGGCGCGGCCCTGGTCTATTCGACGCGGACACTGGACGCGCTCGACACCCTGCCGCGGCCCTAGGCGATTACGAAAGCGGCCGCGGGCGCGCTAGCCCCGCGCGCCGCGACGCCAAGCGGCCGGCGTCTGGCCGTAGGCCTTGCGAAAGGCGCGGCTGAGGTGGGCTTGATCGCAGAGGCCGCAAAGCTGCGCGATCTGCGCCAGGGCGTCGTCGGTTTCCAGCATCAGACGCTGGGCCATCAGCAGGCGCCTTTGCATGATGAATTCCGATGGCGAAAGGCCAAAGGTCGCTTTCAAGGCCCGACCAAGCTGGCCGGTGCTCATCTTCGCCGCGCCGGCGAGCTCGGCGCTGTAGAGCGTGCGCCCGATATTATCGTCGACAAAGGCGACTATCTGGCGCGCGCGCCAGGTTGGCAGCACGCAACCGGTTGCTCCCGCCGACGCGCGGCTTTCGTCGCGCGGCGGCGGCTCCAGAAGTTCCCGCGCCCGGGCGACCAGCACCTGGGCTGCGATCGGGTCGGCGGGCAGCGCGCCCAGCGCCTGATCCAGCAGGACGGCGACCCTCAGCTGCAACGGCCTGGGCGCGCGGATCTCCGAGGCTGTCAGCGCCATGGCGATCCGCCCGCTTGCGAGTCTTCACAGCGCGCAACACCGCACAACACCAAAGGCGAGCGCGTCGAAACTAGTCTGCTCGCCAGGTTCGACGAAGGCCGTCGCGCCCCAAGGAGCTCTCCCCCATGAAGACCTGGTTCATCACTGGCGCAGCCCGCGGCCTGGGCGCTCGGATCGCCGAGCGCGCGCTTCAGGCCGGCGATAGAGTCGTCGCCACCGCGCGCGACCCGAGCGCCGTCACCATGCGATTTGGCCAGCGCGCCAACCTGTTGGCCGCGCGGCTTGACGTGACCCAACCGGCGCAGGCCAAGACAGCGGTCCAGGCGGCCCTCGATCAGTTCGGGCCGATCGACGTCCTCGTCAACAACGCCGGCTATGGCTTGGTAGGCGCGGTCGAGGAGGCCAGCGCCGGAGAGATCGAGCAGCTCTTCGCCGTCAACGTCTTCGGGCTGCTGGCGGTGACGCGAGCGGTCCTGCCAACCATGCGCGCCCGGCGAAGCGGCCATATCATCAACATGTCCTCGATCGGTGGCTATCGGGGCGCGGCGGGCTTTGGCGTCTATTGCGCCACCAAGTTCGCGGTCGAAGGCCTCACCGAGGCCCTTCATGCAGAGCTGGCGCCACTGGGCATCCATGTCAGCGCGGTCGAGCCGGGATATTTCCGCACCGACTTCCTGGACCCAACCTCGTTGAAGATCAGTCAGCCGGCCATCGCCGACTATGCCGAGACGGCCGGCGCTGTTCGCATCCGTGTGGACGGGCTCAACCACCAGCAGCCCGGCGATCCAGCCAAGCTGGCCGAAGCCGTCCTGCGATTGGCCAATATGCCCGCGCCCCCGGTACGTCTGCCGCTGGGCGCCGATACCGTCGCGGCGATCGCCGCCAAGCACGCCCGCGACAGCGAGATCCTCGCCACTTGGGGCGGGCTGGCGGCGGACACCGGCCACCGCGCCGACTAGAGGCCGGAAGGCGTAGTCGGCGGCCTGCTGAGGGCCGCCGACGCACGCGTCACGGATGCGCGACATCGACGACGACCTTGCCCCCTGCCCGGCCGCCAGCCAGCGTCTCGTAAGCCGCGTCCAAGGCGTCCAGACCAAACCGGCCTTCGTGCAGGCGCGGCTTCAGCGCTCCTTGATCGGCCAGGGCCGCCACTTCCGTCAGAATCTCGCCGAAGTGGCCGCGCCCCTCGCCGCTCAACAGCGGTTGAAGCGTGAAGACCCCCGAATACGTCGCCTGCTTGAAAGAGAGCGGCGCCAGCGCATGCACGCCCCAGCCCAGGCAGCTGACGACGTGGCCGAACCTTTTGACGGCCTGGAACGAGGCGTCCAAGAGGGCGCCGCCGCCGGTGTCGTAGACAACCTCGAAGCCCGCGCCGGCGGTATGCTCGCCGACATAATCGGCGACCGATCGCGCACCGTCGATGGCGACCGCGCCGAGGTCGCGAAGGTAGCTCTGATCCGCCTCGCCCAAGGCGGTGGCATAGACCCGCGCGCCCTTGGCCAGAGCGATCTGGACGGCCAGATGGCCTACACCGCCCGCGCCGCCTTGGACCAGCACGGTCTGGCCAGGTCTGACCCGGGCGCGATCGACGAGGCCTTCCCAGGCCGTTATGGCCACCAGCGGCAGGGCGGCGGCCGCGCGCGCGGAAAGGCTGACCGGCCGTTTGGCGAGAAGTCCCGCGTCGACCGAGACGTACTGGGCGTGGGCGCCCTGCAGTCCCCCGACACCGCCGACGAGGCCGAAAACACGATCCCCCGGCGCGAAACCCACCACGTCCGCGGCGACGGCCTCCACCTCGCCGGCCAGGTCCATGCCCAGCACCGCCGGCAACGGGTTGCGAGCGTGGGCTGCCTGCTCGGCGCGGATCTTCAGGTCCAGAGGATTGAGGCCGCTGGCCTCCACGCGGACAAGCACCTCGCCTGGACCGGGGGTCGGCCGCGCCACAGGCTGAAGCGTGAAGGGGCCGTCGCGCGACGTCACGACGGCGGCGGTCATGGTTTGGATCGAGCTCATCGGAACAACTCCGGTTGGTTGAACCTAAGAGATCATCCAAACGGGATTGACTGGAATAGAAGACTTGGCACGATAATCATTCAGTTTTGAATGGGTGATGCGTGGCGCCGTTCGAGTGGAGCGACCTTCCGATCTTCCTCGCCATCGCCCGGGAGGGCACGCTGGGCGCCGCGGGGCGTCGGGTTGGCCAATCGCAGCCGACCATGGGACGCCGACTGAAAGCGCTCGAAGCGGCGATCGGCGCGGCGCTGTTCCAACGGACGGCGGACGGCTTCGTCCTGACTGACGAAGGCCAGACGCTGCTGGCTCACGCCGAACGCATGGAGACGGAGTCGCTCGCCTTGCTGCGAGCCTTGTCGGGCAGCGACGCGGCCTTGGCGGGCGAGCTCCGCGTTTCATGCTCGGACTGGTTCGCCCGCGTGCTGCTCGCGCCGGTCCTGGCCGAACTGGCCGAACTGCACCCGGCCGTGGTGGTCGAGACCTTGACCGATCCTCGCATCTACAGCCTGGCGCGCCGCGAAGCCGACCTCGTCGTGCGCATGGTGCCGTTCAGCGAGGCCGAGGTGCTCGCCCGGCGCCTGGTGACCATCTCGTATGGGCTGTACGGCCGCCCAGAGGACTGCATAGAGCCGATTGGAGATGGAGCGGGACACGCCTTGGTGGTCATGGACACCGCGTTCGGCGGCATGCCCGACGTCGGCTGGATCACGCGCCGCCTGCCAGGCGCCAGGATCGCCTCGCGCAGCAACAGTCGCGAGGTGCAGGCCCAGCTTTGCGCGCTGGGCGCCGGCCTGGCCGTGCTGCCGCGGCCGCTGGGCGACGCCGCCCCTGGCATCCAACGGATCGAATTGGATGAGGACCCGCCCAGCCGCACGCAGTGGCTGGGCTATCATCGGGACCTGCGGCGCCTGCCGAGATTGCGGGCCCTCGCCGACCTGCTGATCGCGCGGATCCCCACTCTCGCCTATTAGCGCGGTCAGGCCCCATGGGTCCAAGAAGGGCTCGATGCGCTCAAGCCCTTCTTCAACGCCGGGATGATTGTCCTCCGCGAGCCGACTGCGTCGGTCATCTGAGGAGGTTTGAAATGAGCGAGCGTTCAACCAAAGACCAAGCCGCGTCACGACGCGCGGTGATGACGTCCGGCCTTGGCCTGGCCGCCCTCTCCGCGGCGCCGGCGCTGTCGCCGTCAGAAACCCAGGCAGCGACTGCGGCCAAGCCGGCGCGAGCGAGCAGCGGCGTGATCAAGACCAAGGACGGCGTCGAGCTGTTCTACAAGGACTGGGGGCCTCCCGCCGGCCAACCGATCGTCTTCCACCACGGCTGGCCATTGACCGCCGACGAGTGGGACAACCAGATGCTGTTCTTCGGCGCCAAGGGTTTCCGGGTCGTCGCCTTCGACCGGCGCGGTCATGGTCGTTCGACCCAGACCGACGATGGCAACGAGATGAACGCCTACGCCGCCGACACGCACGCAGTCGTCCAAGCCCTGGGCTTGGCCAACGCGGTGCATGTCGGGCATTCAACGGGCGGTGGCGTCGTCGCGCGCTACGTCGCGCGCTTTGGACGCGCCGACCATGTCGCCAAGGCGGTGCTGATCGGCGCCATCCCGCCGATCATGCTGAAGACTCCGGCCAACCCCGGCGGTCTGCCCATGGAGGTCTTCGACGGCTTCCGCGCGGCTCTGCAGGCCAATCGCGCCCAGTTCTACCGGGATGTCCCCGAGGGGCCGTTCTATGGCTTCAATCGTCCGGGCGCGAAGGTCAGCCAGGGCCTGATCAACAACTGGTGGCGCCAAGGCATGGCCGGCGGCGCCAAGGCCCAGTACGACTGCATCGCGGCCTTCTCCGAGACCGATTTCACCGAAGATCTGAAGACGATCGACGCGCCGGTGCTGATCATGCACGGCGAGGATGACCAGATCGTGCCCATCGCCGACAGCGCGCTTCTGGCCATCAAGCTGCTCAAGAACGGCGTGCTCAAGACCTATCCCGGATTCCCGCACGGGATGGCGACGACACAGGCCGACACGATCAACCAGGATCTGCTGGCCTTTATCCGCAGCTAAGACGGCGCCGGGCCGCGCCGACGGCCGCCCCCGTCTGCTTCTCATTGGCGTCCGGACGGGGGCGTACCGATATCTATTTGAAGCTTGATCGAAGAAAGAACCGATATGCGCCAATTCGGCCTTGATGCGACGCGGGTCGCCGAGCGCGTTTGCAACAATGCGCTCCAACTTGCCTCGATCAGCGAGCGTCCGGATCCCGGGCAGTCTCTGCAGGCGGTGATCGACTGGATCAAGAACCTCAGCGCTCAGGCCGCGGGACATCTTCGTGAGACGCTTGCGATCGATTATCCTGAAATCGGTTGGGCCGAAGAAGACCTCGTCAACGCACAGGATCGTCGTCCTTACTGGCTCTATGACCCTATCGATGGTGCCTATCACTTCCTTCAGGGCCTGCCCCTCTGGTCGAGCTCATTGGCTCTGATCGTCGATGGCGAACCCGTCTTCTCCGTCGTGCATGACACATCGCAGCGAGACACGTTCGTGGCGCAGAAGGGTGGCGGCGCGATCTGCAACGGAAGACCAGTAACGGTGTCGCGCAAGCAGGATCCCGCGACCGCGGTCCTCGGGACATCCATTCCGCCTCTGGCGCAGGTCGGGCCGAAGGCGCGGGACCGTGCGCTGGCGCTGGTGAAGCTCGCGTCGGACAGCGCCTTCGTCATCCGGCCGATGGCGGCTGTGTCTCTTCAACTGGCCTATGTCGCGGCCGGCCGGCTGGATGGTTTCTGGGAAGTGGGCGACGATCCGGGCGATTGGCTGGCCGGGAGTCTGCTCGTCACCGAAGCCGGCGGGCAGGTTACGACATTGGCTGGCGGCGAGGTCGCGACGGGAGAAGGCGTCCTCGCCGGCCCTCCCGCCATTCACCGCCATCTCCTGAACGCGTTTCGCAAGGACTAGCCATCACGGCGCCGGCGAGCGCTGAGCAGGCGCTGCGATCACAGGCACCGTTCTATCCAAGCGCCCGTGAGATGAAGGTGATACGACCGGGACGGCTCCCAATTTCCCCGCCCTCTCCAAGTGTCGACATGCACCCAATCACCACGCCCTTCGGCTTCTCCAGCACGGCTTTGGATGTCCTACAGGGCGTCGACCTTCACGGCCGCAGCGCCATCGTCACCGGGGGCGCGGCCGGAATCGGGGTGGAAACAGCCCGCGCCCTGGCCATGGCCGGCGCGGCGGTGACTCTGGCTGTGCGCCGCCCCGAGGCCGCCGAACCCGTCGCCGAGGCGCTTCAAAACGCGACAGGCAATCCGGCTATCACCGTCCGTCGCCTGGACCTGTCAGACCTTCATTCGGTGGCCACGTTCGCTCGGTCCTGGGAGAGCCCGTTGCACATGCTGGTCAACAACGCCGGGATCATGGCGGTGCCGGAGTTGGAGCGAACCCCGCAGGGATACGAACTCCAGTTCGCCACCAACTATCTGGGCCATTTCGCGCTCACCGTGGCCCTGCGCGCCAGTCTGGCCAAGGCCAACGGCGCTCGTGTGGTCTCGCTCAGTTCGCTCGGGCACCTGTTCTCGCCCGTCCTCTTCGACGATCTCCACTACGACTTCATCCCCTACACCCCGATCGGCGCCTACGGGCAGTCGAAGTCCGCCTGCGCCTTGCTGGCCGTGAGCGTCATGCGCCACTGGCGCAACGACGGCATCGTCGCCAACGCGCTCAACCCGGGCGCAATCGCGACGGGCTTGCAGAAGCACACAGGGGGACTGAGGACCCCGGTCGAGCGGCGCAAGACGGCCGAACAGGGCGCTGCGACCTCGGTGCTTCTGGCGGCCTCGCCATTGCTCGAGGGTGTGAGCGGTCGCTATTTTGAGGACTGCAACGAGTCCCGGCCGATCATGAAGCGCCCCGCAGACTTGGTCAGCGGCTATGCGCCCTACGCCCTCGATCCTGAAAACGCCGAGCGGCTGTGGAGGGTGTCTCACGCCCTGGTCGGCGAGGCCCTCGCCTAGCGAAGCCGAACGTGTTCCGGCGCCGGCAAGCGAGGGCTAGGGCCTAGGCGGAAGGCGGCAACGGCGCAGCCTCGGCCCACTCGGCGCGCGTCGTCGGCCGTCCCTTGATGGTCGAGGCGATGGCGGCGGACTTGTCGAGGGTTTCCTGCAGGGACTTGGGCCCCTGGAACGGCCGTCCACCGATATGCCAGCCGTCGGGATGCAGCTCCTCGATCAGCACCCACACGACTTCTCGGAAGGCCTCCGAGCCTTCGAACCTGACCATGACCTCGGTCAGGGCCTTGGCCATTTCGTGCTTTTGGTCCGGCGTGAAGACGCCTTCGACGAGCTTTACATTTACAAAGGGCATGGCCGCTTTCCTTTTGGTGTCCAGGGAAGGGCTGCAGTTTGCGGGCGGACTGGTCTTTCGACTTGGACGGATGCGTCTCCAGAGCTTGAAGGCTTGCCAATGGCGGGCGCAGACCATCGCTGCATCGCGACCGTCGGAGGCGCGGTCATCCACAGGTTTGACGATCTGCCCAGCTACCCACCACGACGCCGCGACACGTCTGAGAATCCGCCACGCAATTTTCGCGCGGCGGAATTCGAGTTGTCCTCAATGCCCCGTAAGTCCGCGTCGCGCTCCGAAGATCAACAATCCCCGGACAACTCGCCAAACCGAACGCCAGAACCCCAGAAGAAGCGCGGCTGCGCGCCCCGCCCCATCGTTCCCTTCCCGCCCCCGCTCTGGGAGGACGGCGCTGCGCGAAACGTTCTCGTCGAGCGAGACCTCCTGGGGATCGTTGAGGCGATCGACCAGACAGCGCACGGGCGTGGTCTTGCTGATCACCTTGCGCTTGGCGAGCAGGCGCAACGCCAGTCGGCGCCCCTCTCCGGCGGTGACCAGGGCGTAGCCGGTCTCGGCGCCGTCGGCGCCAAGCTCGGGCTCGACCACCAGCGGCGAGATCAGACCCTTGGCCTTGATGCTGGCGGCGCGCGCCTCGATGTCGGCCTCGGTGTGGGCGACCTTGCGCACGTTGCGCGGCGACTTCTTGAGCTTGCCGAGCGGATAGACCCGCTCCTCGGCGTGCTGAACGCCAGCGAACGAAACAGCTTGGCTCTGGGTGTTCATGTCTGCCTCCTTGAGGGCATGGGGGTTCAGGCGCAAAAGGCGCGCCTGAACCCCGACGCCCGTCGGCGAGACCGGGGGTGCAAGCGGAGGCGCCGGCTTCGCGGGGACCTGGCTGCAGGGCGTTCCACCCCGCCGCCCATCGTCCTCAGGCCACGCCCGAAGCTGGGCGGAAGCCGGTCCGAAGCGCGCCGGGGGCGGAGCCCCAAGCCCGCGGCCGTCAGGCCGCCATCAAGCCAGAATGAAGCCTGCACAGGAGCCCGCGCACGGCGCGTGGCGGGAAGCGGCGTCGAGCGTCCGGCGGCGCCCCAAAGGCGCCCGCCAGGCGTCGCGCCCGTAGGAGCGGCGAAAGCCGCGGGACCGAGCGTGACCGCCGGACGCTCTCCGAGCCCGGCGAAGCGGACCGCGCAAGCGGGCCGCGGGAGCCTCGCATGGCAATCTGGCGCGCGGGTCGCCCTAGTGCCGGGTGGCCTGCGGCCAATGCTCGTCGGCGAAGGCCTGGATCCACTCACGAGCGGCCCGGTCTCGCTCATGCGCGGGCACGCTCCGCATTCGCGCCGTCAGGCTCTTCACGATCGTCCTGACGGTCGCCCGAAGCTCGTTCCAACGCTCGACGGTCTCCGGGGGAGCCCGACCGCTCTCGACGTCCTGACGGATCGCCCGCAACCGTAGAAACAGCGGATCGTTGGTCAGCACGTCCATGTCGTCGGCGACGGGGTCAGACATGCAGTTTCCACAGACCGATCGCCATCAAGGCAAGCGTCGAGCCGATCCCCGTGGCGAGCAGAAGCCACCCGATCGTGGTCAACGGGCTTCCCGTGCGCAGCCGTTGCCTGCGCGCCATGTCACGATCTCCGATCATGCTCGCACCGTAGCGCTTGCCCGGCGGGCGAGTCGAGATCACGGCGCCACCTTGAACCAGGACCGCCGTCCGCCTGCCTTTGCCCGCTACCGCCGCAGACGGCCAGGCGCCCCCTTCACCGCGCGAGCGGACGAGGCTTAGGTCACGGCGAAGGAGCACGCCGATGTCCGCCACCGCCTCGCCAACGCCCCAGCGCCACCCCGACTCCATGCCGCTTCGCGCGATCCGGCGCGGCCAGCTGCGCCAGATCGTGCCGCTGGCCGACACCACCATCTACGAGATGGAGCGTCGCGGAGAGTTTCCGCGACGCTTCGCCCTAACCCGGCGCTGCGTGGTCTGGGATCTCGCCGAGGTCGAGGCCTGGCTCGCCGAGCGCAAGCGCGAGGGCGAGGCCGGCGTCCAGGACCGCGCCCCCGCGCCTGACGTGCGTGACCGCAAGACCAGGCCTGTTCGGCGCGAGGTCGGCGGCCCGGATCGCCGATAGAGCGTCTCGTTTACACCGAGAGGCTCAGGACCCGGTCGGCGCTCAGGCCCCCGGGTCCAGGGTGACACCATGCAGTTCTGTGGGACGCAAGGTCGGGACATGCCGCTCCCCCCTCACCCACGCGTCGATCATGTCCGCCCATTGCTGAAGCATGTGCCGACGCTGATGGGCGTATTCGGCGACATTGTAGACCCGGCGCGAGGTCCGGCGATCGACGTGGGCCAGACACTTCTCGATCCAGTCGCTTTCAAAGCCGATCTCGTTGAGCAAGGTGGAACCCGTGCGACGCAGGTCATGGACGGTGAACGGCGCGATGGCCAGCCCCTGCTCCTTGGCGCGCTCGGCGATGCTCGTGGTCACCCGGTTGAACGTCGCCCGCGACATGGGCTGGTCCGGCTCGTAGCGCGACGGCAGAAGGTAAGGAGAGTTCCCGGCGCAGGTCTTCAAGGCGATCATGATGTCGAGCGCCTGGTTGGACAGATAGACGTTGTGAGGCCGGCCCGCCTTCATGCGGGCGGCGGGGATGCACCAGACCGCATTGACGAAGTCGACCTCGTCCCAGGTGGCGTCCTGCAGCTCGCTCTTGCGGACCAGGGTCAGCAGGATGAGCTTCATGCCCAGCCGGATGGTCGGCAAGGTGGGGACCTGCTCCAGCAGTGGGTAGAAGAGCCGGATCTCCTTGGCCGACAATGCCCTCTCGCGCGGCGTGAACGACCAGATCGACGATGGGCTGACGTCGTGGGCCGGGTTCTCCACCTTCTCCCCGTGCAGACGGGCGAAGGCGAAGATCAGATTGATCTGATCGCGGATATGGATCGCGGTGGCCGGCGCCCCGCGGCCCTTGACCGTCTCGCAGAGCGCCCGGACATCGCCGGGCTCGATCTCGATCAACAAACGGTTCTTGAACGCCGGCTCGATGTCACGCTCGTAGATCGAGCGACGCATGGCGCGGGTGCTGTCTGCCATGCGGCCTTCTTCCAGCCACTTGCGGCCAAAGTCACCGAAGGTCTTGGCGGCCTTGATGCGGGCCTTGTCCCGCCGCTTCTCGAGCGCCGGTGAAACCCCGTCCCTGATCTTGCGCCGGGCCTCCATCCCGAGCTCCCGCGCGGCGAGCAGGCTTATGCCGTCCCGGCCATAACGTCCCAAGGTCAGGGTCTCTCGCCGGTTGTTGATCCGGTAGTCGAGGCGGAAGGAAATCGAGCCCGAGGGAGCGACCACGACGTAAATACCGTCACGGTCCGCGACCTTGTACGGTTTCTTCTTTGGTTTCAGATGCTTGAGCGAAGCGTCGGTGAGCATGGACGGCCTCCTGCGCACCCCCAAAACACCGAAAATCGGCGCAAAATACCGTCACGCCCCAAACGGGGTGGTGGAAACGCCTTTTCCTGAGTGAATTCAGGGACTTGATGCTAGAAAAAATACCGTCAGGCCTGACTTGTCGTGACGGTATCAGCCGCACGCCCTCGCGAGCAAGCTCAGGGCGATACCGTCAGACACACGAAACGTGAACTGGCTTCCCTCGATCGTAGCCGATCGACGGAGAACCAGAACACGTTTTATTTCAAGGATTTAAGCGATATTCGCGATGGTCCGCGAAGGTCCAAAAAGGACCCTGAATCATTCCCACTCGATGGTGCCGGGCGGCTTGGACGTCACGTCGTAGACGACACGGTTGACGCCGCGAACCTCGTTGATGATCCGGGTGGCGGTCTTGCCAAGCACTGGCCAGGGGAACTCGAAGAAGTCGGCGGTCATGCCGTCGGTCGAGGTCACGGCGCGCAGGGCCAGGACGTTCTCATAAGTCCGGGCGTCGCCCATCACGCCCACGGTCTTCACGGGCAGCAGCACGGCGAAGGCCTGCCAGATCTTGTCGTAGAGGCCGGCGTTGCGGATCTCTTCCAGATAGATGGCGTCGGCTTCCTGCAGGACCTTGACCTTCTCGGGCGTGATCTCGCCCGGGATACGGATGGCCAGGCCCGGGCCCGGGAACGGGTGGCGGCCGACGAAGGCGGGGGCCAGGCCCAGTTCGACGCCCAGGGCGCGGACCTCGTCCTTGAAGAGCTCGCGCAGCGGCTCGACCAGCTTCAACTTCATGTAGTCCGGCAGACCGCCGACATTGTGGTGGCTCTTGATCACCGCCGAAGGGCCGCCGCGGGCAGAGACGCTCTCGACGACGTCGGGATAGAGCGTGCCCTGGGCCAGGAACTCGGCGCCGTCGATCTTGGCGGCTTCCTTATCGAAGACGTCGATGAACAGCTTGCCGATGGTCTTGCGCTTGGTCTCCGGGTCGCTTACGCCGGCCAGCTCGCCCAGGAACAGGTCGCCAGCGTCCACGTGAACCAAAGGGATATTGTAGTGGTCGCGGAACAGGGTGACGACCTGATCGGCCTCGTTCTTGCGCAGCAGGCCGGTGTCGACGAAGACGCAGGTCAATTGGTCGCCGATCGCCTCATGAATCAGGACGGCGGCCACCGAGCTGTCGACCCCGCCCGACAAGCCGCAGATCACCTTGCCCGAGCCAACCTGGTCGCGGATCTTCTGGACCATCTCCTGGCGGAAGGCCGCCATGGTCCAGTCGCCCTTCAGACCGGCGATGTTGAACAGAAAGTTCCGGTACATCTTGGCCCCGTTGACGGTATGGTACACCTCGGGGTGGAACTGCAGGGCGTAGATCTTCTTCTCGTCATTGGCGATGGCCGCGAACGGCGCGCCGGTCGAGGTGGCGATGACCTCGAAGCCCTCGGGGATGGCGGTGACGCGGTCGCCATGGCTCATCCAGACGGTTTCGAGTTCGCCGACGCCGGCCAGACCCTGGAACATCGGGCTGACCTTGCCGATGGTCAGCTCGGCGCGGCCGAACTCGCCGGCGTGCCCCCCCTCGACCTTGCCGCCCAGGACATCGCACAGCAGTTGCTGGCCGTAGCAGATGGCCAGCAGCGGCAGGCCCAGGTCAAAGAGCTTGCGGCCGATGCGGGGGCTGTCCGCCTCCAGCACGCTGGCCGGACCGCCCGAAAGAATGATGGCGCTGGGCTTGTACTCGTCGACGATGGCCTCGGCCTTGTCGAACGGATGGATCTCGCAATAGACGCCGGCCTCGCGCACCCGGCGGGCGATCAGTTGGGTCACCTGGCTGCCGAAGTCGACGATCAGGACGCGCTGGTGGTTCGGTTCGGGGGTCATCGGCGGGTCTCCAGCGGTCTAGCGTTCAGGTCAGGGCGTGTAGGTGGATCGCTCCAGCACGGCGGCGAAGAAGCCGTCCGTTCCGGCGCGGTAAGGGGTCAGGCGCAGATAGCCTTCGGGGCTCACATACTGCTCGACGCCCGGCAGGGCGATCGGCTTCACGGTGAATTCGGGATGGCGCTCCAGGAAGCCGGCGACGCGGTCCTCGTTCTCGTCGGTCAGCAGCGAGCAGGTGACGTAGACCATGCGGCCGCCGGCCTTCACGAAGGTCGCGGCGTCCTCCAGCACGCTGTCCTGCTCGATCTGGCGTTTAGCGAGCTGGTCGGGCGACAGCCGCCACTTGGCGTCCGGGTGGCGGCGCCAGGTGCCGGCGCCGGTGCAGGGGGCGTCGACGAACACGACGTCGATCTTGCCTTCCAGGCCCTTCAGCGGCGTCGCCTCGATCGGCGAGCGGATCTGCAGGTTACGGACCCCTGCCCTCTGGCCGCGTCGGATCGTGTCGGCCAGGCGCCGAGCGTCGGCGTCGTGGGCGAAGATCTGGCCGCTGTTGCCCATGGCGGCGGCCAGGGCCAGCGTCTTGCCGCCCCCGCCAGCGCAGAAGTCCAGCACCTGCTTGCCCTTGACCTCGCCCGCAACGGCGGCGGCGATCTGCGAACCTAGGTCCTGGACCTCGAACCAGCCCTTGGAGAAGGCCGGCACGGCCTCGACCGACGGCGTGCGGTCGGCGGCGGCCGGAGCCGGAATACGGAAGGCGTTGGGCAGGATTCCCGCCGGTGCCGCGTGGATCGGGGCCAGGGCCTTGGCGGCGCGCTCGGCGTCGGTCTTCAGGGTATTGACCCGCAGATCGACCGGGGCGCGTTCGGACAGCGCCCGCATCTCCACGGCCTGATCGGCGCCCAAGGTGCGGATCAGCCGCTCTTCCAGCCAATCAGGATAGTCGCCGACCACCGGGGCCGGAGCGCCGTCGAGCGAAACGGGGTTGGAAAGACGCTCGCGCTCGGCGTCCGTGAGCGGGCCAAAGCCGTGCTCCTCGGCCGCGGCTTCGGCGATCCGCTCCGGCGTCCAAGCCCAGGTGAAGGCCAGCACGCCCAGCACCACGCCGCGCGCGCTGGCGTCACCCATCATCCAGCCCAGCGAGCGTTTGCGGCGCAGAGCGTCGAGCACAAGGCCCGAGACGAAGGCTCGGTCCTTCGAACCGGCGTAACGAGCCGCCTCGCCCCAGCGCTTCAGCGCCATCTTCACCGGAAAATGCCGCGCCTCGATCTCGGTCAGAACCTCGATCGCCGCTGAAACCCGTCCTCCGTCCCGCATCAGACGACCAGGGCCAGGAGGGTCAGGAAGATCCCCGTAAAGGAGACCGCCCAGGCGATGCTGCGCACCCACGGCACGCCCAGCGCGTAGAGCGGCAGGAAGGCGAGGCGACCGCCGACATAGAGGCCGGAGCCAACCAGGGTCAGGGCGCCGAACCGGCCGCCCAGATAGGCGACCAGCACGGCGGCGGCGAAGAACGGGAAGCTCTCGCGGTAGTTGGCGAAGGCCCGCTCCAGCCGCGCGGCCAGGCCGCTGACCGGAACAGGCTCGTCGCGTGGACCGGCGCTCCACTTCAAACCCCGCTGCGACACGCCCGCCAGGGCCGCCGCCAGCAGGTGGACGAGGCCGATCAGGACCGCCACGCCCAGCATCTGAAGTTCGAACGCCATCCGCATCGGCTAGACCGCGCTCGGATAGTTCGGCGCCTCGCGCGTGATCATCACGTCGTGGACGTGGCTTTCACGCAGGCCCGCGCCGGTGATCCGGACGAATTTGGCGCGCTTCTGCAGCTCGGGAATGGTCGGCGCGCCGACATACCCCATGGCCGCGCGAAGGCCGCCGACCAGCTGGTGCAGCACCGGCGAGATCGGACCCTTGAACGGGGTCTGGCCCTCGATGCCTTCCGGCACCAGCTTGAAGCTGTCCGTCACTTCCTTCTGGAAGTAGCGGTCGGCCGAGCCGCGGGCCATGGCGCCCACCGAGCCCATGCCGCGATAGCTCTTGTACGAGCGGCCCTGGTACAGGAACACCTCGCCGGGCGCCTCTTCGGTGCCGGCGAACATCGAGCCCATCATGGCGGTCGAGGCCCCGGCGGCGATGGCCTTGGCCAGGTCGCCCGAGTACTTGATGCCGCCGTCGGCGATGATCGGGGTGTTGCTCTCGCGACCCGCGCGCACCGCTTCCATAATCGCGGTCAGCTGCGGCACGCCCACGCCCGCGACGATGCGGGTGGTGCAGATCGAGCCCGGGCCAATGCCCACCTTCACCGCGTCGGCGCCGGCGTCGATCAGGGCGCGGGCGGCGTCGTAGGTGGCGATGTTGCCGGCCACGATCTGGACGCGGTTGGCTTCGCGCTTCAGGCGCGAGACCGCTTGCGCGACTTGGCTGGAGTGGCCGTGGGCGGTGTCGATGACGACGACGTCAACACCGGCGTCCACCAGGCCCATCGAGCGCTCGAAGCCAGCGTCGCCGACGGTCGAGGCCGCCCCGACCAGCAGGCGGCCCTTGTCGTCCTTGGCGGCTAGGGGGTGCGCCTGGGCCTTCTCGATATCCTTCACCGTGATCAGGCCGACGGCGCGGTAGGCGTCGTCGACGACGATCAGGCGTTCGATCTTGTGCTTGCGCAGCAGCTCGCGGGCTTCGCGCTGGTCGACGCCCTCGGAGACGGTGATCAGGTTCTCGCGGGTCATCAGCGCCGAGGCGGGCACGTTGGCGTCGCCCTCGAAGCGCATATCGCGGTTGGTCAGGATGCCGACCAGCTTGCCCGAGCCGCGCTCGACCACCGGGAAGCCCGAGATCTTGCGGCGGGCCTTGATCTCGCGGACCTCGGCCAGGGTAGTGTCGGGGTGGATGGTCAGCGGATTGATGACCATGCCGCTTTCGTAGCGCTTCACCTCGCGGACCTGGTCGGCCTGCTCCTCGTTGGTGAGGTTGCGGTGAAGAATGCCCAGGCCGCCGGCTTGCGCCATGGCGATGGCGAGGCGGCTTTCGGTCACCGTGTCCATGGCGGCGGACACGAGCGGTATGTTCAGACTGATTTCACGCGTGAACCGGGTCTCGGTCGTCACCTGGGTAGGCATGACGTCGGACGGGCCGGGTTCGAGCAAAACGTCGTCGAAGGTGAGCCCTTCGCGAATCTCCATCGGAGTCTCCATTTTGCGGCGCGGATATAGCCGCGAGGCCGACCGTTGTCGACCCGGAGTCGGCGCGAAATGGAGATGAATTTTTCTGGATAGACGAACGGCGGCGACGACCAAGCCGACCGGCGCCGCCCTCCCCGCCTAGACCGGCTTGGCGCCCGGCGTCCCGCACTTGGCGAACTTGCCCTTGGCGTCCTTGCACTTGGCGGGCTTCGCCGGAGCCGCGGCAGGCGGCGGACACTTGATGAACTTGCCCTTGGCGTCGCGGCAAGGCGCGGCGGCGTTGGCGGCGCTGAGGCTCGACAGGGCGACGGCGAGCGCGAAGGCGAGGCTGAGGCTCTTGGACATGGCAGGTCTCTCACAAGCACGGACAGAGTCCGCTAGACCCCACGCGGACGAATCGCTTGGGAAGAGAGATCAAAAACACAAGTTTCCAATAAAATTCAGCGACTTGAAGCTGAGAAAGCTCGCGCTGACAACTCCGGCGTCAGTCCGCGAGGCCCTCCAGGTTCAAGCGTCCCGACTTTGAAACCACCGCCAGGGCGTCGCCAGTCCTGATGATCTCGCTGGGCGACGGGCTCTCGATCACCGTCCCATCGGCCCGCTCAATTCGCACGATCAGCACGCCGCCTCCGCGCCGCTCAAGCTCCCGGATGGTAGCCTTCCGACTGCCGAGGTTCGGAGGCGCGGTGATGACCCGCAGGTCCAGACCCAGCTTGGCCAGTCCTTCGTCGGTGCCGTCGCCTTTCGGCTCGGAACCGCGCAGGAAATGCGCCAGACGCGGATAGAGGATCATCTCCGCGATCCGCTCGGCGCCGATATGCGCCGGCATGACCACGCGGTCGGCGCCAGCCTGCATCAGCTTGCGCTCGGTCGTCGGGCGTTCGCCGCGGGCGATGATCTCGAGCTTCGAATTGAGACTGCGCGCCGACAGGGTGATGAAGACGTTGGCGGCGTCGTCCGGCAGCACGGTGGCCAACACCTTGGCGCGCTCGACATGCAGGGTGCGCAGCACGTCCTCGTCCGTGGCGTCGGCGTGACGGCAGAGATAGCCTAGGTCCTTCGCCTCCTGGCAGCGCGCCTCGTCGCGCTCGACGATGACGAAGGTCTCGCCGACAGACGCCAGCTCGCCGGCCAGCATGAGCCCGATACGGCCAAAGCCGCAGATGATGATGTGGCCGTCCAGGCGGTCGATGTCGCGTTCCACGCGCTTTCCAAAGAACTGTTCGAGTTGAGACTGAGTCAAAGCCTGCACCAGCGAACCGGTGACGATGATGACGCCCGTGCACCCGAACACCATCGTGGCCATGGTGACGACGTGCAAGTAGTCGGTGTCGATCGGCCGGACTTCGCCATAGCCGACCGTGAAGATGGTCAGGGTGACCATGTAGAGCGCGTCGCCGAACGACCAGCCGGCTTGCATGTAGCCGACCATCGCGCAGGCGGCGACCAGCAGCACGAAGCCGACCGCGATCCCCAAGTTCCTGAACGGCTTGGCGACCAGTCCTCCGATGACGCCCCCCTGGTCGCTCACCGCCCCTTGAACCCCGTCGCGACGAGGAAGACCTCCGAACTATCCTGTCGGCTGGCCTTGGGCTTGAAGTGCTGCACCTTGGTGAAGTGCCGCTTGAGCTTGCCGATGATCTCGGCCGTCTCGCCGCCCTGGAAGGCCTTGGCGACGAAGGCGCCGCCGGGCTTGAGCACATCCACGGCGAACTCGGCGGCGATTTCGATCAGGCCGACGATCCGCAGGTGGTCGGTCTCGCGGTGGCCCACGGTGTTGGGGGCCATGTCCGACATCACGAGGTCGGGCTCGCCGCCGAGCAGCTCCATAAGCTTCTCGGGCGCGCCCTCGGCGGTGAAGTCCATCTCCAGGATGTGCGCGGGCGCGACCGGGTCCACGGGCAGCAGGTCGATGCCGGCGAGGTTCGTGACACCGCGCTCGACCGCGATTTGCAGCCAACCTCCGGGTGCGCAGCCCAGGTCGATGACCTTCGCGCCTTTGCGGAAGAAATGGAACTTGTCGTCGATCTCGCTGATCTTGAACGCCGCTCGGCTGCGATAGCCGAGCGCCCGAGCCTTGGCCGAGAACGGGTCGTTGATCTGACGTTCCAGCCAGGCCTGCTGGCTGGGCGTGCGGCCATAGGCCGTCTTCAGGCGCGCCGGCTTGCCGCGCCCGCCTTCCGAGCCGCCCGAAGGCGGCTTGACCATGCGGCGGCGGGGAGGATCTTCGCTCATGCGGACACCGGTTTCTTGGAAGCCCCACCGCGCCGGCGCCGCCGCGGGCGCTTTTGCTGGTCGGACATCAGGGACATCAGAAGCCCCTCTCTAAGGCCTCGATCGGCGACACGCACGCGCGAACACGGCCAAAGCTCCTGAACAGCCTGCAGGATCGCCGCCCCCGCCAGCACCAGATCGGCGCGGTCGGCGCCGATGCACGGCTCCTGAGCCCGCTCGGCGGACGTCAGCGATAGCAGTCGCTCGGCCGCCGCATCGCAGTCATCGCGCCGCATCCACAGGCCGTCGACGACGTTTCGGTCATAGCGCGGCAGGCCAAGATGCAAGCCCGCCAAGCTGGTGATCGCGCCCGAGGTGCCGACCAGGTGCGCCCGTCCCTCCGCGAAAATCCGCCGCATGGGCTCGGCGTGCGGGAAGCCCTCGATCCGCGCCTTCACATCATCGACCATGGCCCGGAACCAGGTCTCGTTGGCCGTCTCGCCTTCCGGGAAGCGCTCCGCGAGCGTCACCACGCCCACCGGGATCGACAGCCACGCCTTGATCGGCAGCTTCCAGGCGGCGAACTGGCGAGGACGGGCGTCCAATCCCCCGCCCTTCAG
Organism: Caulobacter sp. CCH9-E1; assembly: GCF_001556515.1. Classification (GTDB taxonomy): domain Bacteria; phylum Pseudomonadota; class Alphaproteobacteria; order Caulobacterales; family Caulobacteraceae; genus Caulobacter. Next base: position 77,850 of record NZ_LSJA01000317.1, on the reverse strand, counting down.
GTCCACCCACGACAGCTCGGTCGAGCCGCCGCCGACATCGACGACCAGAGCCGCATCCTGTTCGCGGTCGAACAGGCTCATGCAGCCGGCGACCGAAAGCTGAGCCTCCTCCCGGGGACTGATGATCTGCAGCTTGAGACCGGTCTCTTCATGGACACGCCGCACGAAGTCGGGACCATTGGCCGCACCCCGGCAGGCCTGGGTCGCCACGGCCTTCACACGGATGGCCTTGCGGCGGCGGATCTTCTCGGCGCAGACCTTCAGCGCCGCCAGCGAGCGATCCATGGCCGCCTCGGACAGCCGACCGCTCTGGGACAGCCCCTCGCCTAGCCTGACAATGCGGGAATAGGCCTCGACCACACGGAAGCCGCGCGGCGAAGGCGTAGCCACCAAGAGGCGGCAGTTGTTGGTGCCGAGATCGAGCGCCGCGTAACACGACGACTCCTCCGGCGACCGCCGGCGCCGCCCTTGCGGGGCGCCGGGCGCGCGCGGCGCCTCCGACATGGTCAAGCCACCTGTCTCGCAGGCGTCGCGAACGGTTGCGACGCCTCACTTCGAGTCGACCATAGCACGTGACTCGCGCTCCGGAAGACGCCGCCTTGTCTTCCGCGTTCGGAAGTCTCTACGTTCAGCTTTCAGTCAGCTAGAGATGCTATTCTCCAAACCATGAATTCGAGACTCGCCAAGTTCGCGATCGGCCAAGTCGTCCGTCACCGCCTCTTCCCGTTCCGGGGTGTGGTGTTCGACGTCGACCCGGTGTTCGCCAATACGGAAGATTGGTGGCAGTCGATCCCCGAGGAGATCCGCCCCAACAAGGACCAGCCGTTCTACCACCTGCTGGCCGAGAACGAGGACAACAGCTACGTCGCCTATGTTTCCGAGCAGAACCTGCTGCCGGACGACAGCGGCGAGCCGGTCGGCCACCCGCAGACCGCGGTGATCTTCGAGTCATTCGACCACGGCCAGTACAAGCTTCGGCCTCGAATCTCGCACTAAGCGGCAAACCTGTCCGCGCAACCGCGCGATCAGCGCAAACTCCGAACAGCTTTTGCGAAAATCGGGGCGTAGCGTTCTCGCATGAGCGGAGAAGGCTTCGATAGCGCGCCCCCGCCGGGAGCGAACCAGGATTGGACGATCGATCAGGGCTGGGCGTCCTACTCCCAGGCCGAGCACGACGTCTGGATCACCCTTTACGAACGCCAAGCCCAGATGCTGCATGGCCGGGCCTGCGACGCGTTTCTGCGCGGACTCGACGCCCTCGACCTGCACCGCGCGGGCATCCCGGATTTCCACCGCATTAATGAAGAGCTGCAGCGTCTGACGGGCTGGAGCGTGGTCGCCGTGCCAGGCCTGGTGCCCGACGACGTATTCTTTGATCACCTCGCCAACCGCCGCTTCCCGGCCGGCCAGTTCATCCGCAAGCCGCACGAGCTGGACTATCTGCAGGAGCCGGACATCTTCCACGATGTCTTCGGTCACGTGCCGATGCTGACCGACCCCACCTTCGCCGACTACATGCAGGCCTACGGCGAGGGCGGCCGACGGGCGCTTGGCCTAGGGCGCCTCGCCAATCTCGCACGGCTCTACTGGTACACGGTGGAGTTCGGTCTGATGAACACGCCGGCGGGCCTGCGGATCTATGGAGCCGGCATCGTCTCTTCGCGATCGGAGTCGATCTTCGCTCTCGGCGATCCGTCCCCTAATCGCATCGGCTTCGACCTGGAGCGGGTGATGCGGACGCTCTACCGGATCGACGACTTCCAGCAGGTCTATTTCGTGATCGACTCGATCCAGACCCTGCAGGAGGTGACCCTGCGAGACTTCGGCGCGCTCTATGAGCGCCTGGCGGGCGCCAGCGACATCGGCGTCGCCGAGATCGTTCCCGGCGACGCCGTGATCACCCGCGGGACCCAGGCCTATGCGAGGGCCGGCGGTCGCCTGGCCAGCGCCTCGGCGGGCTGACCTTTCAGGCCAAACAGGATCCGAACGCCCGGGATGCGTCGCACGATCTCGTAGGTCGCGAAACAGCCGGCGAAGGTCGCGACGACCAGGATCGCCCCCTCTAGCCCCTGGGGCAGACCCAGCTTGGCGAGGTGATGGGCCATGACCACGATCAGCGTCTGGTGGACCAGGTAGAACGGGAAGACGCCCAGGGTCAGGTAGCGCAGCACCGGTCCGCCATGCGTCAGATGCTTGGCCCCAAAGCCCAGGATGGCGACGATCGCGCACCAGGTGTCTGCGGCGAACACGAAACGCATCAGCAGCTTCAGTTGAGGCGAAGGGATCGGCGTGTCGTGACGATAGGTCCAGACGTAGATGCTCCATCCCGCCCAGGCGGCGACCGCGACGATCAGGGCTGGCCAGCGAACAGCGACAAGGCGTTCACGCAGGGTGTCGGACTTGGCGAGACCAAAGCCCAGCAGAAAGGCGCTGAACGAAACGGCGTGGACGTAGTGGTCGCCGACCAGAGCGTGGGTCTCGCCGTACTTCGCATAGAGGGTGGCGCGCAGCATCGCGAGAAACAGGATCGGCCAGGCGAATAGGCCAACGCCCTTCAACAGATATTCCGCGGCCTGTTGGATGCGCTCGCCGGCCGTCTTCCAGACCAGCAGCATGAGCGCCAGGACCAGCGTGTAGAACAGCAGGTAGGCCACGAACCACATGTGGTTCCAGGTCGGAGTGATCAGGCAATCGCCGTCGGTCCCGCACCAATGGCCCGAAGCCGTGACATACCGGACCCAGAAGTTCTCGACGCCCACCGGCGCGCTGGGATGTTGGGCCAGATACTCGACAATCTCGTAGTACGACTGCGGCGGCACGATCACGAACATGGCGAACAGCAGCGGTGGCAGCAGGCGCACGATCCGCGCGCCGGTGAGTTGGCCCACCGTGGTCGTGTCGGCCATGAACCGCGTCGCCGCGCCCGAGACCAGGAACAGCAGGGTCAGCCGCCAAGGATTGGTCAGCAGCATGAGGGGCATCAGCCCTTCGACGACATGGGGCGTCTTCACGTGCCAATCCCATGGCACATAGAACATGCCGGTGTGATAGAGGATCAGCAGGAAGAACGCGCCGACCCGAATCCAGTCCAGGTCGTAGCGTCGGTCTATCTGTTGAACGGTCGTGGTCATGAGGGGAAGGTCCGGCTTGAACAGCGATGCTCATGACCTGCCTCGCCCCGCCTCGACCAGCCAAGCGGCTCGGGATCAGCGGCCGACGGTAGGGATGACCGGCGAAGCTTCCGGGACGAGCAGCGGCGTTTTCGGGATGACCGGCGAAGAGCGCCTGTGGCTGACCCGCGCCTACGCCCTCTGCGTGAGCCTGTTCGTCGCCATCTGTCTGGTCAACATCCTGACGGTGCAGCACGACGCCCCGCGCCTGGGCCTGATCAGGCCCGCGATCTGGGAGATCAGCAGCGCCCTGGTCATCCTGGCGATCACCGCGATCCCCGCCGCCATGGCCGTGTGGATGGTCAGGACCAGGCCTCGCTGGTGGGCGGCCGCGCCTGCCCACATCGTCGCCGCCCTCGTCTACTCCGCAATCCACGTCGCGGCCTTCGTCGCGCTGCGGAAGGTCGCTCACGCCGTCTTGCTGCACGAGACCTATCGCTTCGGGCCGCTGCCCGGCGAGTTCCTGTACGAGTTCCGCAAGGACCTGCTGGGCTACGCGGCCGCCACGATCATCTTCTGGCTGGCCCTGATGCGCGGCGCGCAGAAGCCATTCGAACGGGGCGTTGCGGCGCCAGCGGTCTTCGACATCCTGGATGGCGCGCGGCTGATCCGCGTTCCAGTGGCGGAGATCATCGCCGTCCGCTCGGCCGGCAACTATGTCGAGTTCATCCTGGGAGACGGCCGACGCCCCCTCACCCGCTCATCGCTCGGCGCCGCGCTGGAGAGCCTGGCCCGCCATGGCTTCGTGCGCACCCACAAATCCTGGCTGGTCAACACGGCCCGCGTCACCGGCCTGAAGCCCGAGGGCTCGGGCGACTACGCCGTCGAACTGGGTGACATCGAAGCGCCGCTCTCCCGCCGCTTTCCGGAGGCCTTGGCGGCCCTGCGCGCCTAGAAGAGCAACATCCCCATCAGGATGTCGTCCTCGAAACGGCCGTCCGGCAGCCGTCCGCGCGCCACCTGCCGGCCCTCATGCTGGAAGCCCAGCCGCTCGTAGAGCCGGATCGCGCCGGGATTGCCGGCGCCCGCCGCGAGCTCGATGCGCAAGATGGGCGGCTCCTGGGCTTTGGCCCACGCGATCAGGGCCTCGAACAGCCTGGAGCCGATCCCCCGTCCCTGCCGCTCCGGATGGACCGCCACCGTCAGGCTTCCCAGCACGTGGGCGAACAGAGCCACGGTCTCGCGCTTGGCGTGGATCTCGCCGCAGACCAAGCCGTCGGCGTCGATCGCCACCAGGCAGATGTCGCAGCCGATCGCGGCCTCGGCGTACGCGGGCGTCACCTCTTCCGGCGCGCGCGCAAGCGCGCCGGGCGTGACGGCGGCGGCCCTGTGCAGGGTGACGATGGCGTCTCTGTCCGCGAACGTCGCGGCCCGAATGGTGATGCTCAAGCGGTCCTCTGGAACGGATAGAAGTCACCGCCCAGGTCGAGAATCTGGGTCAGTTCGTCCAGGGCCTCGCGGCTCTCGGTCAGCAGCTGCGGATCTGCCAGATCGGCCGGCGACAGGCTGTCGCGGTAGCGGCGCTCCACCCAGTTCGCCAGGGTCGTGTGCAGGCCGGGCGTGAAGCGCTGCGCCGGGTTGGCGGCCTCGAGCTCCTCTTCGGTCAACACGACTCGCAGGCGCAAGCAGGCCGGCCCACCGCCATTGCGCATGCTCTGGCGCACGTCGACATACTCCACGCGTCCGATCGGACCATTGGAGGCGGCCAGTCCCTCGGCGACCGCGTGGGCGCGCGGGTTGTCGCGCGTCTCCGCCGGCGCCAACAGCAGCAGGCGATCCTCGCCAGGAACAGCCAGCAGCTGGGAATTGAACAAATAGCTGGCGACCAGATCCGCCATCGGCAGCTCGGCCTCCGAGACTTCGACGAAGACCGGTTCGAAAAGGCCCTCGGCGGCGGCCCGAACCTCGCGCTCCATCAGACCTCGATCCTCGAAGGCGCGTTCGTGAAAGAACAGGCACTCGCGCGTGCCGACGCAGACCACATCATTGTGGAAGGCGCCGCCCGCGATCGCCGCCTTGGCCTGGCGCGGGAAAACCGGACGCGCGGCGCCGTGACGACGCTGGATGGCCTCGAACGCCTCGCGGGTCTGGCGGGCCGGGAACCTGCCGTCCCAATGCTCCCAGGCCTCGCGCCCCCAGACAAACAGGTTGACGCCCGGCGCGCAATGTTCCGCGCAGAGCCGCACATGGTTGGCGGCGCCCTCGTCGGCGAAGTGGGGCTGGGCTGGCAGGGGATCATGGACGGTGAAACGCCGCGTGTCCGGGAACAGGCGTCGCAGCGCGCGCGTCGTCTGATCGCCCTCCAGGCTGCGATGCAGGTTGGTCAGCAGATTGGCCGGCGTGAGATGAACGCGGCCGTCGGCGGCGTCGGCGCTGGGCGTCACCGTGGCGGCGTTGGCGGCCCACATCGACGAGGCCGAGAAGGCTGCGGCGGCGAGGGCCGGCGCCGACTTCCAGGCATCCTCAAGCAAGATCTCTTCCCGGCCCGAAAACCCGATGGACTTCAGGAAGTTTGTCGCCGGACGCTCATGCGGCGCGAGAACGAACTGCGGCAGGCCCAGGTCGTAGAGCCGCCGCATCTTGGCGAGCCCCTCCAGCGCCGCCCCGCGGGGGTTGGACACCTCGCCGGCGTTGCGAGTGCTCGCCAGGTTGCCGGGCGAAAGACCGACATACGAGTGGGTCGGTCCAACCAGGCCGTCGCAATTTGCCTCGACGGCGGAAGTCATGGTCGCAAGCCTTTGATGTCCTTGACTGTATCGGTAACCGCTCCGGCCTCGAAACTGGCCACTGGATAGGCGCAATAGTCGGCGGCGTAATAGGCGCTGGGCCGGTGATTGCCCGATGCGCCGAGGCCGCCGAACGGCATCGAACCCGCAGCGCCGGTGGTGGGCCGGTTCCAGTTCACCACACCCGCGCGAATACGGTTGAGGAAAGCGTCCCAGCGGCTTGATTCATTTGAGATAAGCCCCGCCGACAAGCCATAGCGCGTGGCGTTCGCCGCCTTCAGGGCGTCGTCGAAACTGCCCACGCGGCGGACCTGAAGCCAGGGCGCGAAGAGCTCCTCATCGGGGATGTCGGCGCCCGTTACATCCACCAGGCCCGGGGTGACGAAGGCGTCGCCAAGACCCGGCACAGATCCCAGGGCGCGGATCCTGTCGCCAGGCATGGCCTCGGCTACGGCGCGAGCGGCCTTGGCCGCGCGCGCCGAGATCAGCGGTCCCATGAACGGCTCGGCCTCGCCGTTCCATGGCCCGACCGTCAGGCGATCGGCCAGCGCCGCCGTCGCCTCGATCACGGCCTGGCCAAAGGCGTCGTCCGGCACGATCAGCCGCCGCGCGCACGAGCAGCGCTGGCCGGTCGTGATGTAGGCCGATTGCACGACCAGGGCGGCGACGGCTTCAGCGTCGTCGGCGTCCCAGACGACCAGCGGGTTGTTGCCGCCAAGTTCCAACGCCAGGATCACGTCCGGACGGTCGGCGAAGCGGCGGCGGAAGAAGGCCCCCGCCGCGGCCGAGCCCGTGAACAGCAGGCCGTCGATCTCCTGGTCGATCAGGGCCTGCCCCGTCTCGCGCCCGCCCTGTACGAGGTTGACGACGCCCGCCGGAACTCCGGCCGCTTCCAGCGCCTCGACCATCAGTTGGCCGGCCAAAGGGGTCTCCTCGGACGGCTTGAACACCACGGTGTCGCCGGCCAGCAGCGCCGGGACGATGTGGCCATTGGGCAGGTGACCGGGGAAGTTGAACGGCCCCAGCACGGCCATCACGCCATGCGCCCGGTGACGCAGCACGGCGCGGCCGAACGGCATGGCGTTCTCGGTGACGCCGGTCCGTTCGTCATAGGCCTTGATCGACAGATCGACCTTGCCGGCCATCGAACCCAGCTCGGCCTTGGTCTCCCAAAGCGCCTTGCCCGTCTCGCGGCTCAGGGCCTCGGCGAAGGCCGCCGTGCGTTCGACCAGGATTTCCTTGTAGCGACGCAGGACCGCGATCCGCTCTTCGCGCGGACGATCCGCCCAGGCGGGGAACGCGCGTCGGGCCGCTTCCACTGCCCGGCCGACGTCCGACGGGTTCGCCGTCGCGCCGCGCCAGACCGCTTCGCCCGTCGCCGGATCGGTCGAGACCAGCTCCGGGCCTTCGCCCGAGCGCCACTTGCCGTCGATGAACAGTCCGCTCATGCCTTCACCCGCACCACTTCGCCTTCGCAGACGCCAAGAGCGTCCATCGCCTCGCGCCCCAGAATGGCCGCCTCACCGTCGATCAGCACCGGAGCGCGGATCGCGCGGAACCGCGACACCTCTCCGGTCGAAATCAGCGCCTCCTCGCCGAAAGCGTCCTCGCCCGGCTTCACCCGCAATCGCTTGGAGTCGCGCACCGTACGGATATCATCGCGCGGACAGGCCACGGTCGGCCCGGCGTCGAACAAGTCGACAAGGCCTTGATACCGAAAACCCTCGCGCTCCAGCATCGCCCGAGCGGCTTCGCCATCGCGATGAACGCGACCGATGACGTCCCGCGCCTCTTCGGGCAGGAGCTCGGTATAGATCGGGTGGCGCGGCGCCAGGTCGAGGATGAACTGGCCGTCGGTGGAGGCGCTCATCAGGTCGGCCTGGTCGAAGTCCAGCCGGAAGAACTTGTGCGAGACGTGCTCCCAGAACGGACAACGGCCATCTTGGTCGAACCAACCGCGCAGCTCGGCCAGCACCATCTCCGCGAACCGCTGCGGTTCGATCCCAATCAGCATGTAGCGCGACTGGGCGAGCAACCGCCCCGCCCCGCCTTTGCGTTTCTCGGGGCGCAAGAACAGCGAGCCGACCTCGGACCAGCCAGCGCATTCGTTCACCAGAACCAGGGCCTTGTGATCAAAGCGCATCTCCAGCGTCGGCGACGACTGGGCCAAGGTCACGACCCGGAACGAAAAGAAAGGCCGCTTCAGGCCGACCCCAGCCTTCACCCCCGCCACGCCCTCGACGGAGCCCGTCTCGGTCTCCTCGAGCATCAGGGTGTACCAAGCCTCGGGCGGGGCCACGCCGGCCTGGAAACTGGCCTCCGACAGCGCCAGGCGCGCGCGCAAGGTCGCCTCATCCTCGGGCAAGCTGGTGAACCCTCTGCCCGAGAGCACGGCCAGCTCCATCAGGGCGTCGAAGTCGGCGGAACCGGCGGGACGGACAACGAGCATTCAGTGGATCTCCCCCAGGGTGTCCATGGCGGCGCGGATCGCGCGGGCGTCGATCGCGCCGCTCGCCAACTTCATCAGGATCAGGGCCGAGAGCTGCGCGCGCTCGACGAAACTCTCGGGCCAGGCGTGCTCGGCCTCGCTGTGGATGTCGCCGCCGCGCACGCCCAGGGTGTCGACATTGGGCAGCCCCGAGGCGAACAGGTTGTTGCCCTCGCAGACGCCGCCGGACGGCTTCCAGACGATCTCCTGGCCGAGCAGCGCCCCAACATCCTTCACCGCCCCGAATAGCCGTTGCTGGGCGGCGTTGAAGGGCTTCGCGCCACGCGTGATCCGGCCGTGCAGATGGGCGTGCAGATCGTCGCCCACGGTCGCGACGATCCGGGCGACCTCGGCTTCGAACCAGACCGCGGCCTCCTCTTGCGGGAAGCGGACGTTGAAGCGGACGACCGCCACCTCCGGCACCATGTTCAGCGGCGCGCCGCCATCGATGCGAGCGACATTGACGGTGACGCCATCGCGCTGACCGTTCAGGGCGTGGAGGCGCTCAGCGATCCGGGCCGCGCCGATCACCGCGTTGCGCCCGGCGGCGAAGTCGCGACCGGCATGAGCCGCGCGGCCGTGGACCACGATGTGGAAGTTTCCCGAGCCTTTGCGCGCCGAAGCCAGGGCTCCGTCCGCCAAGGCCGGTTCGTAGGTCAGGCCGACGTGACCGCGCCGGGCGAAATCGGCGAGCACGGGCGCGGAGGCGATCGAGCCGATCTCCTCATCCGGCGACAGCAGCACGCGATAGCCGAGGCGGGCCGAGTCGGGGTGGCGCTCGAACGCCTCCAAGGCCGCCAGCATCACGGAAATCCCCCCCTTCATGTCCGCGATGCCAGGGCCATGCAACGCGCCGTCCGGGCGCGTGCGGACACTTTGGAAGGCGCTCGTCTCCGGGTAGACCGTGTCGTAGTGGCCGGTCAGAACGACTTGTATCGGCGCCTCGGGACGCACGATCACAGCCAGCGACGGCGGGTGGGCCAGCTCGGTCTCGCGGCCGTCGGCGGCGACCTCGCGTGATGGCGTGAGCGGGATCTCCACGGAAGCGGCCGGCAGGCTGGCGGAGGCGTCGAGCAAAACCTGCCTCTGACGCTCAAGCCCCGCCAAGTGGCGACTTCCGGAATTGATCGCACACCAGTCCACGGCGCGATCAATGATCTGGCCGCCGGCCTGCGCGATATGGTCCAGAACCGCGCGGTCTTCTGACTCAAGACGCATCAATAGCCTGTCCTCCCTCAGTCAGGATAACCAAGGGCCGCGGGCAAATCGTGCTTACCTGAAACGAGGTAACCGAGGGCCCGCGCAACAGCCTTGCTGGAGCTCGTCCATTTCGAACCGAGTTCGAAAGATCGCGCAACCCCCTGCCTGCTCAGTAGTCCTTTCGCCAGCGGACCGAAAGTTTGGCGTCATTCTGGCTGCCGATGCGGGAGACCAGCGAAAGCGTGCGCCGAATACGCCATTCGACCTGAGCGGCTGGGCCTTCGCGACCACCGCCGATGATCTCGAGATAGACGTCGTCGGTCAGGTACTTGCCGCCGGCCACGGTCATGCCCGCGGCGCCCTCGGCGAAGGCCAGACGGTCGAGTCGCGCGAAGCTGCGCAGGTTGCCGATCACGTCAAAACCGCCGCCGCCGGCCAGCGACGCCAGGGCCGAAGCCAGCTGAGCGGCCTCGATCGGGGACAACTGCGCGGCGGACGAGCCGAACAACACCTGGCTGAGCACCTCGTCGCTGGGGAGTTGGGGCTTCGAGGTCAGGGTAATCTCGGGCTTGGCGGCCGTTCCCTTGATCTGCACAACCGCGGTGAGCGAGGTGTCCTGCCGGGTCGCCGACAGGTTGAGAACGATGCGGTCGAGCTGGCTGGCGAGATAGACGGTCCCGTCGTCGTCAAACTCGAAGCGCTTGCCGGCGAAGTCGTATTCGCCTCGCACGACGCGCGCCACGCCGCTCAGCGCCGGCGCCAGCGACGTGCCGCCGACATGGGCGTTCAGCGACAGTTCGACATCCAGCCCTCGCCCGCGGACGAAGACGCGGCGCGGCGCCTTGAGGTCGAGGTCCAGGATCATGCCTCCTGTCGTCGGACGTCGTTGCAGGCCCTGATCCAGATCCAGCGGCCGATTGCGCTCAACGACGTCCATCGCGACGACCCCGGCCGGCGTCTTGGTCTGCGCCGAGACGTCGGCCCGATCGAGGGTCACCGCCCCGGACAGCTTGATCTTGCCGTCGGCCGAGCGGTTCACCGTCGCCGATCCCGTCGCTACGGCTGAAGCCAGGTCGTTGTCGATCAGCCGGAAGCTCTTCATGTCGAGCTTGAAGCTGCCGACCCCATCGCGGGCGAGGCTGATCCGCCCCGCGCCTGAGATCGAGCCGCCCTGCCCGTCCTCGCCGATCGCCTGCAGCACGTCGATGGCGTTGTCAGCCATGGACGAACGCAGCGTCACGTTGCGCAAGCGAAGACCGGTTTGACCGTCCTCGAAGCCGCCGTTGTCCAAGGTGGCCGTGCCAAGCAGGCGCGGATCCGCCAGCGTGCCGCCCAGGCTGGCCTGCAGGTTGATGCGACCCGAGAGGGAGCGATCGGCGCCCATCAGCAGGTTCCACAGCGGCTTGATCTCGCCCTGGGCGGAGAAGCGCCCCTGCACGCCCCGCTTCTTGTTGATGATCAGCCGCAGCGGTTGGGCCGAAGCCTCGACCGGGAGAACGAGATTGGCCTCGGCCTTCAGCCCTTGGCGGTTGTCGCCGTCGGCGACGATGGTCAGCTGGCTGTCGGTAAGATCGCCGTGGATCTTGGCGTCCAGCGACTGCTCGACCTTGGCCCCACGCTCGCGGGCGTTGGAGAGCCGCATGGTGAAATCACCGCCCAGCGTCTCGCCCTGGCCGCGCAGATTGAACGACCCGTCGATGTCGCCGTCCAGGTCAGGGTTGAAGGCCGTCAGGGTCACGCCCGTCAGTTCCGCCTTCAGCATGGCGGTCGCGCCGCCGAGGTCGGCGTCGATATCGGCCCGCCCCTTGTCGATCGCCAGCCGCAGACGCGCTTGGGTCGGACCATCGCCGAACCTCAGCTTGGCCGGTTCGTTGGTCTTGATCTCCGTGCGCCCGAGACGGCCAGCCGCGTTCAGCGTCAGGTCATAAGCGCGGCCGGCCTGGGCCAGTTCACCCGAGCCGCCGAGCCGCCAGCGACCATTGGGGGCGTCCCCCCGCGCATCGATCGAAAGCGGGAGGCGTGAGAGCGGGCCGTCAGCCTTGATCGCGGCGGCCCGCACCTTCCAGCCGCCGAAGCTGATTTCTTGGGCGGTGAGGTTCAGGCTGGCGTTGGCCGTTCCGCCGCCCGGCGCGTCGACGAGGCGCGCGGAGCCCTTGACCTGCCCTTGAGGGATGAAGGCCCCGGGACCGATGGCGAGGGTCAGGTCGGCCGTCGCCGGCAGGCCGTTGCGCAAGGACATCGCGCCCTTCGCCTTCGCTCCGCCCGCGTCGAGGTCGAGATCGCTGAGCTCGACCCCGCCAGGCGAGAAGCGGAAGGCCGTCCGACCGCGCGCCGGTCCATAGGCGCTCTGGGCCTGCAGCGCCGCCGTTCCGTCAGTGGCGTTTGCGCCGCGCGCGAAGACGACGGTCAGGCGCGCCTTGCTCAGCGGCAAGCGGGGCAGATCAATGGAATCGAAATCCGCGTTCAGCTCGGCGCGCGGCGCGGACAGAACGCCGCCGATCTTGCCGTCGCCGCTGGCCTTGCCGGCGATCTCGACCGGGCCGGCGCGGAACGGCCCCGTGGCGGTCCAGTCCAGGCCGAAGTCCAGCGAAAGCCCCTTCCCCAGCTTGCCGGAGGTGTTGGCGTTGGCGGCCGCGCCTTCGAGCCGCGCCTCGGCGACCGTCAGCACGCCCTCGTTCCAGCTGGCCTTGCCATTCAGGCGCGGCGTCGCGCCGAGCAGTCGATCGATCTCGGCATAGCCGGTCGCGAAGTTGGCCGCGCGGCTGTCGACGGTGAACGCCCACGGCCGACCGGCGAAGCTGGAGGCCGACCATTTGGCGGTGACGGAGCCCTTGGCGCCGGGACGCACCGGCCCCAGGCTGGCGACTTTCATTTCGCCATCGAACGACAGGCCGCCCAGAACGCCGCGTTCGCCCGTGCCCGTCACGATCAGGTTCGGCGCATCGATGCGGGCCGAGCGGATCAGGAACCGGCCGCCCTTGATCCGCGCGCCCTCGAACGTCGCCTTGGGGCTCGCGCCCAGCACGGCGAGCAGTCCCGTTCCTCCGCCGCCCGAAGAGGTCGCCTGGGCCTTGATCTCCAGTTCGCCCTTGGTCCATCGCACCAGCGCGGGCCCCTTGGCGCGCTTCAAATGGTAGCCTAGCAGTTCGAGATCGGCGACGTCGGCGGTCCCCTCGACCGAGAAGCCGCCCTTCTCCAGCCGGAAGACCCCGTCAGCCAGCCCCTGCCCCATCTGAGGGATCGAAACGATGCGCTTCAGAGCGCCGATGCGGGCGGTGAAGGCGAGGCCGTCCGGACCCGTGCGTCGTTTGGCGAGGTCTGCGAGACCGCGCGCTTGCAGCGTTAGATTGTCGGCGCGGACGTCCAGCGTCAGGGCCGAAAGCCCGTCGGCGGTCGCCTTCTTGCCGTCGATCGTGAAGTTGGCCTGCGCCCCGAACATCCGCTCAAGTCGCTGGGTCCAGCGCGAGGCGCCGAGGTCCAGCCGGCCGCGCGCCGAGCCCCCCTGAGGCGTCCAGGCCCCGCTGGCCTCCAGGGGCGTGTCAGCGCCGGACTTGGCCAGAACATTGAAGGTCGCCTGGCTAACGGTCCCGTCGGCCTTGGCCTTCAGGTCAAACGGGCGATCGGCGGGCAACCCTAGCGCGCCAGCAATGGCGCCGCCGTTCGCCTCGAGAGCATCGGCGGAGAGGTGCAGGCTCTTGGAGCGTCCGAGATCGAAATCGAAGGTCAGGTGATCGCCGGCATGCAGCCGGGAGGCCACCGCCAGCTTTCCCTTCTGGCCGCCGCGCCTAGCCATCTCGTATTCGCCAGCGACGTCAAAGTCTCCATCGCGGCCGCTGAACGCCGGCCTCGTCACGAGACGGAAGGCGAAGGCGTCCAGATCCACCGACACCGGCGCGGCGCCGGACTTGCCTTTAGGACCCATGGCCGGGCGACGCAGGACGATCACGTCGCGGGCGTCGATACGTTCGGCGTGGAAACGGCGACCGAACAGTTCAGTGGCTCGCCAGGCGACGCGCAGATCGTGGGCCTCCAGCCAAACGCCCCGCTCATCCGAAATGGTCAGGCGGCGGACGCCGAAGTCTTTCCAGATGTCGCCAGACAAGCCCTCGATATGAAGCTTGCCAATCCGCCCCAGCTTCAGCCCCGAGGCGCGCGCCTCAAGGAACATCCGCCCCTGGGGCGTGATCGGCGCCAGGCGCAGGCCGCCGGCCATGACGACGAGGATGGCGGCCAGGATCCCCGCGGCGATCAAGACGGCGCCGCCCCAGCCAAGCTTCTTGGCGGCCTTGACGGCGGTCTCGCTCGCGACCTCCGCGGCCTGGGCGACCGTTTCCGCCAGATCGGGCTTGTCCTGTTCGCCGCTCAAAAGCTTTGCCCGATGCTGAGATAGATCTGGAACGCGGGGTCGCCCGCGCGCCGGCCGAGGGGAACGGCGACATCGGCGCGAATGGGGCCAAAGCCAAGATCATAGCGCACGCCAAGGCCCGCGCCGGCCCGGAAATCCTCGCGCTGGGGCGTTTCGTGCGTGCCGATGGCGCCGGCGTCGACAAAGGCGACGCCGCTCCAATTCCCCGTGATCTTCTGCCGAAGCTCGAACGAGGTCTCGACCAACGACACGCCGCCCTGCGGCGTATTGTCGGCCAAGCGCGGCCCAATCGCCTGATAAGCGTAGCCGCGCACCGAGCCGCCGCCGCCCGCGTAGAAGCGCCGAGCGGCCGGAACTTGAGGGATGCCGCCGCCGACGATCGCCCCGAGCTTCAGGCGACCGGCCAGGACCGTGCTCGCGCCCTTGCCGAACGGCAGATAGGCGGAGCCCTGAGTCGTCAGCTTCAGATAAGGCAAGGTCGTGTCGCCGACGACATAGGTGGGTTCGCCGCGCGCCTCGAGCCGCCAGCCGCGCTTGGGATCCAGGATGTTGTCCGAGAAGTCCCAGGCATAGGCGGCGAGACCCGCGATGGTCGCCAGGTTGAGCTTGCGACCGGCGACCGAGCCGTTTCGGTTCAGCTGCTCCTTGGTCTGCGAGAGGTCCAACGAAACGCCAAACGTCCGGTAGGCCGTCGTCTGTCGGCGCTTGGTCAGATCGACCCCCACGCGCCCGCCGGTCTCGTTGTAGGCGTCGGTGTCGTTGCGGAACAGCGAGCTGCTGAGCTTCAGGGTCTGCTGGGGACGCCGCCAGTGGGGCAACGAGATCTCCGCGCCAATGCTCTGCTCCAGCTTGGCGAAGCGAAGGGCGTAGGTCGTCGTATCGGCGCGCTTCAGCCGATTGTAGCGGATCAGCTTGGCGTCGACGCCGGCGCCTTCGCTGGTCGAATAGCCCGCGCCCAGTTCCACCGTCCGCGCACGACGATCGGCAAGCGTGACGACGACCGGCCGGAACCCTTCGGCGGTGGCCTTGTCCGCCCCCGCCAGCGAGACCGAGATCGAGTCATAGACGCTGGTGTCGCGCAAACGGCGCTCAAGCTCGGCGACATCCTCGGGATCGTAGACGTCGCCAGCCACCCAGGGAGCCAGCCGCCCGACCCAGGCCGGGTTTGTGCGTCCCTTCGTGACCACCTCGACGCCGTCGAGATGCACGAGTTCGCCGGCGGCGATCCTGAAAGATGGCCTGACGGTATGGTCGGCGTGGTCGACGATCACCTCGCGCGGCTGGGCCTCGGCGTCGGCATAGCCCAGCTTGGCGACCTGAGCGACGACGCGCCCCTCGGCGCCGACGACATCGGCCGAGCGTCCGGGATCGCCTTCGGTCAGGCGCATGGCGACCGCGGCGCGCTGCCGAGTCCCTTCGTCCGGGGGATCGCCCGACCAGTCGATCTTGGGCTCTGCGATCACGAAGACCGGGCCAGGCGTAACCTTGACCACCGCGCGCGGCGGCTCGCCCTCAAGCACGTCGGGCTCGACCGTATAGGCGTAATAACCCTCGGCGCGGAGAACGGCGATGACATCTTCGCCGGCCTGGCGGGCGCGCCGACGCGCCTCGGCCCGGCTTTGAGCGGGATGTTTGGATTCCGTGAGGGCGCGCTGGATCGCCTCGCGGAGAGCCTTATCTTCGACGCCCTGGATCTGAGCCATCGGTTCATCGGCCCAGGCCGACGTGGCCATAAGCCAGGCCATTGCCGTCAAAGCCAGGGAAGTTCGCCCAAGCACCAGTTCTCATTCCCCGCGCGATGCGCCCCCGCCCCTGCTGTAGTCTCGGGTGGGGCCCATGTCACGATCCGAAATGCACCAGATTGTCCGCGATCGCCGCTTCTCAAAGCGGCCAACCGGCGCCCAAATGCTAGGCAGTCGTGCGCAAAGGCGCGGCGCGGGTCGAATCCCTCGACCTTCGTCGCCGCCAGGCTTTAGAGTCGATCGGCGGGGCGCCTCGGCGTCGCGTCCAAGACGAAGACGGTCTCAAGGCGGAAGATGGGCCTGGAAAAGAGCATGGCGGGGATGACCCAGACCTTGGCGGAAGCCCCACCCCTGCCGATGACGGAGGCCGCTTACCTGCCAGGCGTCGCCTATGACGAGATGTTCACGGCCGAAGGCGACGTGCGGCCCCACTACGATCCGCTGCACGCTCGAATGTCGACGCTGGGCGCCGAGGAGCTGGCGGGACGGCAGCGCACGCTCGAGCGGTCCTTCCTGCTTCAGGGCATCACCTTCACCGTCTATGGCGCCGAGAACACCACCGAACGGATCATCCCGACCGACCTCTTCCCGCGGATCATCCCGGCCGCCGAATGGGCTCGGATCGAGGCGGGTCTCACCCAGCGCCTCCGCGCGCTGAACCTGTTCCTCGACGACATCTACGGCGACCAGCAGATCTTGATGGACGGCGTCGTGCCGCGCGAACTGGTGCTGGGCGCTCCATCCTACCGCCGCGAAATGCAGCACCTCTATGTGCCCCACAAGGCCTACGCCAATGTCTGCGGCAGCGACCTGATCCGCTGCCAGGACGGACAGTTCGCGGTGCTGGAGGACAATCTGCGCGTCCCATCCGGCGTCTCCTACATGCTGGCCAATCGCGACGCGGCCAAGCGGACCTTCCCCGGCACCTATCGCGCCGCCGGCGTGCGTCCGGTCGAACGCTATCCCGACCTGCTGCTGGCGACGCTGAAGAGCATGACCGCCGACTGGCGCTCGAACCCGCAGGTCGTGGTGCTGACGCCCGGCGTCTACAACAGCGCCTACTACGAACACGCCTACCTCGCCCGCCTGATGGGCGTGCCACTGGTCGAGGGCCGCGACCTCGTGGTGCACGAAAACATGGTCTACATGCGCACCACGACCGGCCTGCGCCGGGTCGACGTGATCTACCGCCGGGTCGACGACGACTTCATCGACCCGCTAACCTTCCGGCGAGACTCCTCGCTGGGCGCGGCGGGCCTGTTCAACGCCTATCGCGCCGGCAATGTGGTCATCTGCAACGCGCCGGGCACCGGCGTCGCCGACGACAAGGCCGTCTACGCCTATGTCCCCGACATCATCCGCTACTATCTGGGCGAGGACGCCATCCTGCCCAACATCGAGACCTATCTCTGCCGCGAGCCCCGCCAGCTGCAGCACGTGCTGGCCAATCTCGACAAACTGGTGGTCAAGGCGGTGGGCGCTTCCGGCGGCTATGGCATGCTGGTGGGGCCGCACGCCTCGCGGTCCGAGCGCGAGGCCTTCGCCGAGGCGATCAAGGCCGATCCGGAAAACTACATCGCCCAGCCGACCATTCAGCTGTCGACCGCGCCGTGTCTGGTCGACGGCCGGATCGAGCCGCGCCACGTCGACCTACGCCCCTTCATCCTGTCCGGAGAGAAGACGATCGTCACGCCCGGCGCCCTCACCCGTGTCGCGCTGAAACGCGGCTCGCTGGTGGTCAATTCCAGCCAGGGCGGCGGCTCCAAGGACACCTGGGTCCTGGCCGAGGAACATGGTCCGGGCAACGGGAGCGTCCGCCCATGATGCTGGCTCGGGTCGCCGACAGCCTCTACTGGCTGGGCCGATACATCGAACGCGCCGAGCACCTCTCGCGCCTGTCCAGCGTGATGCTGAACGCCACGCTGGACCAGACGGACGCCGGCGCCCATGCGGTCTGGATCGCCATGGCCGCGGTCGGAGAGCCCGGCGACGGCGCCGGCGTCGCCTCGTTCGAAGCCGCCCAGAAGCTGGTCCTCGACCGCCAGGACCCGAACTCCGTGGTCTCTTCGCTGGCCCGCGCGCGCGAGAACGCCCGCCAGGTTCGCGACCAGATCACGACCGAGACCTGGGAGCGGCTGAACCTGCTCTATCTGAAGGTCACCGACGCCCGCGCGGCCAAGGAGTTCTCCGACAGCTCGACCAACTTCCTGCACGACGTCATCGCCGACCTCCACCTCTTCAAGGGCGCGGCGGACACCACCATGAGCCATGGCGAGAGCTGGCGGTTCATGATGCTGGGCGCCTACATGGAGCGCGCCCAGCTGGTCTCGCGGCTGCTTGAGGTCTGCTTCGCCGACTCTCCGCGCCACGGACGACTGGACGATCACGTGGCCCTGGTCAGCGTGTTGCGCATGGCCTGCGCCCTGGAGCCCTATCTACGCGTCTACACCGCCGAGATCGAACCGCGGCACATCTTGGAGTTCCTGGTCTTCGACGAGGACTTTCCGCGCTCGATCCGTTTCGCCACCGCCCAGATCGAGCAGCACCTAACCGCCCTCACCCGCAGCGTCTCGGCCGGCGAGCGCGCTGGTCCAGAGCGTCTGGCGGGCCGGCTGAAGGCGCGCCTGCAGTACGCCGATGTCGATGAGCTCAAGGCCGTCGGCGCCGGCCCCCTGCTGACCACCGTCGTCAACGAGTGCGCCCGCATCCACGAAGCGATCTACGAGACCTTCGTGGCCTATCCGCTCGAAATGCGCCTGCCGGCCTAGGGAAGCTCAGTCGTGTTGCTCGAAATCCGCCACGTCACCCAGTACCACTACGAGCGCCCGGTGCGGGAAAGCCTGATGGAGCTGTGGATGCAGCCCCAGAAGACCGCGCGCCAACGGCTGGTCAGCTTCGAGCTAGACCTGGAGCCCGCCGCCCAAGTGTTCTCCTACGCCGACAGCTTCGGCAACGCCGTCTACCACTTCGACGTCCCGCAGCCGCACGACAATCTGACCATCGTGGCCCGCTCCGCGGTCGAGACCGAACCACCGCCCGAGCGGCCCGAGCACCTCGACATGGGCGAGTGGGACCGGATGCGCAGCGAGTTCGTGCGCGGCGAGTGCTTCGACTTCCTGAGGCCGCACGGCTTCGTCCAGACGACCGAAGCGCTGCAGACCTTCATCAACGAGCACGATCTCGAGGCCCTTCGACGCAAGGACCCCCTGACAGCCGTCCGGACCCTGTCGGAGACGATCTACAGCGCCTTCGAGTATCAGCCGGGCGTCACGGACGCCGACAGCCCCATCGACCTGGCGCTGAGCGCTGGCCGAGGCGTCTGCCAGGACTTCGCCCACATCATGCTGGCGGTCTGTCGCGGCTGGGGCGTGCCGGCGCGCTATGTGTCGGGCTATCTGTTCACCGACCGCGAGGCCGGCGACCGTTCCGATCCGGACGCGACCCACGCCTGGGTGGAGGTGTTCCTGCCCAGCCTGCGCTGGGTCGGCTTCGACCCGACGAATAACATGATGGCCGGCGAGCGCCACGTGGCCGTCGCCGTGGGTCGCGACTATGCGGACGTGACGCCGTCACGCGGGGTCTACAAGGGCGATTCCGAGAGCCAGCTGGCGGTTGGCGTCAGCGTCCGCCGGGCGCGGGCGGCGATGGCGGAGCCGGAATTCCTGCGCATGGCGCGGCCGAACTTCGCCGGCGGCCGTCGCCGGCCGACCGCCGTCCGCGAGGACATGCATCAGCAGCAGCAACAGCAGCAGTAGGCGCGGCGGCGGCTGGACCGCCGCCGAATATCAAGCCGGAAGCGTCGCGGCGAAACGCCGGGCGATGTCCAGAGCCCCCGCGGCGCCGCCGGCGCGCGGCCCGATGCGGCTGGTCTCCAGAAACTGCACGCCCGCCTCGACCGACGAGCGCCAGACCACCTCGGCCAGATGCACGCGGCGTCCGCCGGCGTCGACAAAGATGAACCGGTCCGGCGGCGGCGCGACGCCAGCCGTCGACAGCCGCGCGCCGCGCTCGGCGATGTCCAGCAGCGAGCACTTCCACGAACGCGGATCGTCGACGATGTAGATTTTGCGCGCCGCCGGCATCCGAGGATGCGCGCGACGCTCCGCGCCCGAGGGCTCGACCATAGACCTAAGACCTTCAAAACTTCTGCCGAGTCGGCGAGAGAGTTTACCGTAAGCCTTGATATTTCGTCTGCGCCCAGCGGCCCATTCACCAAACCGGGTTTTCGAGATCTAGATCCGGGGAGGCAAGGGGCTCGCTCTAGGCCGCGTAGACGTGCGCCTTGCGCGCCGCCACACGGACCGCGCCCTGGAAGCGAGCCGCCTCGGCCCGCGAGGCGCTGATCTCGATCCGCCGACCATCAAGCGTCGTCGCGTTGACGGTCGTCAGGGCGCCCTGCACGTGCGCCCGATCGACGCGCACCTCGAAGCCGGCGTCGTCCAGCACGAAATCATGCGGTCGCACATACGCCATCGCCGCGCCGTCTCGAACGCCCGACGCCGGCAAGGCCAAGGCGCCAGCGCTGAACCGGCCGCTGGAGACCTCACCCTGGAAGCTGTTGGCCTCGCCAACGAAGCCGCAGACGAAGGCGGAGGCCGGCTGGTCGTGCACCTGGTCGGGCGTGCCGATCTGCTCGATGCGCCCCTGGTTCAGGATCGCCACCCGGTCGGCCAGTTCCAGCGCCTCCTCCTGGTCGTGGGTGACGAAGATCGTGGTGACGCCGGTGGCGTCGTGCACGCGGCGCAGTTCACGGCGCAGCGACTTCCGAACCGTAGCGTCCAGCGCCCCGAACGGCTCGTCGAGCAGTAGCACGCTGGGCTGCACGGCCAGGGCGCGCGACAAGGCGACTCGCTGGCGCTGGCCGCCCGACAGCTGCGATGGATACCGCTGACCCAGGCCTTCCAGCTCGACCAGCTTCAGCAGGTCCTCCACGCGCCGCGCGATCTCGGCCTTGGACGGCTTGTCCTGGCCCTTTCGGACGTCGAGGCCGAACGCGATGTTCTTGGCCACGGTCATGTGCTTGAACAGCGCGTACTGCTGGAACACAAAGCCTACGCGCCGCGCGGCGGCCGAGGCGTAGGTCACGTCCTCGCCATCGAACAGCACTTGACCTTCGTCGGGAAACTCCAGGCCCGCGATCGTGCGCAGCAGGGTCGTCTTGCCCGAGCCCGAAGGGCCCAGAAGCGCCAGCAGTTCGCCGTCGGCGATCTCGAGATCGACCTTGTTCAGGGCCGGGTAGCGGCCGAACTTCTTTTCGACGGAGCGGATGGAAATGGTCATGGGCCGTTCAGTCCGTTCAGTGTCCGCCACGCCCGGCGCGAACGTCGGGCTGGGCGACTTCGAGCGCCGTCTTCAGGACAAGGGTCACGACCGCCAGCAGGCACAGCAGGGCCGCGACCGCGAAGGCGCCGACGAAGTCGTATTCGTTGTAAAGGATCTCGACGTGCAGCGGCATGGTGTTGGTCAGGCCGCGAATGTGGCCGCTGACCACCGACACCGCGCCGAACTCGCCCATGGCGCGGGCGTTGCACAGCAGGACGCCGTACAGCAGCCCCCAGCGGACATTGGGCGCGGTGACCCGCCAGAACGTATAGAGCCCGCTGGCGCCCATCGACACGGCCGCCTCCTCTTCGCTGGTCCCCTGCTCCTGCATCAGCGGGATGAGCTCGCGCGCCACGAACGGGAAGGTCACGAAGATTGTCGCCAGGACGATGCCCGGCACGGCGAAGATGATCTTCAGGTCATTGTCCAGCAGCCACTCGCCCATCCAGCCCTGCAAGCCGAAGACCAGCACATAGATCAGGCCCGCCACGACCGGCGAGACCGAGAACGGCAGGTCGATCAGGGTGATCAGGAACGGCTTGCCCCAGAAGTCGTGCTTGGCGATCGCCCAGGACGCGCACAGACCGAACACCGCGTTGAACGGCACGGCGATGGCGGCGGTGATCAGGGTCAGCTTCACGGCCGCCAGGGCGTCGGGATTGCTGACGGCCGCCAGGGCGGCGTCCAGGCCCTTGCGCAGAGCCTCGGCGAACACCGCGACCAGGGGCAGGATCAGGACCAGCGCCAGGAAGGCCATGACGGTCCCGATGACCAGGACCTTGGCCCAGGTCGGATCGTCGGTGGCGCGGCGGTGGCGCGTAGCGACGGCGCTCATCAGGCGAACCTCCGCGACCAGGCTTGGATGGCGTTGATGACCAGCAGCATCGTGAAGGAGACGGCCAGCATCACCACGGCGATCGTCGCGGCGCGGGCGTACTCGAACTGCTCCAGCTGGATGATGATCAGCAGCGGCGCGATCTCGGACTTGTAGGGCATGTTACCAGCGATGAAGATCACCGAGCCGTACTCACCTACGCCCCGGGCGAAGGCCAGGGCGAAGCCGGTCAGCCAGGCGGGTGCCAGAGCCGGCAGGACGATGCGGACGATGGTGTCGAAACGGCTGGCCCCAAGGCTGGCCGCGGCCTCCTCGACGTCCTCGGCGGCGTCGCGCAGCACGGGCTCGATCGTGCGGACCACGAACGGCAGGCCAATGAAGATCAGGGCGATGGTGACGCCGATCGGGTTGTAGGCGGCCTTGATCCCCAAGGGCGTCAAGAACTGCCCGATCCATCCATTGGGCGAATAGAGCGTCGCCAAGGCGATGCCCGCCACGGCGGTCGGCAGGGCGAACGGCAGGTCAACCAGGGCGTTGACGATCGTCTTGCCGGGAAAGTCATAGCGGACCAGCGCCCAGGCGGTCAGGACCCCGAAGATCCCATTGACCAGGGCCGCGACGAAGGCCGCGCCGAACGTCAGCCGATAGGCCGCCAAGGCGCGCTGTGACGTGGCGACGGTCCAGAACTCGGCGGGCGACTGTTGCGCAGCCTTCAGCACCACGGCCGACAGCGGGATCAGAACGATCAGCGACAGGACCGAGAGCGTTACGCCCATCGTCAGCCCAAATCCCGGAATGGCCGAACGGCGGCGAAACAGGGGTCTCTTGGCCGGCGGCCGGCGCTCGGCGGTGTCGGCGGTCATCGTCTGATCGTCGTCCAGGGTCCGGGCTCGCCACATGGCTCTGTTGAGGCTGAACGTGCTCGGGACCGTGTCCGGTCCCGGCGGCGTCGCGAAGAACTGAGCCGCTTAAATCTCTACCACGATCATGGGGCAAACGAGAAAAGCCGGATGGGACATGGAGAAAAACTGGCGAGCGCGGCGACCCATGCCCCACGAGACGCAGTCATCGACTGCGGCCGCGCGATGAAACCGCGCGGCGGATAAGCTTTTTCAGATCAGGGACTTGAAGTTTGGTAGGCCGGCTGGGACTCGAACCCAGGACCATTCGATTAAAAGTCGAATGCTCTACCACTGAGCTACCGGCCCGCTCACGATCCGGCGGGGGCCGGTGGAAGCGGCGCGGACCATAGTCGGGGGTCGTCGGGCCCGCAAGCACGCTTTCGCCGTTTTTCCCGTCCAGAGTGGTAAAGCTGTGAGCGGGTTAGGGTGAGTCATGCGTAGAACCTTGCTTTTAGCGGGCTTTCTGGCGGTCGCGGCGGCCGGATGCGCGTCCGCGCGCCAACAGGCCGCGCCCTCTCCGCCGCCCGTTCAGGAGTCGGATGAGCGCATCAAATCGGCGTCGGAAGCGAACAAGGACGGAATCACCGGCGCCATGACCGCGCCGCTGCGAGACGTAAATGTCATCCGGACCAAGATTCCGCGCGTCCTGCTTGAGTCCATGGACGATCCGTACAGGCGTCCAGTCCCCGCGAGCTGCGCCAGCCTGATCTCCTTGATCAAACCGTTGGATGCGGCGTTGGGCGAGGACCTCGACAGCATGCCCGCGACCGGAGATGAGGACTTGATGGACCGCGGGCGCAAGGCCGCTGGCGAAGCCGCCCTCGGCGCCGTCGCCAGCGCCGCGCAGGACATGATCCCCATGCGAGGCTGGGTGCGGAAGCTGTCCGGCGCCGAGCGGCACGATCGCCTCGTGCAGAGCGCCATCGCTTCGGGCGCCGTTCGCCGCGCCTACTTGAAGGGCCTGGGCGAGTCCCGCGGCTGCAATCCGCCGGCCACGCCGCAGCACAAGCCGCCAGCGCCACCCCCGGTCGTCGATCCAGGCATGCCGCCGCCTCCGGACCCTTACGGCCCGCGCAAACCGCGCTTCCCCATCCACAAGGAGGAGCTTCCGCCCCAGCCTAAAGGTCAGTCTTCCTGACGCTCCTACTGCGACAGGTGCCGGGCGGCGAAGTCGCGGCGGAACTGCTCGAACCGCCCCTCCGCGATCGCCGCGCGCATGGCGGCGGTCAGCGCCTGGAAGAAGGCGATGTTGTGCCAGGACAGTAGCACCTGCCCCAGGATTTCCTCGGCCTTGAACAGGTGGCGCAGATAGGCCTTGGAGTAGTCGCGGCTAGCCGGGCAGTCGCTGGTCGGGTCCAGCGGCGTGTCATCCTCGGCGTACTTGGCGTTCTTCAGATTGATCGGCCCGTCCCAGGTCCAGGCCTGACCATGGCGGCCCGAGCGGGTCGGCAGCACGCAGTCGAACATGTCGACGCCGCGCGCCACGGCCTCGACCAGGTCGATCGGCTTGCCCACGCCCATCAGGTAGCGCGGGCGATCGTGGGGCAGCAGGCCCGGCGCGTAGTCGAGGACCTCGCACATCGCCTCATGGCCCTCGCCAACCGCCAGACCGCCGATGGCGTAGCCGTCAAAACCGATCTCCTGCAGCTTTTCAGAAGACTCGCGACGCAAGTTTTCGAAGGTCGAGCCCTGCTGGATGCCGAATAGGGCCTGGGTGTCGCGCGTTCCGAAAGCGTCCTTCGAACGCTTGGCCCAGCGGGCGGAGAGCTCCATGCCCTTGCGCGCCCTCGCCTCCTCGGCCGGCCAAGCGACGCACTCGTCCAGCTGCATGACGATGTCGCTGCCCAGCAGGTCGGCCTGGATCTCGATCGAGCGCTCGGGGGTCAGCACGTGCTTGGAGCCGTCGACGTGGCTGGAGAAGGTCACGGCCTCCTCGGTCAGCTTGCTGATGCCCGACAGGCTCATGACCTGGAAGCCGCCGCTGTCGGTGAGGATCGGCTTGTCCCAACGCATGAACTTGTGCAGCCCGCCCAGCCGCGCCACGCGCTCGGCCGAGGGCCGCAGCATCAGGTGGTAGGTGTTGCCCAGGATGATGTCCGCGCCGGTGTCCTTGACCTGGTCGACGGTCATCGCCTTGACCGTGGCGGCCGTGCCGACCGGCATGAAGGCCGGCGTGCGGATGTCGCCGCGCGGCGTCTTGAGGACGCCCGTGCGCGCCTTGCCGTCCGTGGCTTTGATCTCGAAAGGGAACGCGGCCATCAGCGGCTCTCGGGCTCGGCGCGGAACAGCAGGCTGCCGTCGCCATAGGAATAGAAGCGATAGCCCGTCGATATGGCGTGCTCATAGGCCGCGCGCATCGTCTCGCGTCCGGCAAACGCGCTGACCAGCATGAACAGGGTCGACTTGGGCAGGTGGAAGTTAGTCATCAGCACATCCGCGGCGCGGAAGCGATAGCCCGGCGTGATGAAGATCGCGGTCTCGTCGGCGAACGGCCGCACGACGCCGTCCTCGCCCGTGGCGCTCTCCAGCAGGCGCAGCGAGGTGGTGCCGACGCAGATGATCCGGCCGCCAGCGGCGCGGGCGGCGTTCAGGGCGTCGGCGACTTCGCGCGTCACCTGTCCGTACTCGGCGTGCATCTTGTGTTCGGAGACGTCGTCGGTCTTGACCGGCAGGAAGGTGCCCGCCCCAACGTGGAGGGTGACGAAATGCGTCGAAACGCCCTTGGCCTTCAGGGCCTCGAGCAGTTCAGGCGTGAAGTGCAGTCCGGCGGTCGGCGCGGCGACGGAGCCGTCTTCGCGCGCATAGACGGTCTGGTAGTCGGCGCGGTCCCGGTCGTCCTCCCCGCGCTTGGCGGCGATATAGGGCGGCAGCGGCATGTCGCCATGGCGAGCGATGCCGATATCGAGGTCAGGCCCGGAAAGGTCGAAGGCCAGCAGGACCTCGCCGCCCTCGTGCTTCTCGGCGACCGTGGCGTCCAGGCGGTCGAGTTCGCAGGCGCGGTCGTCGCGCGCGCCAAAGGCGACGCGGTCGCCGACCTTCAAACGCTTGCCGGGACGCATGAAGGCGCTCCAGCGGTCCGGCGCGACGCGCCGGTGCAAGGTCGCCTCGACCGCGACAGGCGTGCCGTCCGCGCCGCCCGTCGTCCGCCCCTCGCGCAAGCCCGCGAGACGCGCCGGGATCACACGGGTGTCGTTGAAGACCATGGCGTCGCCAGGACGCAGGAAATCGGGCAGTTCGCGAACCACATGATCGGCCAGACCCTGGCCAGGCCGTACGACCAGCAGACGCGCGGCGTCGCGCGGCTCGGCCGGCCGCAGGGCGATGCGATCCTCGGGGAGGTCGAAGTCGAAGTCGGATAGGCGCATGGGCGCGCTTCAAGCGCACGATGGGCGCCGAAGGTCAAGAGTCAGGCGATCAGCGGGAGAGACGCAAGGAAGCGATAAACCGTAAAACGCGGGCGCGCCAACGGTCATTGACGCATGCTAACAGCGGCTCATGCGTCTCATTGCACAGCTCATGAGTCTTCTCGTCCGCGGCACGGGCCTGATGCTAGGCCTATGTGGCGCCATTCTCGCTCTGATGAGCCTGGGCGGCGCGGTCAGCCCCCGGCTGGACGCCCTGACCCACGCGGCGCCGCTGTGGCTGGCCATGGGTGTCGGCGCGGTCCTGCTGGGAGGCCTCTTCGCGCGCGAAGCCGAGCGATGGGTCATCGTTGCGCTCGGCGTTGTCACGGTCAGCGCCTGCGGCGTGATGATGCTGCCCGAACTGCGCATGGCCTGGCGCTTCAAGCCGGAGGCCACCGCGCCGGGCGACCTCAAGATCATCCAGTTCAATGCCTGGCACGAGAACTACGCGCCGGAAAAGAGCCTGGAGTGGCTGCTGGCGCAGGACGCCGACGTCATCGTGATGGAGGAAGGCGGCGGGGCGGCTTGGGCCGTCAACAAGGGCCTGCGGGCCGCCTATCCCTTCGTGTCCTGCAAGTCCGGGCGCTGCGAGCCCTGGATCTTTTCCCGAAGGAAGGTGAGCGCCTCCGGCTCGCTTCAGAAGGGGCTGCCGGGCGCATGGGCGACGATCGAGGACCCAGCGGGCCCCTTTACGGTCCTCGGCGTCCATTATGTTTGGCCCGTGCCGGCGGGGCGCCAGCAGGTGCAATCGGCGACGCTGGTCAAAGCCGCCTCCAACTTCGACCAGCGAACCCTGATCGTGACCGGCGACTTCAACTCGACGCCTTGGTCCTTCACCCTGAGGCGTCAGGACAAGGCGTTGGGCCTTAACCGATGGACCCGGGCCCTGCCCTCCTGGCCGTCCGGTCAGTTCTCGCGCGTCGCCGCCGCGCCGGCGCCCTTCCTGCCCATCGACCACGTCTATGCCGGCTCCGACTGGCGCGCGATCAAGGTCGAGCGCGGACCGGCCATTGGCTCCGACCATCGCCCCGTCATCGTGACGCTACGCCGATCGTCCAAATAGAAACGGCTCCAGACGCCAGGCCTGGAGCCGCTTGAATTCGCGAAGCGCTGAGGGTTAGGCGTCGGCCGCGATCTTGGCGCTGACGATCTTGCCCGGCTCTTTCGGCGGCTCGCCCTTCGGCAGAGCGTCGACATGTTCCATGCCTTCGACCACCTGACCCCAGACCGTGTACTGACCGTCCAGGAATGTGGCGTCGTCGAACACGATGAAGAACTGGCTGTTGGCAGAGTTCGGATCGGGCGTCCGGGCCATCGAGCAGATGCCGCGCACGTGCGGCTCCTTGTTGAACTCGGCCTTCAGGTCCGGCTTGTCCGAACCGCCGCGGCCGGTGCCCGACGGATCGCCGCCCTGGGCCATGAAGCCCGGGATCACGCGGTGGAAGACGACGCCGTCATAGAAGCCCTCGCGCACCAGCTCCTTGATCCGCTCGACGTGGCCAGGCGCCAGGTCGGGGCGCAGCTTGATGGTGACCGGACCGGTCTCCAGCGTCAGGATCAGGGTGTTTTCGAGGTCGGCCGACATGGTCTTCCCTTATGTGGCGAGTGATGCGACCGCGCTTCTAGCGCGGTTCAGGGCGCCCTGTGAACCAAGTCTTCGCGCGAAAACCGCTAGAGCTCAGCGAACTTCCGCCGGCAAATCGATGTCGCAGACAGAAAAGTCCGCGCCTTTCAAAGCCCTCAGACGCTGAGTTTCGGCGGCGAACCACGGGCCTTTTGGGTCAATAAGTCGCACCCTGGGCCGTTCGGCTTCGGGGATATCCGACAGCAGTCGAAGCTTCAGCATCTGGTCTTGCGGCGCGGGCACGGGTTCGCCCGTCTTGATGGCGCGCACCGCGCTTAATCCGCTGACCACGCGTCCAAAGGCGGTGTAGCGCTTGTCCAGCGACGGATAGGGCTGGCGCATCAGGAAGAACTGGCTGTTGGCCGAGTTGTTGTCCTCGTCCCGCGCCATGCCGACCACGCCGGGGCAATAGGTCCCCCAGGCCGCGACCTTATGGTCGCTGGTCATGTCGCTCCAGCTCCAGGCCTGGCTGACGACCGGCAGGGACTTCAGGTAGCCGACCTCAAGGCCGGCCGGCGCGGCCATGGGGACGAACGGCGTCTCGGCGGTGCGGCGGAACGTGAACTCGGCCTTGAGGTTGGGCTTGTCGGAGCCGCCCTCGCCCGTATTGGTCGGATCGCCTGTCTGAGCCATGAACCGGTCGATGACCCGGAAGAAGGTCCGACCATCATAGACGCCCGCGCGGGTCAGCTCCTGCAGGCGCGCGACGTGGTTTGGCGCGACTTCCGGGATCAGCTCGACCAGCACCCGGCCCTTGTTGGTGTCGATCACCAGGATCGTCTCGGGCGCGGGCGTGCGCCAATCCGCTTCCGACGGCTTGCTCGGCGTCGCCGCCATGGCGGCGCTCGAGGTCATCGCGAGAACCAGGCAGGGCGACAGCGCACGAGACAGCGTCATGTCATTTCACCTGAACGGGGACGTCGAGATCGCAATTGGTGAAGCTGGCGCCCAGTTCGGCCTGCCGCTTGGTCGCCAAAGCCTTGAAGGCGGCCGAGCGGGTGTCCATGACCCGCACCGAGGGACGCTTGTCCGCGGGCAGGTCGGCCAGCAGCTTGACGCTCAGCATCTTGTCCTGGGGATCGGGCACGGGCTCGCCCGTCTTGATGGCGCGGACGACATCGAGGCCCTGCAGCACGCGGCCGAAGGCGGTGTAGGTCTTGTCCAGCGAGGCGTTCGCCTGGCGCATGAAGAAGAACTGGCTATTGGCGCTGTTGGGATCGCCGGCGCGCGCCATGCCCAGGACGCCGGGACAGAAGTTGCCCCAGGTCGCGACCTTGCGATCGGCTGTCATCACGGCCAAGGCCGAGTTCTGGCTAGTGACGGGCAAGGCGTCGACCCAGCCCTGCTCGTTGCTGCCCACCTTGAAGCTGGCGCCCAGCGGCAGGTCGGCGCCACGGCGGAAGGTGAACTCGGCCGTCAGATTGGGCTGGTCCGAACCGCCCATGCCGGTGTTCTGCGGGTCGCCCGTCTGGGCCATGAAGTCGCTGATGACACGGAAGAAGGTCAGGCCGTCATAGAAGCCGCTCTTCACCAGGCTCCGGACGCGCTCGACGTGATTGGGCGCGGCCTGAGGATAGAGCTCGGCGATGATCCGCCCCTTGTTCGTCTCCACCACGATCACGTTATTGGGGTCAGGCGCGCGCCAGTCCGCGCCAGTTGGAGCGGCGGTCTGGGCCGAAGCCGTCGTAGCGGAGGCCGTCACTGCGGCGAGCGCCAAGGCGGCGGCGGTCATGGCGAACTTCATCGATTACCCCGAACAGACTAGGTCATGGCCGGCGTAGAACGACACGGCCTCCCCGACAAGTGCGACGAATCTTGGACCGCAGGATTCCGGCCGCTTCAGGGCGGAGGCCAAGCTCCCGCAAAGCCATCCGTCGAAATGTCCTTTGCATATCCCGCGCACCGAACATCGCCCGCGCGTCGTTGGTCTTTACCGTCCGCCTTGCGGACAACAACAAGGAGACCTTCGATGAACCGACACGCCCTCATGATCGGCTTGTCCGCCGCATCGCTCGCCGCCGCCACGGTCGTGGGCGGTTGCTCTCGCCAAGACCAGAACCAGACCCCGACGACAGCGACCGACCCAGCCGCGAGCAGCTCGACGACGGGCCAAACCCCGACAGCACCCGACATGACGACGCCCGGAAACGTCGACACCGGGACCGGCGCGAGCGGAACGGGAACAACGGGTTCGACGACCGGCGCCCCAGGGACCACCGGCTCGAACAGCACGCAGGATCGTTCGACGGGCACGACGCCAGGAGCGGCGACCTCAGGCTCGTCGTCAACCGCGACCAGCAGCGGTCAAAGCCCGCCACGCTAACCCGTCGTCGGCAACGGGAAGTCGCCAAGCGACTTTCCCGCCCTGGCGATCAGCCTCGCCCGACCTTGGTCAGCAGTTGCTGGGCGACGCCGCCGGGGACAAACTTGGAGATGTCGCCGCCCAGGGTGGCGATCTCCTTGACCAGCCGCGAGGCGATCGCCTGGTGACGCGGGTCGGCCATCAGGAAGACGGTCTCGATCTCGCGATCCAGTTGCTGGTTCATCGCCGTCATCTGGAACTCGTATTCGAAGTCGGCGACGGCCCGCAGGCCGCGCACGATCATCTGGGCGTTCACATCCCGGGCGAAGTGCATCAGCAGGCTTTCGAACGGCCTAACCTCGATCTCGGCGATCTTGGTCAGGTGCGCCGTCTCGCGCTCGAGAATGGCGACCCGCTCGTCCAGCGAGAACAACGGCCCCTTGCCGATATTCACGGCGACGCCGATCACCAGCTTGTCGACCAGCTTCACGGCCCGCCCGATGATGTCGAGATGACCGTTGGTGACCGGATCGAAAGTCCCGGGATAAAGCCCGACCCGCATGCAACCCCCTACGCTAACGGGAGAGGGTTACAGGGTCTCGTCCGCCCCGCTGTCCTCGCCCTGGTTATCGTCGCCGCCGGAATCGGCGAGACGTTCCACGCTGACGACGTGCTCGTCCTGCGCGGTGCGGAAGATGGTTACGCCCTGAGTATTCCGCGCTGCAACACGAATTTGCGAAACAGGCACGCGGATCAGCTGTCCGGCGTCGGTGACGAGCAGGATCTGGTCGCTCTCATCGACCGGGAACGAGCCCACCAGACGACCGCCGCGCTTGCTGAGATCCTGGGCCGCCAGGCCCTGGCCGCCACGGCCGGTGCGCCGGAAATCATAGGCGCTGGTCCGCTTGCCGAAGCCTTCCGACGACACGGTCAGCAGGATTTCCTCAGCCGCGCCCAGTTCGGCGATGCGTTCCGGCGTCAGGGTGGTTTCGTCGCCGTCCTCTTCGCCCTCGTCGGCGACGACGGGGGCGTCATCGCCCTCCTCGCCGGCGGCGCGCAGCATGGCGCGTTGGTGCTTGAGATAGGCCGCCCGCTCGGCGGGCGTCGCGTCGACGCTGCGCAGCACGGCCATCGAGATGACTTCGTCGCCCTCGGCCAGGCGCACGCCGCGCACGCCCGTGGAGTCGCGGCTGGCGAACACGCGGACCTCGTCGACCGAGAAGCGGATGCAGCGGCCGGCGGCCGTGGTCAGCAGCACGTCCTGGTCGGCGTTGCAGACCGCGACGCCGACGATGCCGTCGCCTTCGTCCAGCTTCATGGCGATCTTGCCGTTGCGGCGAACGTCCACGAAGTCGCTGAGCTTGTTGCGGCGAACGCTGCCCGAGCGGGTGGCGAACATCACGTCCAGGCCGCTCCAGGTCGCTTCGTCCTCCGGCAGAGCCAGGATCGAGGTGATGGTCTCGCCGGATTCGATCGGCAGCAGGTTGACGAACGCCTTGCCGCGCGAATTGGCGACGCCCAGCGGCAGGCGCCACACCTTCATCTTGTAGACCTTGCCGCCCGACGTGAAGAACAGCAGCGGCGCGTGGGTCGAGGCCGAGAACACGCGGGTGACGGCGTCCTCGGTCTTGGTCGCCATGCCCGACTTGCCCTTCCCGCCCCGGTGCTGGGTGCGGTAGTTGGCCAGCGGCGTGCGCTTGACGTAGCCGCCCATGGTGACGGTGATGACCATGTCCTCGCGGACGATCAGGTCCTCGTCTTCCACGTCGGCGTCGCCGTCGACGATCTGGCTGCGGCGCGGGATCGCGAACTTCTCGCGGACCTCGACCAGTTCCTCGCGAACCACCGCCATGATGTTGGCGCGATCGGACAGAAGCTCCAGATAGCCGCGGATGGCGTCGGCCAGGGCCTCGGCCTCGTTGCCGATTTCCTCGCGGCCCAGACCCGTCAGACGCGACAGCGTCAGGGCCAGGATGGCGCGGGCTTGCTCGTCGGTCAGGCGGATCAGGCCGCCCGCTTCCTGGATGGTGCGCGGGTCGGCGATCAGCTCGACCAGCGGCAGCATGTCGCCGGCCGGCCAGGACTTGGCCACTAGGCGCTCGCGGGCCTCGGTCGGATCCTTCGACGAGCGGATAATGTGGATGAACTCGTCGATATTGGCGACGGCGATGGTCAGGCCGACCAGCACGTGGCCGCGGTCACGCGCCTTGCCCAGTTCGAACTTGGTGCGGCGGACGACGACTTCCTCGCGGAACTCGACGAACAGCTGCAGCAGTTGGTGCAGGCCCATCTGCTCGGGACGGCCGCGGTTCAGGGCCAGCATGTTGACCCCGAACGAGGTCTGCAGCGCCGTGAAGCGATACAGCTGGTTCAGGATCACTTCGCCCGAGGCGTCGCGCTTCAGCTCGACCACGATGCGCATGCCGTCGCGGTTGGACTCGTCGCGGATGTCGGCGACGCCCTCGATCTTCTTGTCGCGGACCAGTTCGGCGATGTGCTCGACCAGATTGGCCTTGTTCACCTGATACGGGATCTCGGTGATGATGATGGCCTCGCGGCCGGCGCGCAGTTCCTCGACGCTGGCCACGCCGCGCATGACCACCGAGCCGCGACCGGTCAGCAGGGCCTGGCGCGGCGGCGCGCGGCCGATGATCTCGCCGCCGGTCGGGAAGTCGGGACCCGGCACCAGATCCAGCAACTGGTCGGTGGTGCAGTTCGGCTCGTCGATCAGCAGCAGGCAGGCGTCGATGATTTCGCCGAGGTTGTGAGGCGGGATGTTGGTCGCCATGCCGACGGCGATGCCGCCCGCGCCGTTGACCAGCAGGTTCGGGATCCGCGACGGCAGGACGGTCGGCTCCTGCTCCTTGCCGTCGTAGTTGTCGGCGAAGTCGACCGTGTCCTTGTCCAGGTCGGCCAGCAGCGCCATGGCCGGCGGGGCCATGCGGCACTCGGTATAGCGCATGGCCGCGGGCATATCGCCGTCGACCGAGCCGAAATTGCCCTGGCCGTCGATCAGCACCAGACCCATCGAGAACGACTGAGTCATGCGGACGAGCGTGAAGTAGATCGAGGCGTCGCCGTGCGGGTGATACTTACCCATCACGTCACCGACCACGCGGGCCGACTTGACGTAGGGACGGTCCGGCGTCTGCCCCTGCTCGTGCATCGAGAACAGCACTCGACGGTGCACGGGCTTGAGACCATCGCGCGCGTCC
The DNA here is from genome assembly GCF_001556515.1 of Caulobacter sp. CCH9-E1. GTDB lineage: Bacteria > Pseudomonadota > Alphaproteobacteria > Caulobacterales > Caulobacteraceae > Caulobacter. Next base: position 44,554 of record NZ_LSJA01000317.1, on the reverse strand, counting down.
GGCAGGGCGCGGCTGACGATCACGCTCATCGCGTAGTCGAGGTAGGAGCGGCGGAGTTCGTCCTCGATGTTGATCGGGGCGATATCCCCGCGGGAACCGTCGGCGGGGATGGTGGTGTGTTCGTCGCTCAAGGGAATTTTTCGCCGTCAGAATCGGACACGGAACTGTCGGAAACTGTTAGCATTCCGACAGGGCGGACGCCACCTTTACGGCCGTTTCGTCCCCAGTCCCACGCTTGTTCAGAAGGAAACCCGCCATGCGCAGCCTCACCCTCGCGACGACCCTGGGCCTCGCCGCCCTGATCACCGCCGCGCCGGCCCTGGCCCAGACCGCCGCGACCGCCCAGGTCAAGGGCGGCGACGGCAAGGATATGGGCGCTATCGCCCTCACTGAGGCCCCTCACGGCGTCCTGCTGAAACTGGAGCTCAAGGGCCTGACGCCCGGCTGGCACGCGGTCCATTTCCACGAAAAGGGCGACTGCGGAACGCCGGACTTCAAGTCCGCCGGCGCCCACGTCCACACCACCGCTCAAGTCGTCCACGGCCTGCTGAACCCGGACGCGAATGACAACGGCGACCTGCCGAACATCTTCGCAGGCGCCGACGGCTCGGCCACGGCGGAAATCTACTCGACGCTGGTCTCGCTGAAGGGCGCCGGCGGCCGTCCGGCCCTATTGGATGCTGATGGCTCGGCGATCGTCGTCCACGCCAGCCCCGACGACCACAAGAGCCAGCCGATCGGCGGCGCCGGCGCGCGCGCCGCTTGCGGCGTGATCAAGTAGTCGCTTAGCTCCCGCCGAGACTCACCCCTCGGCGGGACACCCCATGCGTATCTGGCGACTGTCGATCCTTGCTCTGCTGCTCGCCACGACCGCGGCCTGCGACGGCTCCAAGCGCGACCGCAAGGCCGAGGCCCCGCCCCTTCCGCCGCCCCAAACGGCGCCTGCCCCGCCTCAGCAACCCGCATCCGAGCCGACCGAGTTGGTCTCGCTGGCGTGGCGACCGGCCAACGCCAACCAGAACCTGCAGGCCTTCGATTTTGAGGTCACCGGCCTCGATGTGCTGGCCGTCTGCCACGTGCCGCCCGGCTGGACGATCAACGCCACCGGCGCGGGAGAAGGCGTCACCGAACTGAAGGGCCAGGCCACGGTCGGCGCGGCCTATGTCAGCCTCGACGACATGCAGGACATCGCGGGCCTGTTCCTGGTGCGCGCTCGGAAGGGCGAGCCCTTGGCGGTGAAGGGGCAGATCACCACGGGGACCTATGACGGCGACCAGACGGAGATCCAGGCCACGCCCGCCCTGCTTCGCCGCGAAGCCGCCGAGCGCTGCCCGCCCCCGAAGGGCTAGGCGGCTTCGGCCAGCGCCTCTTCCGGCTTGATCCGCTTTTCGGTCATCGCGACCAAGGCCACGCCGACCATGGTCGCGCCGCCGCCGATCAGCAGCTGCGGCGTCAGCTTGTCGCCCAGGAACAGAATGCCGATGGTGCACGAGACCAACGGCGTCAGTAGGAAATAGGGCGTAACCCGCCCGGCCTCGCGTCGCTGGACCAGCCAGAACAGCAAGGCGCTGGCCCCAACCGTCGAGACCACGGCGGCGAACAGCACCGCCGCCCAGGCGATCGGCGGCGCGGCCTTGATGCGTTCGACCTGCCCCGTCTCGAAGACGAACGACATGGCCAGCAGCACCGGGGCCGCCACCAGGGCGGTCATGCCTTGCATCTTCAGCGGCTTGACGCCCGGCGTCTTGCGCACGAGCACGGTCGCCACGGCCCAGCACGCGCCCGCGAAGACGATCAGCGCAAGGGCCGGCAGGTCGCCCGCTCCATGCGGGTCAAGGCTCATCCAGGCCACGCCGACGAAGGCGATGACCAGCCCGATGACCGCCGGAGGCCGCATGCTCTCGCCCAGCATCCGCCAGGCGAAGATGGCGGTGAACGGAATCCACAGCTGGCTCGCCACGACCAGCGGGCTCAGCGCCTTGGCCATGCTGAAGGCGACGTAGATCATTCCGAAATGGATCGGTCCGGTCAGCAGGACGATCGCCAGCACCTTGCGCGGCTCCGGGAACGGCGGCCGGATGAACGGAAACAGGAAGGCCAGCGCCACCAGGAACCGCAGGCCGCCCATCAGCATCGGCGGCAGGTATAGCGTCGCCACCTTGGCGGCGGCGTTGTTGATCCCCCAGGTCAGGATGATCGCCAGGATGGCGAGATATTCCAGGCCGGTCAGGGGGGAGGACTTGGCGGACATGGCCCCGCTTGGACCAGACCCGCCGCCTCGGGTCAATCGCGGCTCAGGCGACGCCGGCCACCTCACGGACAGCGGATGTCAGCAGGGCGAGGTCCTCGTCCGGCGTCGTGAAGGCCGGCGTCAGATAGATGACCTTGCCCATCGGCCGGATCCAGGCGCCCAACTCGGCGAAACGCGCGCAGAGCTCGCCGACCGCGACGGGCGCATCGAACTCGACGACGCCGATCGCGCCCAGGGTGCGAACGTCGACAACGCCCTTCCCTTCCCGACATGGCTCAAGACCCTCGGCGAGCGCGGCGCCCACCTGCGCGACATCCGCCGCCCAGGCGCCATCCTCGAACAGGTCCAGCGAGGCGTTGGCGGCGGCGCAGGCCAGCGGATTGGCCATATAGGTCGGTCCGTGCATCAGGGCCGCGCCGGCGTCATCCGACCAGAAGGCTTCGAAGACCTTGCGCGAGGCGACAGCGGCCGACAACGGCAGCGTGCCGCCGGTCAAGGCCTTGGACAGGGTGACGATGTCGGGTTCGATCCCCGCCGCCTGCATGGCGAACAGGGTTCCGGTACGGCCAAAGCCGGTGAAGATCTCGTCGAAGATCAGCAGGACGCCGTGCTTGTCGGCGAGCCGGCGCAAGACCCTCAGAACCTCCGGCGAGTGCAGCAACATGCCGCCAGCGCCCTGCACCAGCGGCTCGATCAGGATCGCCGCGATCTCTTGTCCGCGTTCGGCCAGCAGCACGTCCAGCGCCGCCTCGCCGTCTGCGTCGCGCGGCAGGTCGGCGATGACCTGGGCCGGCATGACGCCCGCGAACAGGCTGTGCATCCCCTCCTCCGGGTCGCAGACCGTCATCGTCGCCAGGGTGTCGCCGTGATAGCCGCCCCGGAAGGCCAGGAACTTGGTGCGTCCCGCCACGCCCCGATTGATGTGGAACTGCAGCGCCATCTTCATGGCGATCTCGACCGAGACCGAGCCACTCTCGGCGAAGAAGACGTGGTTCAGGTCTCCCGGCAGCATGCGCGCCAGACGCTCGGCCAGCCGATAGGCCGGCTCATGCGCGAGGCCGCCGAACATCACGTGCGGCATCCGTTCGATCTGCTCACGCAGGGCGGCGGCGATGTGCGGGTGGTTGTAACCGTGGCAGGCCGTCCACCACGAAGCCAGGCCGTCGACCAGCTCACGACCATCCGCCAGGACCAGCCGGGAGCCGCGCGTCGCCACGACCGGCAGCGGCGGCCGGGCGGTCTTCATCTGGCAATAGGGCCGCCAGACATGCGGCGCGCCGGCGGCCAGCCAATCGGGATCGGTCATGACGGTTTCCGTTTGCGGACTCGGGGCGCCTTGCCTATTCCCGCCCACCAGCCACGGCAAACGGGAAACGACATGCAGAGCCTCGACGCCTTCGCCGGCGGCAAGCTGGCGGCCCTGGAAGCCAAGAGCCTGCGCCGCTGGCTGAAGCCCACCCGCCGCCACGACGGCGCCATGGTCGAACGCGACGGGCGACGGCTGATCTCGTTCTCCTGCAACGACTATCTGGGCCTGTCGCAGCATCCGCAGGTGCGCGCGGCGGCGGCCGAGGCGGCGCTAAACTACGGCGCGGGCGCGGCGGCCTCGCGTCTGGTGACCGGCGACCACCCGCTGCTCGGCGACCTCGAAAAGCGCCTGGCGCGCCTCAAGGGAACCGAAGCGGCCTGCGTGTTCGGCTCGGGCTATCTGGCCAACACCGGCGTGATCCCCACTCTGGTCGGCCCTGGCGACGTCGTTCTGATCGACGCCCTAGCCCATGCCTGCATCTGGGCCGGCGCGCAGCTGTCCGGCGCCAAGATCGTCAAGTTCGCCCACAACGACGTCGCCGACCTGGAGCGCCTTCTGGAAGCTGAACGGCCCCTCGCCCGCCACGCTCTTGTGGCCACAGATGGCGTGTTCTCGATGGACGGGGACATCGCGCCGCTGGATCGGCTTTCTCAGATCTGCGCGCGCCACGACGCCTGGCTGCTGAGCGACGACGCGCACGGGGTCGGGGTGCTGGCGGAAGGTCGCGGCTCGGCCGCCTTGTTCCCCGATGCGGAGATCCCGCTGCAGATGGGCACGCTGTCGAAGGCCTTGGGCTCGTACGGCGGATACCTCTGCGGCTCGCAGGCGGTCGTCGGTCTCCTCAAGACCCGCGCTCGCACGTTGGTCTACGCGACGGGTCTGCCGCCCGCCTCGGCCGCCGCCGCCCTTACGGCCCTGGATCTGATCGAGACGCAGCCGGAGTTGACCGTTCAGCCTCTCGCCAAGGCGAAGTTGTTCACCGGGCGCCTGGGCTTACCGGACGCACAAAGCCCGATCGTTCCGGTCGTGGTCGGAACCGCCGACGCCGCCCTCGCGGCCTCCGCGGCGCTGGAGGCGCTGGGCTTCCTGGTCGTGGCGATCCGCCCGCCGACCGTACCCGAAGGAACGGCGCGGCTGCGCGTCGCCTTCAACGCCGTCCACGCCGACGACGACGTCATCCGCCTGGCCGACGCCATCGCCGCGCTGCGGGGCGCCACCGCGTGAAAGCCTTCTTCGTCGCCGGAACCGGCACCGATCTTGGCAAGACCCACGTCGGCTGCGCGCTGCTGGAGGCCGCCCGGAAACGCGGCCTGCGCGTCGAAGCCTTCAAGCCGGTCGTCAGCGGTTTTGATCCGGCGGAGCCGGAGACCAGCGACCCGGCGCGCCTCGCCGCGGCGCTCGGCCGACCGAACGCCTGGGCCGATGTCTCACCGCGCCGGTATCGCGCGCCGCTCGCCCCAAACCTCGCCGCTCGGATGGAAGGCGACACCCTGCGGATGAGCGACCTCGTCGCCGATTGCCGGATCTGGCTGGCCGATCGCGCCGCCGACCTTGCCCTCGTCGAGGGCGCCGGCGGGGTCATGTCACCCATGACCGACGACGCGACAAACCTCGACCTGATGGTCGCGCTGGCCCTCCCCGTTCTGCTGGTCGCGGGCAGCTATCTGGGCACGGCCAGCCATCTGCTGACGGCGCTAGAGGTCGTTCGGGCGCGGGGCCTGACCGTCGCCGCGATCGTCGTCAGCGAAAGCCTCGACGCGCCGGACCTCCGCCAGACGGTCGAGATGCTGCGGGCCTTCGAGCGTCGAGCGCCCATCGTCGTCGCGCCGCGCTCGGCATGGGACGCGACCGAACTGGCGGACGTCCTGCTGACCTAGCCGCCTACTTCTCCAGTCGCGCCACGAGGCTGGACGTATCCCAGCGGCGACCGCCCATGGCCTGGACCTCGGCGTAGAACTGGTCGATCAGCGCCGTGCCCGGCAGGGTCGCGCCGTTCGCCCGGGCCTCGTCCAGGGCGATGCCCAGGTCCTTGCGCATCCAGTCCACGGCGAAGCCAAACTCGAACTCTCCGCGCGCCATGGTCGGCCAGCGGTTCTCCATCTGCCACGACTGCGCCGAGCCCTTGGAGATCGCGGCGAGCACGTCGTCGGTCGGGAGGCCAGCGCGCTTGGCGAAGTGCAGCGCTTCGGCGACTCCCTGCACGACGCCGGCGATGGCGATCTGGTTGCACATCTTGGTCAGCTGCCCCGCGCCGACGTCGCCCATGCGGCGGACGGCCTTGGCGTAGACCTCGATCACCGGCAGCACGCGATCGTAGGCCGCCTGGTCGCCGCCGGCCATGATGGTCAGCTGGCCGTTCTCGGCGCCCGCCTGACCACCCGAGACTGGGGCGTCGACAAAGCTTCTACCGGTGACCGCGGCCAGGGCGACCATCTCGCGGGCGACCTTCGCCGAGGTGGTGGTGTGGTCGACGATCACGCCGCCTTCGCCCATGGCGGGAAGCGCCTGCGCCACGACGTCGCGCACGTCGTCATCATTGCCGACACAGAGCAGCACGACCTCTGCGCCTGCGACCGTCTCGGCGATCGTGGCGAAGGCGGTTCCGCCGTGCTTCTCGGCCCAGCGATGGGCTTTCTCGGGGCTGCGGTTGTAGACGGCGACCTCGTGGCCTGCGGCCTTCAAATGACCCGCCATCGGAAAGCCCATGACGCCCAAGCCGATAAACGCCGTCTTCATCGCGAACTCCTAGAGTGAAGCCCCGGATTACGCGGCCTTCGCCCGCCACTTCAACCCCATCTTAACGTCCTATCGGCAGGTTGCGGGTCCAAGGTTAAACAGGCTTAAGCACGATGGCGGTTAGCAGCGAGCAACCGATCCTCATCAAGAAGGTGAAGAAGGTCTCGGGCGGCGGCCACCATGGCGGCGCCTGGAAGGTCGCCTATGCCGACTTCGTGACCGCGATGATGGCCTTCTTCCTGCTGATGTGGCTGCTGAACACGACCAGCCCCGAGCAGAAGCAGGGCATTGCCGATTACTTCGCGCCCGCCTCGATCTCGTCGACCACTAGCGGCTCCGGCGGCATTCTGGGCGGTACGTCGCTGGGCGATGACGGCGCGAAGTCCGACGGCAAGATGTCGGCCATCCAGCAGATGGCCCCGGAAGTTCCCGACAGCGTCGAGAAGGACGGCCAGTCGACCGACACCGCCAGCCTGGCCTCGGCCAGCGAGCAGGCGCTACGCGACGCCCTGGCCAAGAAGGAGCAGGACAGCTTCGCCTCGGCCGCCCAGTCGCTGCGCCAGTCGCTGCAGGACATGCCCGAGCTGGCCGAACTGTCGAAGCAGATCTTGATCGACCAGACGCCCGAGGGCCTGCGCATCCAGCTGGTCGACCAGGAGGGCCGCTCGATGTTCCAGGAGAACTCCAAGGTCCCCAATGACCGCGCCCGCATCCTGCTGCGCGCCGTCGCCAAGGTGATCAATCAGCTGCCCAACCGCGTGACCATCTCAGGCCACACCAGCGCCAGCGCCTATGGCAAGAAGCAGGACGGCGACTGGTCGCTGTCGGCCTCACGCGCCGACGCCTCGCGCCAGATCCTCCGCGCCGCCGGCGTCGATGACGACCGCATCTATCAGGTCTCGGGCAAGGCCAACTCCGAGCCGTTGTACGCCGACGACCCGACCCTGGCCGGAAACCGGCGCATTTCGATCGTTCTGCTGCGCGAAAAGCCGGTCCTGCCCGACGGTCTGTGACCGTTAGCCGCGCAATGCCTCAGCGAAGCTTGCGCAACCGGACGCAATACCCCCTAATCCATTCAGGGGCGCATCCAGGCTAAAGGGGACCGGGCTTCTGTGACGCAGCACTTTCCGACGCGACAGCTTCGGTTCTTCCTGACCGCGCCCACGCCTTGCCCGTACCTGCCCGGTCGCGAGGAGCGGAAGGTGTTCGCGCACCTGCCGCTGTCCGACGGGCCCACGGTCAATGACAGCCTGACCCAGGTCGGCTTCCGTCGCTCGCAGAACATCGCCTACCGCCCCGCCTGCGAGACCTGCCGCGCCTGCCAGTCGGCGCGCGCGCCCGCCGGCGAGTACGTGCTGTCGCGCTCCGAGCGGAAGGTCCTGAACCGTAACGACGATCTCGAGCGCCATCTGGTCGAGGCCGAGGCGACGCTGGAGCAGTTCGAGCTGCTGCGCCGCTATCTGCTAGCGCGGCACGCCGATGGCGGCATGGCCGAGATGACCTGGCCCGACTACGTGGCCATGGTCGAGGACACCGCGGTCCGCACCCACCTGATCGAGTATCGCCGCAAGTCCCAGGATCGCGGCCCTGGCGACCTCGTCGCTTGCGTGCTGGTCGACGTCCTCGCTGACGGGCTTTCGCTGGTCTACAGCTTCTACGAACCCGACGAGACGCGCCGCAGCCTCGGTTCCTTCATTATCCTGGACCACATCGTCCAGGCTCAGGAAGGCGGCCTGCCCTACGTCTATCTCGGCTACTGGGTGCCGGGCAGCGAGAAGATGGCCTACAAGGCCCGCTTCTCGCCGCTGGAGATCCTCAAGCCTGGCGGCTGGTCGCTGATGTCGGCTCGCGAGCGGGGCGCTCGCCCCCCTGCCCTGCGCGGCGCCGCCAAGGACACGTGCGATCTGCCCCTTAGCGACGCCGAACCGGCGGAGATCGAAGACCTGGGTTAGCGGGCGAAGCTGACCCCGCCGTCCACGGTCACGGCGCCGCCCATCACGTAATCGCCCGCCCGCGAGGCCAGGTAGATCGCCGCGCCAGCCATGTCCTCTTCCGTGCCGATGCGGCCGGCCGGGATGGCCTTGGAGACCGCGTCCGCGTGGTCGCGCGCGACCTTGTTCATGTCCGAGGCGAAAGCGCCCGGCGCGATGCAGCTGACGGCGATGTTTTCCGGCGCCAGACGAAGAGCCATGCGCTTGGTCATGTGCAACAGGCCGGCCTTGGATGCGCCATACGGATAGGTCTCCTCCTTGGAGACCGACTGGCCGTCGATCGAGGCGATGTTGATGACCTTGGCGACGCGGTCTTTCGCCGCCGCGCGCAGCGGTCCAATCAGCGCCTGAGTCAGGAAGAACGGCGTCTTCATGTTGAGGTCGACCGTCTTGTCCCAACCCGCTTCCGGGAACTCATCGAAGGCCGCGCCCCAGGCCGCGCCGGCGTTGTTGACCAGGATGTCCAGCTTGTCCTCCCGCTCCTTGATGCGATCGGCCAGGCCCTGGATGCCCTCCATGGTCGAGATGTCGCCGGGCAGCGAGACGCACTCGCCAAACTCGCTGAGCGCCTCGGCCGCCGCGTCGCAGGCCGCGGCCTTGCGGGCGGTGATGTAGACGCGCTTGGCGCCATAGGTCAGGAAGCCCTTGACGATCATGGCGCCGATGCCGCGCGAGCCGCCGGTCACCAGAGCGACGCGGCCTTCGAGTGAGAACAGGTTCTGCATGTCGAAAATCCTCTAGAAACCGCGCGCGGCGGCCAGGGCGCCGAGGCGCCCGCAAATGTCGTGGAACTGGGAAACGGTCTCGTCGATGATCTGTTGGACGGGCTTGACCTCATCGATCAGCCCGACCGTCTGGCCGGCCAGCGCGGGCGCGGCCTCCATGTCGCCGCCGAAATAGACGTCCAAGATGTTCCGCAGCACGTCCGGCGGCATGACGCCGGCGTCGTGGATCTCCTTGGTCAGGTCTGACTTGATGGCGCGGATGCAGGGGCTGGCCTTCTTGTTCAGCACCCAGGTCCCCGTCTCCTTTGCGTCCGTGATGGCCGCCTTGTAGTTGGCGTGCACCGGGCTCTCCGCCGAACTGACAAAGCGCGTGCCCATCTGCACCGCCTCGGCGCCCAGGGCGAAGGCCGCCGCCATGCCGCGCCCGTCGCAGATGCCGCCGGCGGCGACCAAGGGCACATCGACCTTGGCGCGGATGGCCTGCAGCAGAACCAAGGTCGAGACCTCCTCCGGGTTCTTGAAGCCGCCCCCCTCGGCGCCTTCGACGACCAGGCCATCGACGCCCGCCTCGACGCACTTGACCGCCGCGTCGACGGTCGGGACGGCGTGGTAGACGACGATGCCAGCGTCCTTCAGCGGCCCGATGAACTTGGCCGGGCTGCCGGCCGACGTCGTCACGAACTTGACCCCGCTCTCGCAGACGAAGCGCAGCATGGCGTCGTCGCGCAGGAACAGGATCGGCAGGTTCACGCCGAACGGCAGGCCGCTGGCCGCCATCTTGATGATCTCGGCCTTGCAGTTCTCGGTCTCGCCGGACGAGGTTTCGATGATCCCCAGGCCGCCGGCGCGCGAGACCGCACTCGCCAGCGGGAACCGCGCGATCCAGCCCATGGGGGCCTGAATGATCGGATACTTCGCGCCCGTATGGGCCAGGACACGATTGCTCATGGGATCAGCAACACCCGACCAACGGCCTGGCGGCTCTCGATATAGGCGTGGGCGGCGGCGGCTTCCGACAACGGGAAGGTCCTGTCGATCAGCACCTTAAGCTCCCCGCGCGCGGCCTGCTCGATCAGGTCCTGGATCATGTCATGCACGCGGTCAGTCATGATCTCCGCCCCGAGGAACACGCCGGTGAGCGAGCGATTGCCGGCCATCAGGGACGAGACGTCGACCTTCATCGGCTCGCGACCGGCGTTGCCAACCAGCGAGACACGCCCGCGATAGCCAAGCGCTCCCAGGCTGCCGGCCAGTGTGGCGCCGCCGACGGGATCGACGACCAGATCGACGCCCTTGCCGCCGGTCAGCCCCATCACCTGCTCGACGAGATCGTCGCGGCTGTAGTTGATCCCGTGGTCCATGCCAAAGGCCTTCAACCGGTCCAGACGCGCGTCGCTGGAGGCCGAGGCCAGCACGGCGGCGCCGGCTTTCTTGGCCAGCTGGATGGCGGCGAGACCGACGGCGCCCGCCCCCGCCTGGACCAGCACCGTTTCGCCGGCCTTCAGACGGCCCGCGCCAAACAGGCACTCGTGCGCCGTGCCGAAGGGCACCGGGATCGCCGACGCCTTCTGGCTGTCGAAGCCGTCCGGGATCGGCCAAGCGTTGCGCGCCGGAACGGCCCGGAGCTCGGCGTGAGAGCCGAAGGCGTTCACGGTCACGACCTTCTGGCCGACCTTGAGATGAGACACTTCGGCGCCGACCTCGACGATCTCCCCCGCCGCCTGATAGCCGACGATGTGGGGGCTGCCCGCCATCTGGCCGCCGCCGCGGTTCAGCGTGTCGCCGCCCTCGATGCTGACGGCTTCGACGCGGATGACCACGCCCTGAGGGTGACAGACCGGATCCGGAACATCCTCGTAGCGAAAGACGTCCGGCGCCCCGGTCTCGTAGTACACGGCGGCCTTCATGCCGTTGCTCCCTATCGTTCTTATGGGCCTTAGGGCCTACTTCTTGGGGTCCTTCAGGGCGTCGTAGACCAGCTTGGCGCTGTCGTCGTCGATGTCCTTGATCGCCGGATCGCCGTCCTTGTTCAGGATGTGGATCATGCCCAAGAAGAAGAGGTCGTTCTTGGGGTCGATCCAGAACCAGGTGCCGGCGGCGCCGCCCCAGCTGAAGGTCCCCTCGCCCTGCGGACCCGCCTTGGCGCTGTCGAGCACGACGGCGAAGTCGAGACCGAAACCCCGCCCCTTGGCCGTGTTGAACGGTGGGACGTCGGAATTCATGATCGCGTCGCTCAGCGCGTTGGTGCGCATCAGCTTCACGGTTTCGGGCTTCAGGACCCGCTTGCCGTCCAGCGTCCCGCCGTTCAGCAGCATCTGGGCGAAGCGCGCATAGTCGGCGTTGGTCGAGACCAGGCCGCCGCCGCCCGAGGCCATCACCGGAGGCTTGGTGATGTCCAGCACCATGAAGCCGTTGGCTGGAACCAGCTTCTGCTCCTTAGGGCTCCACAGATAGAGCGAGGCCAGGCGGTCCATCTTCTCGGCCGGCAGCCAGAAGCCGGTGTCGGTCATCTTCAGCGGGTCGAAGATCCGCCTCTTCATGAAGTCGCCCAGCGACATGCCCGACAGCTTCTCGACGATCAGCCCCTGGATATCGACGGAGACGCTGTACTTCCAACGGGTCCCGGGCTGAGCGACCAGCGGCAGCTTGGCGATGTTGTCGACGAACTCCTGTTGCGTCCGCGCGGCCAGCACGTCGCGGGCATAGGCCTTGTCGATCGGATTGTCGGGGACCAGGCCGTAGGCGAAGCCGCCCGAGTGGCTCATGATCTCGCGCATGGTCGGCGGACGATCGGCGGGAACCGTGTCGAACGAGCCGTCCGGATTAACCGCCTTGAAGACGCGGAGGCTGGCGAACTCGGGGATGTACTTGCTGACCGGGTCGTCCAGCTCCCACTTGCCCTCCTCGTAGAGGATCATCATGGCCACGCCCGTGACCGGCTTAGTCTGGGAGTAGATCCGGAAGATCGTGTCCTTGGTCATCGGCGGGCCGTCGAAGCCCTTCTTGCCGTGGACCTGGTAGTTCACGACCTTGCCGTGCCGGACCAGCATGGTGGTCACGCCGGGGAGATGGCCCGTATCGACCAGACCCTGCATGTGGGCGTCCAGTTTCTTCAGGCCTTCGGCCGAGAAGCCCACGCTTTCGGGAGCCGCCGCGACGAAAGCTGCCGCCTTGGGAGCCGCCGCGATCGCGGGACCGCCCGCGACCATGGCCACGGCCAGAACCGTCCCGATCAGTTTACGAAACGCCAACACACCCTCCCGAACACATGTTTGACACGACCTTAGAGCGCGCGCCGCCACCTTGAAACCGTTTTTGAGGGACGGCGCACAGCCTCACCTCGCATCGAACGGTGAAGGTTATTTAATGTTGAGCGCAATTGACCGAACGACGTTCATGTATATTTTTTACTGCACGAGGGATTACGAAATAGACATGTTAGGCAACCGATGGCCACGCTCGCCAATCTGATCAGCATCTATCGCAACGTTCATCGCGTCCCCGCCAATGCGGAGCTCCCGGCCGACGCGACCGCCCAACTGACCATGATGGCCAACGGCATTGACGCCGCGCGCAATGGCATGATGGGTGACGGCTGGACCTATGCGAGCGCCGTGCAGTGGATCATGGACGGCGCCAGGGCGACAACCGCCGTAGCGGTGATGGCCTACGGCTTCATCGCCGATCTGCCCCTGAACACGGCCGGACTGGACTATCTGGTATCCCCGACGGGCGGAAATCCGAACAACCTGAACAGCGCCTACTACGCGAAGTTCGACACCACGAACCGCTACATCAACTTCGCGGTCAACCTCGCGAAAAGCGGTGAAGGCCGCGCCAACTTCGTCGAAACGTACGGCGAGAACGGGACGATGTACGCCACGCTTCAGAAAGCTTATCTGAAACTGTTCGGCGTCTCCCTGTCGCACGATGCGACCCTCGATTATCTGGACGCGGAAGTGCCCAACGGCCGCGGCGGGACCTATACGCGCGGAGAGTATTTCGTCGAGTTGGGCGGGGACGGCGGCAACGGGATCGGCAGTCGCGCGGCCATGGTCGGGGCGCTGATGGCCGAAGCCATGAAAAGCGGCCAAGGTCCCTATGCGGACGCCGTGCGCGCCTATCTGAACGAGGTCGCGGCGACCGGCAAGGGCGTTCCCTTCGCGCACTTCTACTCGATCTATGGCGCGGGCGGCGATCACGCGCTGGGCGGTCCCTCTGACCCGGGCTTGCCGGGCGAGAGCGCCCGCTTCGCCCACGACTGGAACGTCGACGCCTACAATCAGGAACCTGACGACAACACCCACGTCCTGGCCAGCGACGGCAATGACGTGATCAAGCCGATCATCACCGATGGACCGGGCGGTCTCGACGCCGGCAAGCATATCCGCACGGCCGGCGGCAACGACGTCATCATCGTCGACAACGGCGTCGTGCGCGGCCTGATCGACGCGGGCAAGGGCAATGACTCGATCTTCCTGGAGAAGTTCGACGGACGCCTCATCACCGGCGAAGGCTATGACAACATCGACATCGGCTCGTTCGCCAGCCTGCATCTGTCGAACGGCAAGGTCTCGGACATCGCGGTGATCGAGGACTTCCAAAAGGGCTTTGACATGCTGACCTTCGCCGGCGCCGCGGGTCCTGGCGAGAAGAAGCAACTCTATTTCATCGCCACCGCCACTTTCGACGACGCCCTGACAGCCTATGCTGGCGCGACGGCCGCCAACAGCAACACCGTCTTCGAATGGAACGGCGACACCTATGTCTTCCACCAAAACGGTGTGAGCGGGCTCGACGCGGGCGACGGCCTGATCAAGCTGGCCGGCGTTACGGGCCTCAAGGTCAGCAAGGTCACCGATGGCGGCGACCTCCTGTTCGCGGCCTAGGACCTTCAGCCCTCCAAGGCCACGATGGAGCTCCCCTCGCTCAGCGAGGGGAGCTTTTTCGTATGCGCGTCGTCGGCGCTATCGCGCCGCGGTAGGCTTGCTGGAGGTCTTGGCCGGATGCTGTCCCGACTGCGGTCCGAGAGCGACCTCCGTCGGCCGCTCGATCGCCTGATAGACCAGGCTACGCGACTGAGCGTCCAGGCCCGGCCCAACCCCGCCCAGCCGCTGTATCATGCCGATGAAGAAGAGGTCGTTGGCCGGATCGATCCAGAACCAGGTGCCGGCGCTGCCGCCCCAGCTGATCGTGCCGGGGCCCACAGGCGCGCCAGAGGCGGCCGGATCGACGGCCACCCCCGCGTCCAGGCCATAGCCCATGCCGGCGGCGAACGGGAAAGGACGCGGCCCCGGCTTCAAGACGCCCGTCGTGCCGTTGGTCGTCACCACGAAGCCCGGCGGCAGATGGTTCTGGGTCATCAAGGCCACGGATTCGGGCTTCAGGATCCGCACGCCCTCGAGCTCGCCTTTGTTGAGGATCATCTGGGCGAAGCGCGCGAAATCACCGGCTGTCGACAACAGGCCTCCGCCGCCCAAGGGCGCGGCCGGCAAACGGCTGACGTCGCGCCAGGCGCCTTCGACGGCGGGAACCAGCTTTCCCGTGACCGGGTCGGCGTCATAAAGCGCGGCCAGCCGCCCCATCTTCTCGGCGGGCACATAGAAGGCCGTGTCCTTCATGCCCAGCGGCGCGAAAATGTGCTCCTCCATGAACACCGGCAGGGTCTCGCCCGACAGCTTTTCGACGATATAGCCCTGGATGTCGGCGGCGACGCTGTAGCGCCACAGCTGCCCGGGCTCGGAGAACATCGGCAGGCCAGAGACCTTGCGCACCAGCTCCTCCAGCGACCCCGACTGAAGGACGCCCGCCTGATAATAGGCCTTGTCCGGAGGACTACTGGGATCGTCGGCGATGCCGTAGGCGAAGCCCGCCGTGTGGGTCATCAGCTCGCGCATGGTCGGCGGGCGCGAGATGGGAGTCAGGATCGGCTGCCCCGCCGCATCGACGCCGCTGGCGATCCGCAGATTGGCGAATTCCGGCACGTACTTGCTGATCGGGTCGTCCAGCTGCCAAAGACCCTGTTCGTACAGGATCATCATCGCCACGCCGGTGACCGGCTTGGTTTCCGAGCGGATGCGGAAGATGGCGTCCATCGGCATGGGCTCGCCGCTCAGCTCGCGCGCGCCGAAGGCCTTGGCGTGGACGATGCGGCCGTGGCGGGCCAGCAGGGTGACGCCGCCGGCGATCTGGCCGTGATCGACCATCGCCTGCATGTGCTCGTCCAGACGCTTCAGGCGCTCGGCGTTGAAGCCGGCCTCCTCCGGCCTGGCCCGCTGCAGGGCGAACGCCGGAGTCGCGGCGAGGGCCGCGCAGCCGAAGACGCCGGCCAAGACGCCCAGCGCAAGGCGACGCAGCCTCCTTCCGATCATTTCGGCTTGAACCGCTTGTTGGTGGCGAAGCCCTTCGGCGCCAGCTTGCCGGCGCCCGCCCGACGACCGACCCATTCCTTCCATTCCGCCCAATCACGGCGGCGGCCAGCGGTGTCGATCCAATAGGCGCCGGTCTCCGCGTTAAACGACAGGCCGTCGCGCAAACCGCCTTCTCGATAAGACTGCAGCTTGACGCCCTTGCCGCGCGGCATCTCCGGCAGCTCCTCGATCGGGAAGATCAGGATCTTGCCGTTATCGCCGATGACGGCCAGCTGATCGCCCACGGCCTCCATGCAGAAGGCCGCGCCGGCGGCGTCGACGGTCAGGACCTGCTTGCCGGCCTTGCGGTTGGCGAGCGCTTCTTCCTCGGGCATCAGGAAGCCGTAACCCAGCTTCGAGGCCAGAATGCGCTTGCGCCCGGCCTTGAACGGGAAGACGTCGACGATCTTCACCTTGTCGTCCAGCTCGATCATCATCCGCACCGGCTCGCCATGACCTCGGGCGCTTGGAAGCTTATCGCAGCCGAGGGTGAAGAAACGTCCATCGCTGGAGAAGATCAGCAGCTTGTCGGTGGTCTCGGCCGGGACCAGGAAGCCCAGCTTGTCGCCTTCCTTGAACTTCAGCTCGGACGGATCGTCGACCTTGCCCTTGGCGGCGCGGATCCAGCCGCGCTCGGACAGGATGATCGTGATCGGTTCGCGGACGATCATCGCCTCGATGGCGGCGTCGGCGTCGACCACCGGAGCGTCGGCGAAGATCGAACGGCCCTTCACGCCCGTCGGGCGAGGCTTGTCCAGCGGATGGTTGATCTTCAGCAGCGTCGCCCGGACCTCTCCCAAGCCCACGCCGACCAGCTTCCATTGCTTGGCCTCGCTGGCCAGCATGGCCAGGATGCCGTCGCGTTCCTCGACCAGCTCGGCGTGCTCGCGACGGATCTCCATCTCCTCCAGCTTGGCCAGTTGGCGCAGCCGGGTGTTGAGGATCGCGTCGGCCTGAATGTCCGACAGCGCGAAGGTCTCGATCAGCTTTTCCTTCGGCTTGTCCTCGTAGCGGACGATCCGAATGACCTCGTCGAGGTTCAGATAGGCGATCAGCAGGCCGTCCAGGATGTGCAGACGGGCTTCGATCTTGGCCAAGCGGTGACGGGCCCGGCGGGTCAGGACCTCGCGGCGGTGGGCCAGGAAGGCCATCAGCGCCTGCTTGAGGCCCATGACGCCCGGCGTGCCGCGCGCATCCAGCACGTTAATGTTGACCGGGAAGCGGCTTTCCAGCGCCGAGAGCTTGAACAGGCTCTCCATCAACACTTCGGGCTCGACGTTCTTGGACTTGGGCTCAAGGACCAGACGGATGTCCTCGGCGCTCTCGTCGCGGACGTCGCCCAGCAGGGCGGCCTTCTTGCTGTCGATCAGGTCGGCCAGTTGCTCGACCAGATCCGACTTCTTCACCTGATACGGGATTTCGGTGACGACGATCTGGTATGTGCCGCGACCGGTGTCTTCCTTCTCCCACTTGGCGCGGATGCGCACGCCGCCGCGGCCGGTCTCGTAGGTTTCCAGCAGGGACGCGCGCGGCTCGACGATGACGCCGCCGGTCGGGAAGTCGGGGCCCGGAACCTTTTCCAGCAGCTCTTCGGTGGTCGCGTCGGGATTGGCCAGCAGCAGTTGGCAGGCGTCGATCAGCTCGGCGGCGTTGTGCGGCGGGATCGAGGTGGCCATGCCGACCGCGATGCCCGACGAGCCGTTGGCCAAGAGGTTCGGGAAGCCCGACGGCAGGACCACCGGCTCTTCGTCTTGACCATCATAGGTCGGGCGGAAGTCGACCGCGTCCTCGTCGATGCCGTCGAGCAGAAGCGTCGCCGCCTCCGTCATCTTGCATTCGGTGTAACGCATGGCCGCGGCGTTATCGCCGTCGATATTGCCGAAGTTCCCCTGTCCTTCGACCAGCGGAATGCGCTGAGCGAAGTCCTGGGCCAGGCGGACCAGAGCGTCGTAGATCGACTGGTCGCCGTGCGGGTGGAAGTTACCCATCACCTCGCCGACCACCTTGGCGCACTTGCGGGCCGCGGCGTCCGGGTTCAGGCGCATGTTGCTCATCGCGTACAGCACGCGACGGTGCACGGGCTTCAGACCATCGCGCACGTCGGGCAGCGCTCGCGAGCCGATGGTCGAGAGCGCATAGGCCAGGTAGCGGCGCGACAGGGCCTCGGTCAGCGGCTCGTCGAGAATGCGGTCGCCGTCGCCGGGGCCGCCGGGGGGAGGAAGGACAGGCTTGTTCATCGAGGGGATTCGTTACTCCGGGGAAGGAGTCTAGCAGAAATCCCCTCGCCGATTCGAGCGGTTAGGCCTGAACGATCCCCGGCTTTCCGGCCTCCAGGGCCCATTTCGCCCGGGTGGAGAGCTTCCCGTCGCGACGGCTGACCGCGTCCAGCACCTTGAACTCGGTGACGAAGGCCTTGGGGGTCGCCTCGCAGATCGCGTAGCCGCGCTGGTTGTTGTTGAACTTCAGCAGCGGATTGGCGGCCTGGATCTTGGCGAATTCGTCACGCTGGTCGACGCCGTCGCCGCCGGAGCTGATCGAGGTGATCACGAATTCCGAAGCGATCGGCGCGGCCTCGCGCTTGGTCCCATCGACATAGAGGTCGCCGGCGAAGTTCTGGTGCTCGTCGCCCGTCAGGACGACGACGTTACCGACCTTGGCGTCCCGGATCTTGCCCAAGAGGCGACCGCGCGGGATGCGATAGCCGGCCCAGGAGTCCGGGTTGACGATCACGCCAGGCCCCGGATCGCGATCGAGGTCCATCATCATCACCTGCTGGGCGATGACGTTCCAGGTCGCCTTGCCGCCGGTCAGGCCGTCCATCAGCCACTTCTCCTGCGCCGCTCCCACGACTTCAGCCTTCGGGGCGTTGATGGCGTCGCACCAGGTCTGCTTATCATTGCAGGGCTGGTCGGTGCGGAACTGGCGGGTGTCCAGCAGATTGAGATTCAGGAGCTGGCCGTACGCGGCGCGGCGATAAATCTGCAGCGACGTCCCGGTCGGGAAGCTCGACGCGCGCAGCGGCATGTTCTCGTAATAGGCCTGGACCGCCGCTTGGCGGCGCAGGTTGAACACTTTCGGATCCGTGCCGTCCTGATCCAGCTCGCCGACCCAGTTGTTGTCGGTCTCGTGGTCGTCCCAGACCACGAACCAGGGCGCGGCGGCGTGGGCGGCCTGAAGATCGGTGTCCATCTTGTACTGGGCGTAGCGGCGGCGGTAGTCGTCGAGCGTGTAGATCTCCGAGCCGAAGTGCTGGCGGACGTTCTCGGTCGGTCCGTTCCAGCCGTTCGAGACGCGATTGCCACGCCCTTCGTAGATGTAGTCGCCGTAGCAGAAGACGAAGTCGGGGTTGTCCTCGGCGAGGCGGCGATAGGCCGTGTAGTAGCCGCTCTCGTAGTGCTGGCAGCCCGAGACGGCGAAGCGGACGCGGTCCAGCCCCGCGCCCAGGGCCGGCGTCGTGCGGGCGCGGCCAACCAGGCTGCGCTCCTTGCCGGCGGTGAAGCGGTACCAGTAGTCGCGGTTCGGCTGCAGGCCGGCGACCTCGACATGCACCGAATGACCCAGTTCCGGCGGCGCGATCGTCGTTCCCTTGGCGACGACGTTGCGCATGTTGGCCGCGTCGGCGACTTCCCAGTCCACCGCCACCGGCGCCATCGGCATGCCGTAGCCGATCTCGAAGGGCTCGGGCGCCAGGCGCGTCCAGATCACGAAGCCATCCGGCGACGGATCGCCCGACGCGACGCCCAGCTGGAACGGATAGGTCCGGAACATTGGCTGAGCCAGGGCCTTGCCGCTCTCAAGCGGTATCGAAAGGGCCGTGACGGCCGCGCCGCCGAACACGGTCAGTAGGCGACGGCGGCTCAGGGCGTAGCGGTCGAGAACAGACATGGCGAAACTCCGGAAACGAGAGTGTCGCGATAGCGTCACTGTGTGACGGTTCTTAAAGCCTGCCAGCCTCGGCCAGGCGGTCTAGCAACCATAGGCGCGCCGGCGGCAGCGGTCGGTTCAGGGGACCGAATACGAACTGCTCCAAAAAGTGGCCGGTAATGTCCAGCCCCGCCTTCACATCGCCCTCGGCGAGACCGCCCTGTGACGACAGCATGAACGGCGGCAGCGGCAAGAGCTTGTCGTGATAGGGCCGCCCCGCCTCCCGGCTCACCGCGCGGCCCGTGCGCGGACTGACATAAACCAGATCGTCGAAGACGCCGGTCGCCGCGCACCTGGAAAGATCCAGGCCAAAGCCCAGCTCCTGCAGCAGCCCGGCTTCGTAGCGCACATAGACGGCGGGCCAGATCTCGGGGACCTCCAACACGCGGATCAGGGCTTCCAGGGCGTGGAACGCTCCGGGATGGGCCTCGCGCTCAGGCAAGGCGGCCGCGGCCACCGCCGCAGCGGCGGAGAGCCCCGCCAAGGCCAGCCGATCGTCGAACAACGACGAAGGCCCCTCGCCCATCGGCTCCAGACTGGCAGAGCCCAGCTGATCGGAGACGCGAGCCCGATAACGAGCGATGACCCGCGCGCCCGGTTGCAGGAATGGCTTCATCCGCCGAGAGGCCGCTCCCGCCACGTGGGCGGCGAACTTGCCGCGATCCTGGGTTAGGAGTTCGACGATCGCGCCCGTTTCGCCGTGGGCGCGGGCGGACAGGACGTAGGCTTCGTCCTCCCACTCCATCTAGGACGGCGTCCCCCACGCCACGACCTTCTCCAGCACCGGACGCCAGTCAGGCGCGACCGGCAGGCCGATCACGTCGCGCAGCGTCGCTTCCAGCTCATCGACCGTAAGATCGCGCTGCTCGACCACCGCGCCGGTCACGTCGCGATGGGTGAAGCGGTTGTTCTTCAGGGCGTAGCGCGCGGCCGGCGTGGTGCGGCCAACTGTCATGCTCCAGGTGAAGTGCGAGCTGGGGTGGGTGTAGGTGAAATAGTTGGCCTGCTCGTAGTCGATGTCGGCCCAGGCGCCCTGGGCGACCTGATAGAGCGGCGCCCATTTGCCCGAGAGATTGGCTTGCACCTGCCGCTCGGCCACGCCGCCCTGCTCGACGTCGACGATGCGGAACTCACCGTGCGGGGTGTCCTGCACCTCATCGGAGAACAGCTTCAGCGGTCCGGTCAGCACGCAGCCGCCAAAGCCGTTGTCGACCAGCCACGTCTCGCCGTCCAACTGGACGCCCAGCACCATATGCGAGCGCGGGCGCGGCGGCGCGCCTTCAGGAACCAGCCACTGGACGCGGGCCATCAGACCCTCGACCTGGAAGCCTAGCGCCGTCAGGGCACGCTTCAGCAGGCCGTTCTGCTCGTAGCAGTAGCCGCCTCGACCCGCGCCGATCAGCTTGGCGTCGATATCGGCTGGAACGATGCTGATCCCGCGCCCCAGCAGCACGTCGAGGTTCTCGAACGGGATGGCGTCGGGATGCTTCAGCGTCAGGGCGCGCAGCACCGCGAGGCTCGCCTCGCGCGGACCGTCATAGTCGATCCGCTTGAAATAGGCGTCCAGATCGACGGTCGGCTGCGCGGGGGCGTCAAACATCGAAGTCCAGTCCGATGTCGCTGAACAGGCCCCGCTCCTCGGCCCAGTTCTCCTTGACCTTCACGTGCAGGAACAGGTGCACCTTGCGATCCAGGATCTCGCAGAGCTCCTCGCGCGCGGCCTGGCCGATCCACTTCAGGGTCTGGCCGCCCTTGCCGATCACGATCACGCGCTGCCCGTCTCGCTCGACCAGGATGGTCTGCTCGATGCGGACACTGCCGTCCTTGCGTTCCTCGAAGGCGGTCGTCTCGACCGTGGCGGCGTAGGGCAGCTCCTCGTGGACACGGAGATAGACCTTCTCGCGCGTGATCTCCGCGGCCAGCAGGCGGGCCGGCAGGTCGGCGGTCTGGTCTTCCGGATAGAGCCAGGGCCCCTCCGGCATCATGGTGACGAGCTTGGCGGTCAGGTCGTCGACGCCGGCGCCCGTCGCGGCGCTGATCATGAAGACGTCGGTGTAGACGCCGGTGTCGAAGAAGTCCTTGGCGACCGCCAGCAGAGTGTCGCGCTTGACGCCGTCGATCTTGTTCAGCGCCAGGATCACCTTGCGATCGGCGGCCTTCAGGCCCTCGATGATGGTCTGGACGTCCTGGGCCGAACGGTATTCTCCGGGCGTCGCCTTATCGGCGCGGGCGGCCAGTTCGGCCTGCACGTCGACGAGGTGGACGGTGGCTTCGGCCTCTTCCGAGCCGGCCCAGGCGGCGCGCACCATGGCGCGGTCGAGGCGCCGGCGCGGGCTGAAGATGCCGGGGGTGTCGACAAGGACGATCTGCGTGTCGCCGGCGATGGCGACGCCGCGCACGGGGAAGCGCGTGGTCTGGACCTTCTGGGTGACGATCGAGACCTTGGCCCCGACCATGCGGTTGACCAGGGTGGACTTGCCGGCGTTCGGCGCGCCGATGATGGCGGCGAAGCCAGCGCGAGTTTTGGAGGTGGTTTCAGTCATTGAGCGTGCGTGTAGCATCGTTGGATCGGAAAATCCCGTGCAGCCTGCCTTGTGATCGCCGCTAAGCTGGGCATTGGTCTTCCAACAGATCGGCGTCACGGATTCGGGGGACCGCATGAGCTCGACAGACTCGGCCCTGCCGACGCCCAAGGTCCTGCGTACGCTTGGTCCTGGCCTGATCACCGGCGCGGCCGACGACGATCCCAGCGGTATCGCCACCTATTCCCAGGCCGGCGCGCAGTTCGGCCTGAACATGCTGTGGACGGTCGTCCTGACCTATCCGCTAATGGTCGCCATCCAGTCCATCAGCGCCCGCATCGGCCGGGTCACCGGACACGGCCTCTCGACGAACCTGGCGAGGGTCTTCCCGGGTTGGCTGGTGATGGCCCTGGTGGCCCTGCTGTTCATCGGCAATGCAATCAATATTGGCGCCGACCTGGCGGCGATGGGCGCGGCGGCGCGGCTGGTGACGGGCTGGAACGAGCACGCCCTGACCATCGGCTTCGCGATCGTCAGCCTGGGCCTGCAGGTCTTCGTGCCCTACCATCGGTATGTGAAGCTGCTGAAGTGGCTGACCATGGCGCTGTTCGCCTATGTCGCCGTGGTCTTCACCGTGAAGATCGACTGGGCCCAGGTGGCCCTGCACACGATCGCGCCGCAGCTGCCCAAGAGCGGCTGGATCGTCGTGGTCGTGGCCGTGTTCGGCACCACGATCAGCCCTTACCTCTTCTTCTGGCAAAGCTCGGAAGAGGTCGAGGAAGAGGAGGCCAAGGGCGAGCCGCCGTTGATCGAGGATCCGACCGACGCTCCGGAAGAATTGGAGCGCATCCGTTGGGACACCCTGGTGGGCATGGGCGTGTCGAACCTGATCGCCTTCTTCATCATCCTGACCACGGCGGTGACCCTGCACGCCCGCGGCGTCACAGACATCCAGACCTCGGCCCAGGCGGCGGAAGCGCTGCGCCCCGTCGCGGGAGAGCTGGCCTTCTTCTTATTCGCGGCGGGCATCGTTGGCACCGGCCTTCTGGCCGTACCGGTCCTGGCCGGTTCCGTGGGCTATGCGCTGGGCGAGCTGAAAGGCTGGAAGTGCGGTCTCGAGCACAAGCCGACCGAAGCCAAGGCCTTCTACGCCGTCATCGCCGTCGCGGTCGTGACGGGTCTTGTGGTGGACTATTCGGGCCTGGATCCGATCAAGGCCCTGTTTTGGAGCGCCGTGATCAATGGGGTCATCTCGGTGCCGATCATGGCCGCGATGATGGTCGTCGCCAGCCGCAAGGCCCAGATGGGCGCCTTCGTCGCCACACCGGCGCAGAAGATCCTTGGCTGGCTGGCGACCATCGTGATGGCGGCCGCCGTCATCGGCATGTTCGTCGCCTTCTAGGGACTACCCGGCCCGCTCACGCTCCAGCAGGGCCTTTGCGGCGGCCTTTTCGGCCTCCTGTCGCGACTTGCCCTTGGCGATGGCTGGATCGACGCCGACGACCAGGACCTCGACCGTGAAGATCGGCGCGTGGTCGGGGCCGGTGCGGTCCAGCACGCGATAGGTCGGCAGCGGCCGCCCCTTGCCCTGCGCCCACTCCTGCAGCGCGGTCTTGGGATCGCGCGGACGCCCCTCGCCCGCCCGGTCGAATTCGTCGGCCCAAAGGCTGAGGAACACGCGCCGGGCCGCATCGAGGCCGCCATCCTGGTAGAGCGCGGCCATCAAGGCTTCGGTGGCGCCGGCGAGGATGGACTCGGTTTCCCGTCCGCCGATCTTGCTGGACGAGGCCGACAGACGTAGCGCGGGGCCGAGTTCGGCCGCACGAGCCACGCGCGCGCAGGTCTCGCGACTGACCAGCGCGTTGAGGCGCGGGGCGAGCTCGCCCTCCTTGGCCTTCGGGAACCGCTGGGCCAGGGCCTCGGCGGCCAGCAAGCCCAGGACACGGTCGCCGATGAACTCCAGCACCTCGTTGTCGCGGACCTTCTTGGCCCCATCGCCGACGCTGGCGTGCGTAAGGGCGCGCTCAAGCAGTTCCCGGTCTTCGAACTGATGGCCGATCCGGCGCTCCAGGTCGCCGACGGCGGCGGCCCGTCTATCCATGGCGAAAGATCACTTCAGCACGTGGAAGAAGCGGCTGGGACGCGCGTCCAGGAACCAGGTCCAGGGCTTGAACAGGCTGGCCTCGGCGTTCCACGACAGCAGGATGATCTGGGCGCGGCCGACCAGGTTCTCTTCCGGTACGAAGCCGACGCCGACCTCGTCGCCGATGTACTGGTCCAGCTCGTAGTCCCACTTGCAGGCGCTAGTCTTGAACGGCGAGACGCCCGGATCGAAGCGGCTGTCGGCCGAGTTGTCGCGGTTGTCGCCCATGAAGAAGTAGCAGCCGGCAGGCACCGTATAGACGCCAGTGTTGTCGCCTCGGCTGTCGGGGCCGAAGTCCTGGGTCTTGTACTGGCGGCCTTCGGGGTTGGTTTCCTCGAAGCGCTGGACCTGCTGGGTGAAGCCATAGCCGGTGTCGACCAGGGCCGGCGGCAGCGGCTTGCGCGGCAGCTCCTTGCCGTTGATGAAGACGGCGCCGCCGCGGATCTGGATCTTGTCGCCCGGCAGCCCGATCAGGCGCTTGATGTAATCGGTGCGGTTATCGCGCGGCAGCTTAAAGACGATGATATCGCCGCGCTTGGGCGCGTGATTGAAGATTCGGCCCTGGATGATCGGCGGGCTGAACGGGATCGAGTGCCGGCTCCAGCCGTAGCTGAACTTCGACACGATGATGTAGTCGCCCTGATAGAGGTTGGGCTCCATCGAAGCCGACGGAATCGTGAACGGCTGGAACAGCAGGACCCGCAGCACAAGGGCGATGCCCAACGCATAGGCGACGGTCTTGATGATCTCGATGAACTCGGCGACGGCGCCCTTCTCTCCGGGCGGTGGCGTGTCGACGTCGGTCATGCGGTCGCTGAGTTCTTCGAAAAGGACGGTCCGGGAAACCGGATGTGGCCTTGCTAGACGGGCTTGCGGCCACGGGCAAGAGCGGGCGCGTAGCGGGGCTTTAAGGCGAAGGTTGGACCGTCCGCCCCGCCGGCAGCGCTTCGATGATCACGAACGCCTGGGCGTAGGGATGGTCGTCGGTCAGCGACAAGTGGATCACCGCCTCCATCCCAGGCGGCGTCATTTCCCTCAAGCGCTCCTGAGCGCCGCCGGTCAGGGCCATGGTCGGCTTGCCCGACGGCAGGTTGACGACGCCCATTCCGGCCAGGTGCACGCCACGCTTCAGGCCCGTGCCGAGAGCCTTCGAACAAGCCTCCTTGGCCGCGAAGCGCTTGGCGTAGCTGGAGGCGCGGTCGGGCTTTCGCTCGGACCGGTTGCGCTCGATCTCGGTGAAGACCTTGTTGGTGAAGCGGTCGCCGAAACGTTCGAGGGACTTCTCGATCCGGCGGATATCGCAGAGATCCGAGCCGATCCCGATGATCACGCGGCCAGCTCCACGCGGGCGGCGTCCATCAGGGCGCGCATACGCTGGATCGCCTGCGGCAGGCCGACAAAGATCGCCTCGCCGATCAGGAAGTGGCCGATGTTCAGTTCGGCGATCTCCGGGATGGCCGCGATCGGCTTGACCGTGGCGTAGTCGATGCCGTGGCCGGCGTGGACCTCCAGGCCCAGCTCGGCTGCTAGCGCCGCGCCCGCTTTGAGACGCTGAAGGATGGTCTCGGCCCGCGCGGTTTCGCCCGCTCGCGCCGCGTCGCAATAGGCGCCAGTGTGCAGTTCGACGACCTGGGCGCCCGCCGCGACGGAGGCGCGGATCTGCTCGGGATCAGGCTCGATGAACAGCGAGACACGCGCGCCGACGGTCCGCAGGCGCGCCGTAGCGGCGGCGATCCGGGCCTGACCTTTGATCACGTCGAGTCCGCCCTCGGTGGTGACCTCCTCGCGGCGCTCCGGCACCAGGCAGGCCGCGTGCGGCTTGGCGCCCAGCGCGATGCCGACCATCTCGTCGGTCACCGCCATCTCGAAGTTCAGCGGCTTGCCGCGCTTGTGGCAAAGGTCGGTCAGCACGGCGATGTCGGCGTCGCTGATGTGGCGGCGGTCTTCGCGCAGGTGCGCGGTGATGCCGTCGGCGCCAGCGGCAAGCGCCAGCTCGGCCGCGCGCACAGGCTCAGGATACCAGGACCCCCGCGCATTCCGGATCGTGGCCACGTGATCGATGTTGACGCCCAGTCGCAAGCTCATCCGTCTTCCCATCCTTTGGCCGAGGTCGGACTCGATGGGTCCGCGCGTCAATCGTATAGGCCCAGCTGCTCGGCTGTGCAGGTGGGAATTTCGTTCGCCGGCGCCAATACCCCGAATGGACAAAGCGAAACTGGCGCGGGATGGTCCCCGAGTTTGGCTTCCGGGGGGACACGACCATGACCTTGAATAAGACCTGGCTCGCCGCGACGGCGGGCGCCTTGGCGCTCGCTCTGGCCGGCGGCGCCGCGGCCGCCGACATCTCGGCCGGCAAGCTGAAGACCCTGAAGGCCGAGGCGGTCGCGGGCGTCGAAAGCCGCGCCAAGCTGGCGCAGGTCATGAACGACAAGATCTTCTCGTTCGGCGAGCTGGGCTTCCAAGAGATCGAGACCTCGGCCTACATCACCAAGGTGCTGGAGGAGAACGGCTTCACCATCCAGCGGGGCGTCTCGGGAATCCCGACCGCCTGGCTCGCCACCTGGACCCACGGCCAAGGCGGGCCGACCATCGCGCTCGGCAGCGACCTAGACTGCATTCCCAAGGCGTCCCAGAAGCCCGGCGTCCCCTGGCACGATCCGATCGTCCCGGGCGCGCCGGGCCACGGCGAGGGCCACAACTCCGGCCAAGCCCTGAACGTCGTGGCCGCCCTCGCCGTCAAGGACGCTATGGTCAAGCACGACATCGCCGGCACGCTGATGCTGTGGCCGGGCGTGGCCGAAGAGCTGGTGGCCGGCAAGGCCTACATGGTCCGCGACGGCGCCTTCAAAGGCGTGGACGCCACGATCTTCACCCACGTAGGCTCGAACCTGCAGACCAGCTGGGGGCCGCCCACCGGAACGGGTCTGGTTTCGGTCAAGTACAGCTTCCACGGCGAGTCCGCCCACTCCGCCGGCGCGCCCTGGCGCGGCCGCAGCGCGCTGGACGCCGTCGAGCTGATGGACATGGGCTGGAACATGCGCCGCGAGCACCTCAAGCCCGAACAGCGCTCGCACTATGTGATCACCGACGGCGGCGACCAGCCCAACGTCGTGCCGTCCGAGGCGACCGTCTGGTACTATTTCCGCGAGCAGAGCTTCGACGCGATCAAGAAGAACTGGGAGATCGGCAACAAGATCGCCAAGGCGGCCGCCGACATGACCGACACCAAGGTCGACTACGCTGTCGTCGGGACGGCCGCGCCCCGCTACTTCAATCGCCCGATGGCCGAGGCGGCTCAGAAGAACATCGAGGTCGTCGGTCTGCCCAAATGGACACCGGACGAGCAGGCCTTCGCCAAGGCGGTGCAGACCAATGTCGGCTCGACCAAGAAGGAAGGCCTCGACGTCAAGCTGAAGGGCCTGAAGGCGCCGGAGGAGAAGCCGGAGAGCGGCGGCTCGGACGACATCGGCGACATCTCGTGGATCATGCCCACGATCACGATCAGCTATCCGTCCAACATCCCCGACCTGCCGGGCCACCACTGGGCCAACGCCATCTCGATGGCGACGCCGATCGCGCACAAGGGCGTGGTCGCCGGCTCGAAGGTGGTCGCGATGACGACGCTGGACCTCTTGACCCAGCCCAAGCTGCTGGCCGAGGCCAAGACCTATTTCACCGACGTCCAGACCAAGACGCAGAAATACGTGCCGATGCTCTCGGCGACGGACAAACCGCAGGTGCAGATCAACGCCGAGACCATGGCGCGCTTCCGGCCTGAGATGAAGAAATACTACTACGATCCCGACAAGTACGGGACGTATCTGGAGCAGCTGGGCATTGCCTGGCCGGTCAAGCAGCTGACGCCGCCGGCCCAGGCGAAATAGGCCAGATCAGCCCTTCAGTCGGCGGCTGCCGGGATCCTCGATCGGGATCGCGGCCAGCTCCGGCGGGAGGGCGTCGGCCGGATAGGCCGGGACTTCCAGGCTGGCCAGGGCGACCAGCGGGACGCCCACATCGGCCTTGCCGCCCGAGCGGTCAACGATGCAGGCGGCGGCCACGACGTCGCCGCCGGCGTCCTTGATCGCCTGGATGCATTCACGCGACGACAGGCCCGTCGTGACGATGTCCTCGACCATCACGACCTTCTGGCCGGGCTCGATGTGGAAGCCGCGACGGAACTTGAAGCTGCCGCCTTCGCGCTCGACATAGATCGAAGGCACGTTCAGGTGCCGGGCGGTCTCGTAGCCGGGGATGATGCCGCCAACGGCCGGGGAGACGGCGACGTCCACATGGCCGACGGTGGCGATGATCTTCTGGGCCAAGGCCTTGCAGAGGCGCTCGCAGCGCTCGGGCCGCATGAACACCAGGTTCTTCTGCAGAAAGACCGGGCTGTGCAGGCCGCTGGACAGCACGAAGTGGCCTTCGCGCAGGGCGCCGGCGGCGCGGAATTCGTCGAGGACGTCGTCGTTGGTCATGGGGCGTCGATATAGCCCAGCCGGCCGAGTCTACAAACGCCGGCTTGCGGAGCGATGCGGTTTAAGGCTCTACCGCCTGCATGACCGAAGAGATCCAACGCCCGCGCGTCGGCTGCGGCGCCGCCATCCTCGACGACCAGGGCCGCCTACTGCTGGTCAAGCGCGTCAAGAATCCCGAGGCCGACCACTGGGGCGTGCCGGGCGGTAAGCTCGACTGGGGCGAGGCCGCCCACGTCTGCGCCGAGCGTGAGATCAACGAGGAGCTCGGGATCACCATCAAGGCCGGTCGCGTGCTGGCGGTCACCGACATGGTCGCGCCGGACTACCACTGGGTGGCCATCACCTATGCCGTCGAGAGCTGGGAAGGCGAGCCGTCGATCCAGGAAGCTCACGCCCTCCACGAATGGGGTTGGTTCGCCCTGGACGCCCTACCCTCGCCGTTGACGGCGGGCGCTCTCGACGCCGTGGCGGCTTTGCGGAAAGCCTAGCCGCGAGTCCGATCCACCGTCTCGACCGACGGACAGGCCCGCAGCGCGGCCTGGATATTGGTCAGGTGCTTGGCGTCGCGGACCTCGACATCGATGTCGGTGTCGAAGAAGTCGCTCTGCCGGTGGTGCATGCGAAGATTGACGATGTTGCCGCCGGCCTCGCCGATGATCGTGCAGACCTGCCCCAGGACACCCGGCGCGTTTTGGATCGTGGCGTGCAGGCGCGTCAGCGAGATGGTCGAACGCTCGGCCTCCGGCGTCCAGTTCAGGTCGCGCCACAGCTCCTCGCGATCCTCGTACTCGGCCAGGCGCGGGCAGTCGATCGTGTGGACGTCCAGACCTTCTCCGTCCTCGCGCAGGATGCCGACGATGCGGTCGCCGGGCACGGGGCTGCAACAATGCGCGAAGTGCAGCGAGACGCCCGGCGTCAGGCCGCCGCCGCGGACATAGAGCCGCGCGGCTTCCTGGCCGCCCTCGATCTTCCGGCGGGCCGTGGCGGCCTCACGCTCGGAATCCTTCATGCCCGGATAGGCGGTTTCCAGCACCTGGCTGGGCGAGACCCGGCCGCGTCCGACGGCGTCGAACAGAGCCTCGTCGCCCTCCAGCGCAAAGCGTTCCAGGATCGGCCGCAACGACACGTCCTTCAGCTTCTTGCCGGCGCGCTCGAAGACCTGCTCCAGCGAGGCCCGCCCCAAACGCAGGAACTCTTCCTTCTCGGTCTGGCGGATATGACGGCGAATGGCGGACCTTGCCCGGCCTGTAACCGTCAGCGAGCGCCAGTCCGGCGGCACCACGGGCTTGGAGCCACGCACCACCTCGACCACGTCGCCATTGACCAGGGGCGTGCGCAGCGGCTTCAGCTCGCCATTGACCTTCACGCCGATGCAGGTGTCGCCCACGCTGGTGTGCACGGCATAGGCGAAGTCCAGCGGCATGGCTCCGCGCGGCAGGCTGACCAGCTTGCCCTTGGGCGTGAAGACGAACACCTGGTCTAGGAACATCTCGAGCTTGGCGTGCTCGACCAGTTCTTCGCTGTCGCCGCCGTGTTCCAGCACCTGGACCAGCTGGCGCAGGTTGGCCAGCGGGTCGCGACCGCCGGCGGCCTCCATGCCTTCCAGGTCAAGGCCGTACGAGGCGTCCTTGTAGCGGAAGTGGGCGGCGACGCCCTCTTCATTGACGCGGTCCATCGCCTCAGTGCGGATCTGCATCTCGATACGCATGCCGCGCGGCCCGACCACGGTCGTATGCAGCGAGCGGTAGTTGTTCCGCTTCGGCGTCGAGATGTAGTCCTTGAAGCGGTCGGGCACGCTGGACCAGGCGCGGTGAACGACGCCCAGGACGCGGTAGCAGTCTTCCTCGCTGTCGACGATCACGCGGAAGGCGTAGATGTCCGACATCTGCGAGAAGCCGATCGACTTGCGCTGCAGCTTCCGCCAGATCGAGTAAGGCGACTTCTCGCGGCCGAAGACGCGCGACGGCAGGTTGGCGGACTCCAGCCGAGCCGCGATTTCCTGGCTGACCAGAGCGACCGCCCCGCCCTGCTCTTCCCGGAGCGCATCGAGACGACGCAGGATGGCGTCGCGCGCCACCGGATTGGTGTGCTGGAAGGACAGCTCCTCCAGCTCCACGCAGATGCGGTGGCAGCCGATGTTGCGGGCCAGCGGGGCGTAGATGTCGCGCGTCTCGCGGGCGATGCGCTCGCGCTTGGCCTGGTTCTTGATGAAGTGCAGCGTCCGCATGTTGTGCAGACGGTCGGCCAGCTTGACCAGCAGGACGCGGACGTCCTTGGAGATCGCCAGGATGAACTTGCGCAGGTTCTCGGCCTGGCGCGTGTGCTCGGCCTGGAGCTCCAGCTTGGAAAGCTTGGTGACGCCCTCGACCAGCTCGGCGATCTCCTCGCCGAACAGCTGGGCGATCTCCTCCTTGGTGACCGGGGTGTCCTCGATCACGTCGTGCAGCAGCGCCGTGACGATGGTCGCGGTGTCGAGCCGGTACTCAGTGAGGATGCCCGCCACCTCGATCGGGTGGGCGTAGTATGGGTCGCCGCTGGCCCGGGTCTGCGAGCCGTGCATGCGCATCGCATACACATAGGCGCGGTTCAGCAGCGCCTCGTCGGCCGTCGGGTCGTAGGCGTGGACCCGCTCGATCAGCTCATATTGGCGAAGGAACTTGGGGCGCGGCTTGGCCGGAGCGGCCGGCGCCGGGGTCGGCTCGGTGGGAGCCGGAGACGACGACGCGCCCGATTCGGTATCGGGCGCGCGTTGGGATGAAGCGGTGCTATCGACCGCCTCCAGGGTCAGAGGGTCTGCGCCTTCGGGGCTCAGTACCGCTCCTCCTGGCCGCCGTCGCGGTCGCTTTGCAGGGCGCGGACCAGTTCCAGCTCGCTCATCTGCATGTGGCTCGGATCAGCCAGCAGAGCCAGGGTCTCGGCCTCTTCCTCGGCTTCGGTGTGCTCGTCGACACGCTGCAGCGTGGTGATCAGGTGCTCCTTGAGCCCCTCGTGATCGATCACGTCGTCGGCGATTTCGCGCAGGGCCACGACCGGGTTCTTGTCGTTGTCGCGGTCGACCATCAGGGCCGCGCCGGCCGAGATGCCGCGGGCGCGGTGCGCCGACAGCAGGACGAGCGCGAAGCGGTTCGGAACCTTCTCGACGCAATCTTCGACGGTGACGCGGGCCATGAGTTCCTCGGGCTGCGGTTATCTATCGCAAAATAGGCTTCCGTGCGGCGACACGCAACGCCGCGCACGATCATCAGCTTTCGCGAGCGGGCGCTTATGCCCGCTTCGCCGGTCAATGTCCAGACTTAGTCTGCTCGCCCGGAGCGCCTTCTGGTCGCGCGTCTCGGCCGACCGACGCCTTGCCCGCCAAGGCCGACGCCGTCTCCGCGAGGATCGGGTGGACCCACGACGACGCCAGCTCGGCCAAGGGCCCCATCACGAACCGTCGATCATGCGCCCTAGGATGGGGGACGACGAGGGCGCCATTCAAGACCATTCGTCCATACGCGACGAGATCAAGGTCCAGAGTGCGGGCGGCGTTGGCCTCTCCCCTCGCCCGCCCGAACCGCGCCTCGATGCGATGCAAGGCCGCCAGCGTCTCGGCGGGCGACAATGCGGTCCGCACGATCGCGACGCCGTTCAGGTACTCGGGCCCCGCCGGATCAGGCCAGGCGGCCGAGCGCCACCAGCTGGAGCGCGCCGCGACCTCCAGACCCTCGTCGGAGAAGGCCCTCAAGGCGGCTTCCAACAAGGCCTCGCGACTCGTATAGGCTCCCGGCAGATTGCAGCCGAGCGCCACGATCACGGCCTCGTCCAAGTCATTTTCAGCGACCTGATTTTTCAAGGATTTCTCGTGACCTTCTACCCGACCGACCGCATCGCCCTGTTTATCGACGGGGCCAATCTCTATTCCGCCGCCAAGGCGCTGGGCTTTGACATCGACTACCGCAAGCTGCTGGACGAGTTCAAAAAGCGCGGCGTGCTGATCCGGGCCTATTACTACACCGCCATCGCCGAGAACGACGACTATTCGCCGATCCGCCCGCTGGTGGACTGGCTGGACTACAACGGCTTTACCCTGGTGACGAAGCCGGCGCGCGAGTTCACCGACAGCCAGGGCCGCAAGCGCTGGCGCGGCGACATGGACATCGAGATCGCCGTCGACATGCTGCAGATGGCCGAGACCGCCGATCACTTGGTGCTGTTCTCGGGCGACGGCGACTTCCGCGCCCTGGTCGAGGCGGTCCAGCGCAAGGGCCGCCGCGTCACCGTGGTCTCGACCATGAAGAGCCAGCCGCCGATGACCAGCGACGACCTGCGCCGCCAAGCCGACAACTTCGTCGACCTCTCCGATCTTGGAAACATCATCGGCCGTCCCCAGCGCGTCCAGACCCGCCAGATGTCGGACAACCGCACCCCGGCCGAACGTGAAGCCGAGGACGAATACTGAGATGTCGCAGGTCTCCAATATCGTCGGCGAGGTCGTCCCGAACCCCGCCGAACCCCCGCGCGACTGCCCGCTGTGTCCGCGTCTCGTCGCCTATCGTCGCGAGAACCAGGACCTCTATCCCGACTGGTTCAACGGCCCCGCCCCGTCGTTCGGCGACAAGGACGCCCGGCTGCTGGTCGTGGGTCTGGCGCCCGGCCGCAAAGGCGCCAACCGCACCGGACGCCCATTCACGGGCGACTACGCCGGGACCCTGCTCTACGACACCCTGATCAAGTTCGGCTTCGCGACCGGCAAGTTCGAGGCGCGACCCGATGACAGCCTGAAGCTGGTCGGCAGCGCTGTGACCAACGCGGTCCGCTGCGCGCCGCCCGGCAACAAGCCGGAGACTTCGGAAGAGAACAATTGCCGCCCGTTCCTGACGGCACGGCTGGAACAGTTCCCGAACCTGAAGGCCATCGTCACCCTGGGCGACGTCTCGCGCCGAAACGTGCTGAAGGCCCTGGGCCTGAAGGCCTCGGCCGGCGTCCCGGGCCACGGCTCGGAGTTCCAGGCCGGCCCTTACCGGATCTTCAACAGCTATCACTGCTCGCGGCTCAACACGAACACCGGCCGCCTGACGACGCCGATGTTCGAGGATCTGTTCGCGCGGGTGAAGGCGTATCTGGACCAAGCCGCCTAGCGCGGCTTCATCAAGCGGCCGGACCTACAGCCTCACTGTGCGCCCCTCGCGGGCGGCGCGGTAGATGGCCTCGATAATGCGAACGTCCTTCAGCCCCTCCTCGCCCCCGACGATCGGCTCGCGGTTCGTCAGGATGCATTCGGAGAGATGGTCCAGCTGGGCCGAGAACTGGTTCTTCGGCTGCGGCGCCGGCTCGCGGGCCGTAGGCGGTCCGCCCAGCGCCGTCCGCATCGACTGGCCCTGATAGCTGGTGGCCGGGTCGATCTCGATGAAGCCCTTCGGCCCCGTGACCCGATAGCGGTTGAAGTTGGCGGTATAGGCCGAGCCGCACTGGGCCGTGGCGCCCGACGGGAACAGCAGCTGGAAGTTGATGATGTCCTCAACCTCCTTGAAGCGCGGGTTCGAACGGTCCGTGGACTCGATGGCGTTGACGGCCACCGGCTCTTCGCCGGTCAGGTAACGGGCGGCGTTCAGGCTGTAGATGCCGATGTCCATCAGGCTGCCGCCGCCGGCCAGGGCCTTGTTCAGGCGCCACTGCGTGGGATCGCCGATCGTGAAGCCATGGTCGGTCGAGATGTGCCGCACCGGGCCCACCGCGCCGTCGCGGATCAGCTTGATCGCCTCGATATTGTGGGCTTGGAAGCGGCTGCGATAGCCGATCATCAGCTTGCGGCCGGCCTTCTTGCAGGCGGCGATCATCGCTTCGCAGTCAGCCGCCGAGGTCGCCATCGGCTTTTCGCACATCACGTGCTTGCCCGCCTTGGCCGCGCGCTCGGTGAAGGTGCGGTGCAGGCTGTTGGGCGTGACGACGTAGACGATGTCGACGTCGGGATTATCGACGATCTTGTCGAAGGTCTCGTAGCTGTAGCGGTGGCTTTCCGGAATCCCGTACTGCTCGCCGAACGTCTTGAGCTTCTCGGGCGTGCCGCTGACCAGCGCGACGAGCTTGGAATGTTCGCACTCGGCGAAGCGGGGCATGATGATCTTGGTGGCGTAATAGCCAAGACCCAGGATCGCGTAGCCCAGCTTGCGGTCCGTCTGGCGGGCCAGGGCGTCCAGCGGTCCCGCGGCGGCGGCGGCCGCAAGCCCCGAGGCGATGAAGGTTCGCTTGCTGATCGTGCTCATCGCTTGGCTCCCGTAAGGCCCGACGTCAGGGTGCGGACCCGCGCCAGGATGTGATTTGAGGTCAGGAACAGCGTGCGGCCGTCCTCGCCGAACGTGCAGTTGGCCGTCGGGAAGCCGGTCTCGATGACACCGAGAAGCTTGGCCTCAGGCGTCAGGATCAGGATCCCGCCCGGACCAGTCGCGAACAGGCGTCCATGGACGTCCACCCGCATCCCATCAGGCAAACCGGGGCCACCCGCCTTCTGCAATTCGCTAGCGTCGAAGAAGACCTTCCGCGACACCGGCAGTCCATCGCGACCAAGGTCGTAGGCCATGATGACCGGCCCCTTGGGATCCGAAACCGCGACGTACAGGCGCCCCTCGTCCGGCGACAGAGCCACCCCGTTGGGGAAGGTCAGCTTGTCGTCGACCAGCGCCACCTCACCGTTCGGACGGCGCAGATAAACCCCGTTGAACGGCAGCTCCTTGATCGGCGAGGCGTCCAGGCCCTCAAGGCCGTAAGGCGGATCGGTGAAGTAGATCGAACCCTTCAGGTCACCCAGCCGCGCGACGATCAGGTCGTTGGGGCTGTTGAACCGCTTGCCCTGGAAGCGGTCGGCGAGAACGGTCTTGGCCTTGGTCTTCAGATCAACCTTGGAGACGGCGCGATTGCCGTGGTCGCAGACCAGCAGCTCACCGGTCAGCGACAAGGTCATGCCGTTGGTCCCGGGCTCCCGGAAGATCTTGGTCGGCGGCCCGGCATAGCCGGACGGCTGCAGGAAGACGGCCTTTCCGTCCTTCTCGCTCCACCGATACATGACGTTGCCCGGCACGTCGGAGAACAGCAGGTAGTCGCCATCGGGAATCCAGACCGGTCCCTCCGACCAGATCATGCCGTCGGCCAGTTGCTCGATCACCGCGTCGGGCGCGATGACGGCGTCCAGCTCTGGCGACAACCGCCGGATTCGGCCTATGCGGGCAAAAGCCTGCGTCGCGGCTTGTGCGGTCATCGATCGTCCTCCGGCGATCAGGGCGGCTCCGGCGGCGAGCATGGCGCGTCGGGTCGTCATGGTGGCGGTCTCCGCTTCTTGGTTCGCCGCCTAGAGACCATGACAGCGATGTCACGGCAACGGCGAAACGTCAGGACCGAACGCGCGGCACGGCGTCCAGCCAACGCGCATAGGCCGCCTCCCGTTCGTGCTCTTTCAACGCGGGCTTGAGCGTCTCGGCGGCGGGGCTGACCTCGGCGGCTTCCTCGACACTAGCGTAGAGTCCCGCGCCGACCGCGGCGAAGAGAGCCGCGCCCAGGGCCGTGGTCTCCTGGTAGCTCGACCGGCGCACCGAGACCCCTGTCAGGTCGGCCAGCCGTTGCGAGAACCACGCGCTCCTGGACATGCCGCCATCGATGCGCAGCTGCGCCGCCTCACCGAACGCGCCCGGCGCGTCGGCCCGCATCGCCTCGATCAGGTCGCGGCTCTGCAGGGCGCAGGCGTCATAGGTCGCCGCCGCGATCTCCGGCAGGCCAGCATCGCGTGTCAGGCCGAAGATCGCCCCCCGCGCGCCGGCGTCCCACCAGGGCGCGCCGAGGCCCGTGAAGGCCGGCACGACCACGACGCCGTGATCGCTCTTGGCGGCGCGCGCCAGGGCCTCGGCCCCGCGCGGCCCGCCGGTGACGCCCAGGCCCTCGCCCAGCCACTGGATCGCCGCCCCGGCGACGAAGATCGAGCCCTCGAGCGCGTAGGTCGTCTTGCCGTTCACCCGCGCCGCCACCGTGGTCAGCAGCCGCGAACGCGACACGCATTTCTCTTCGCCTGTGTTGATCAGCATGAAGCAGCCGGTGCCGTAGGTCGCCTTCATTTGGCCGGGCGACACGCAACCTTGCCCCATCAGCGCCGCCTGCTGGTCGCCGGCCACGCCGCGGATCGGAACGGGCCGCCCCAGAACTTCCGCCTCAACCGCTCCATAGTCGTCGACGCAGTCCAGCACCTTGGGCAGTAGGGTCGACGGCACATCGAACAGCGCCAACATCTCGCCCGACCATTCCTGCGCGCCGATGTCGAACAGCAGGGTCCGCGAGGCGTTGGTCGCATCGGTGGCGTGCACGGCGCCGGCGGTCAGCCGCCAGATCACCCAGCAGTCCATGGTGCCGCACAGCAGCTCGCCCGCCTCGGCCCGAGCTCGCGCCCCGGGCACATGGTCCAGCAGCCAGGCGATCTTGGTGGCCGAGAAATAGGGATCGAGCAGCAAGCCAGTGACCTCGGCCACCCGCGCTTCGCGACCTTCGGCCTTGAGCTTGGCGCAGACGTCCGCCGTGCGCCGGTCCTGCCAGACGATCGCCGGATGGATCGGACGACCCGTATGGCGATCCCAGACCACGACCGTCTCGCGCTGATTGGTGACGCCGATCGCGGCGATATCCGCCGCCCGTCCCGAGGCCTCGGCGGCCTCGCGCATCACGGCCACGCAGGCGGCGTAGATTTCCTCGGCGTCGTGCTCGACCCAGCCGTCGTGCGGATAGTCCTGGCGGAGCGGCCGCGAGGCCTCGGCCAAAGCCCGCCCTTCGTGGTCGAACAGAATGGCGCGCGTGCTCGTGGTGCCCTGGTCCAGAGCCAGGATCAGGTCTTGCGCCATTCGGCGTCCTCCCTCGTAAGCGGCCGCCGGTCACGATTCACGCCGACGCCAGACATCGCCTTTAAGCATGTTTTCATTTGGCCTCCGCAAGGTCATCCTTGAAGCGCCTGCGGATTCGAGGAGTCGGGCCATTTCAGCCGTCGAGATCTCCACGCTTATGACGCTGGCTCGCAGTCGCGAGCCGGGTGACCGCGAACGCCTGCTCACGGGGATCATCGATCTCTGCGAAGCGGGACGCGCCAAGGGCGAGCCGACCCATCCCGACGTCCAGGCCTTGCTGAATTCGATCTTCATGACCCTTGTGGTCGAGGCCGAACGCGACATCCGCCATCGCCTGTCGGAGCGCCTGGCCGACGCAGACTGGGCGCCGTCGGCCCTGATCAACATCATGGCGCTCGACGAGATCGAGATCGCCCGACCGATCATCGCCCGCAGCCCTGTGCTCAAAGACCACGACCTGGTCCGCCTGCTGGTCCAGGCGACGCTGGAACACCAGATCGAGATCGCCCGCCGTCCACGTCTGTCGCCTCCCGTGGTCGACGCCATCATCCAGCG
Organism: Caulobacter sp. CCH9-E1; assembly: GCF_001556515.1. Lineage (GTDB taxonomy): Bacteria > Pseudomonadota > Alphaproteobacteria > Caulobacterales > Caulobacteraceae > Caulobacter. The sequence continues at coordinate 6,661 of NZ_LSJA01000317.1, read as the reverse complement.
CGACGAGCCGGCCGTCCTGACCGCCCTGGCGGCCAACGAGAGCGCCGAGATTTCCGACCAGGCCATGCAGCGCCTTGTTGACCGTTCGCGCGATGTGGTCGCCCTGCGCTCGCCACTGGCCCGGCACCCGCGGATGTCCAGCGAGTTGGCGGAGCAGCTCTATGTTCTGGTCGGCCACGCCCTGCGCGAGGCCCTTGCCTCCCGCTTCAACCTCGACACCGCCCGCATGCAAGGGGCGCTGGACGAAGCGTTGCGCGCCGCCCATCGCGGCGAGACCGAGATCGAGATCGGCCCCGTCGAGCAAGACGAAGACCGCGAGGACATGGAGCGCTCCCTGATCGAGAAGCTCGACTCGGCGGGCCAGCTCCGACCTGGCTACCTGCTGCGGGTGCTGCGCGAAGGACGGCTACAGCTGTTCATCATGGCCCTGGCGCGGCTGGGCGATTTCGAGCCGACGCAGATCCGCCGGGCCATCGACAGCGCCAAGCCCGAGTTGCTGGCCCTCGCCTGTTCGGCCGTCGGCATCGACCGCAGCGTCTTTCCGACGATCCTGGAGCACGTCCGCCACCTGAACGGCGGCCGTCCTGGCGGCGGCGACGAGGGCCTGCGCCGCGCCGGCAGCGCCTTTGGCCCCTTTACGCCGGACATCGCCGGCATGGCCTTCCGACAGGCGGTCGGCGCGGTTTGACAACCGCCCGGGCTTGCCGCCTCTTGGCGCCATGTACCAGCCGCAACCTTTCGTGACTCGCCTGGCGTTCAAGTCCAGCGACCGGCCCGAGGCGCAAGAGGCCCGTGAGCGGCTGGTCGCGCGTTACGGCGACGTCGGCGAGGACAATGCGCAGGTGATCGTCGCGCTCGGCGGCGACGGCTTCATGCTGGAGACGCTGCACGAGGCCATCGCCTCTCAGACGCCGATCTACGGCATGAACCGGGGCTCGGTCGGCTTCTTGATGAACGAGTACAGCGAGGACGGCCTCTTGGAGCGGATCAACGCCGCCGAACGGGCGGTCATCCATCCGCTGGCCATGGTGGCGATCGACTCTCGCCGGACCCAACACCGCGCCCTGGCGATCAACGAGGTCTCGCTGCTGCGCCAGACCCGCCAGACCGCCAAGCTGCGCATCTCGATCGACGGTAAGGTGCGGATGGGCGAGCTGGTCTGCGACGGCGCCCTGCTGGCGACGCCGGCCGGCTCTACCGCCTACAATCTTTCGGCGCATGGCCCGATCATCCCGATCGACGGCCATGTCCTGGCACTGACGCCGATCAGCGCCTTCCGGCCCCGGCGCTGGCGTGGGGCCCTGCTGCCGCAGTCGGCCCGCGTGACGTTCGAGATCCTGGAGGCCGACAAGCGCCCCGTCAGCGCCGTCGCCGATAACTTCGAGGTGCGGGACGTGATGGAGGTCCACATCTCCGAAGATCGCGGCACCTCGCTGTCCATGCTGTTCGACGCCGGCCGTAGTCTCGAAGAGCGTGTGTTGGCCGAGCAGTTCTCGGCCTGAGACGTTGGGTCGCACGGTAGGTGCGGTCTCACTCAATGTTAACGCCTGCTATGTTAGCGTCACTTAAGTATCCGCCGCTGGGGAGGCGATCGTGACGAACAAGACCACCGCCGAGGTGATCCAGGTGCCGAACATGCTCAAGCTCAAGGTGGGCGGGCGCGGCGGCATCGACATGGCCGCGATCGCCAAGGCCGAGGCGGCGCTGAAAAGCCTTTCCGGGAACTTCGCCCAATGGCTGGACGACGAGATCGTCAAGCTGGAAGCCGCTCGCCAAGCCGTCCGCACCGAAGGCCTCAACGCCGAGACGGTCGAGACCCTGTACCTTCGCGCTCACGACCTGAAGGGCCTGGGCGCGACCTACGAGTTCCCGCTGATCACGCGCCTGTCCGCTTCGCTGTGCAAGCTGATCGACGATCCGGCGACGCGGCTGTCCGCGCCGATGTTCCTGGTCGACGCCCACATCGATGCGATCAAGGCCTGCGTCCGCGACGACATTCGCGTTGACACCCACCCGGTCGGCCGCCCGCTCGTCACCGAGCTGGAAGCGCGCGTCGCCGAGTACCTGAGCTCGGCCGGCTAGGTCAGGCCAAACAGCCCCCGCAGGTACGGGTTGAGCATCCGGCCTTCCGGATCCAGTTCCTGGCGGACGGCCAGGTAGTCGTTCCAGCGCGGATACAGCGCCGCCAACTGCTGCCCCCGCAGCGTATGCAGCTTGCCCCAATGCGGTCGCCCCTCGTAGCGGCGGAAGATCGGCTCAACCAGGCTGTAGAGGAAGCTGAAGTCGTCACGGTAGTAGGCGTGCACCGCCACCGAGCCGCGCGGTCCGCCATGGAACGGCGACAGCCAGGCGTCGTCGGACGCGATCCGCCGCGCCTCGATCGGAAAGAAGACGTCGGGCCGCTCCTTCTCGATCGTGCGAACGACCTCCTCCAGGGCCTTCAGCTGGTTCTCGACCGGCAGGTGGAACTCCATCTCGTTGAAGCGCACCGGCCGCTCGGTCGACAGCAGCTTCCAGCCCTCGTCGACGGCGGTCTCGGGCTTGGCGGTCGACAGCAGCGCCTTGGCGGCGGCCTTGCGCACCGGGGTCGCGAAGCCCAGCAGATTGCGCAAGCCCTTCAGCGCCTCAAGGAATTCGGTGTCCTGGTCGGGACCGCGCGGCAGGGCCGGATCGTCGGTCTCGTCATGGCTGATGTTGGCCGCCAGGCCCGTGAACGGCACGGCGTAGAACTCGAAGTTGCGGTGCTGGGCCCAGCGCGCCTCGGCGTTGGCCAGCGCCTCCTCGAACGGCTCGAGCCAGACGCGGCGGCGCAGGCGGCGATTGGCGCTGGTCCTGATCCGCACCTGGCTGATCACGCCCAGCGCGCCCAGCGAGACGAGAGCGGCCTGGAAGATCTCCGGGTTCTTCTCGGCGTCGGCGTCGATCACCTGGCCCGAGGGCGTGACGAGCCGCAGGCCCGTGACGTCGCCGTGCAGAGCCGGGATCTTCGCCCCGGCGCCGTGGGTGGCGGTGCCCAGCGCGCCGCCCAGCGACTGCTTGTTGATGTCGGGCAGGTTCGGGAGCGCCCGGCCCTTCTCGGCCAGCATCGGCCCGAGCGCGCCAAGCCGCGTGCCGGTGCGGACAATCGCCGCGTCGCCCTCCCAGTCGACCACGCCGGCCATGGCGTCCAGCGAGACGAGCGTCCCGGTCGTCGGCGCCAGGGCGGTGAAGGAGTGGCCCGCGCCCACCGGACGGATCGGTCCCTGGGCGGTCTTCAAGGCCAGGGCCAGCTCGCCCTCGTCCTTGGGCGCCAGGCGGGCGGCGGGATAGGCGTTCTGGATGCCCGACCAGTTGCGCCAGAGCAGCTTGCCGTCGGCGTTGACGGAGGGCGGCGAAGGCGGTTCGGGCTTGTCTCCGGTGGCGACCTTGTAGGCCGCCGCGCCGCCGGCGACCACCGCCACGCCCGTTCCGCCCGCGATCAGGGCCCCACGCCTGGAGATCATGCTTCCGCCCGCTTGTTGTTTGTTACGTCGCGGAGTCTTCGCGCCCCGCCATGAACCGTATCAGGGCCTTGAAATCGTCCGGCGTGCAAGTGGCGCATTGGCCGGTCGCCGGCATGGCGTTGAAGCCCTGGATCGTGTGATCCAGCAGCACGGCCTCGCCCTGCTTCCAGCGCGGGTCCCAGGCCGCCCGATCATGCACCATCGGAGCGCCCGTCTCCGGCATGGCGTGGCACGCGCGACAAGAGGTTTCGTACAGCGCGGCCAGGCGCGCGTCGGCCGGACGCAGCGCCAGGGCCTGCTCGGGCGTGGGCGGCGGCGGAGGCTTGGCTCCGCAGGCCGCGAGGATCAGGGCGGAGGCGAGAAGGGCCAGCCGCTTCATCAAGCGATCCCCGACAAGCGCTTGGCCGCCGTCAGCGTGTTGGCCAGCAGGCAGGCGATGGTCATCGGTCCGACTCCCCCCGGAACCGGCGTGATCGCGCCGGCGACCTCGCGAACCTCGTCGAAGGCGACGTCGCCGACAAGGCGGGTCTTGCCCGCCGCCGCGGCCGCGGGATCGCGGGCCGGATAGCGGGTGATGCCGACGTCGATCACGGTCGCGCCCGGCTTGACCCAGTCGGCCTTGACCATCTCGGCGCGCCCCACGGCGGCCACGACGATGTCGGCCTGTCGAACGATGCCCGGCAGATCCTTGGAGCGCGAGTGGGCGATGGTGACGGTGCAGTCGGCGGCCAGCAGCATCTGGGCCATCGGCTTGCCCATCAGGTTCGAGCGGCCGATCACGACGGCGTTCTTGCCGGAGAGATCGCCCAGCGTGTCCTTCAGCAGCATCATGCAGCCCAGCGGCGTGCAGGGCGTCAGGGCCGGCAGGCCGCTGGCCAGGCGACCGGCGTTGGTCACGGTCAGGCCATCGACGTCCTTGTCCGGCGACAGCGCCGCCACGACGTCCATCTGGCTGATGTGCGGCGGCACCGGGAACTGGACCAGCACGCCGTGGATCTTGGGATCGGCGTTCAGCTTGGCGACGACGGCCAGCAGCTCGTCCTGCGTGGTCTCGGCCGGCAGGCGATGGGTTTCGGAGTACATGCCAGCGGCTTCGGTCTGTTCGCCCTTGTTGCGGACATAGACCTGACTGGCCGGATCCTCGCCGACCAGCACCACGGCCAGGCCCGGCGTCACGCCATGCTTGGCCTTCAGCTCGGCCACCTCCTTGGCGATCTTGGCCCGCAGATCGGCCGCGAAAGCCTTGCCGTCGATGAGTTTAGCCTGCGCCATGGGGGTTCTCCTGCTTGACCCGTCCCTAGCCGCTCGACGCGCGCCGCGCAACGCCGCCGCCGAGGACTTGACCCGAACCTCCGGTGGGCGTTTTCCAGGGTTATGACCCAGTCCTTCCCGACTCCCGCCGCCCACGCCCGCGACCTCCTGGACAAGCTGGGCGTCCCGGCCCGCCCCGCCGACGCCGGCCAGCCGGTGCGCAGCCCGATCGACGGCTCCGTCCTGACCCATGTCGCCTTCGACGACGCCCGCGAGATCGAGGCCAAGGTCGCGGCCGGCCGTCGCGCCTTCGACGCCTGGCGCGTGGTCCCCGCCCCGCGACGCGGCGAACTGGTGCGCCTGTTCGGCGAAGAGCTGCGCGCGGCCAAGTCCGATCTGGCCGCCCTCGTCACCCTGGAAGCCGGCAAGATCGCCTCGGAGGCGGCCGGCGAGGTCCAGGAGATGATCGACATCTGCGACTTCGCCGTCGGCCTGTCGCGCCAGTTGCATGGCCTGACCATCGCGTCCGAGCGTCCGGGCCACGCCATGCGCGAGACCTGGCACCCGCTGGGTCCGGTCGCGGTGATCAGCGCCTTCAACTTCCCGGTCGCCGTCTGGGCCTGGAACGCGTGCCTGGCCCTGGTCTGCGGCGATCCGGTGATCTGGAAGCCGTCCGAGAAGACGCCGCTCACGGCGCTGGCCACCCACGCCATTCTCGAGCGCGCCCTGGCTCGCTTCGGCGACGCGCCCGAAGGCTTGGTGTCGGTGGTCCAGGGCGGCCGCGACGCGGGCGAGCGCCTGGCCCGCGATCCGCGCATCCCGCTGGTCAGCGCCACCGGCTCCACGCGCATGGGCAAGGCGCTCGCCCCGCTGGTCGCCGAACGCTTCGGCCGCTCGATCCTGGAGCTGGGCGGCAACAACGCCATGATTGTCACGCCTTCGGCCGACCTCTCTTTGGCCCTGCGCGCCATCGTCTTCTCGGCCGCCGGCACCGCCGGCCAGCGCTGTACGTCCCTGCGCCGGCTGATCGTCCACGAAAGCCTGGTCGACAAGGTCTCGGACGCGGTCGAGACCGCCTTCCAGCGCCTGCCGGTCGGCGATCCGCGCGAGGGCAAGACGCTTCTCGGTCCGCTGATCGATCGCCAGGCCTATGACGCCTTCGTCGCCGCGATGGGCGCCGTCCGGACCGAGGGGGGGACCGTCAGCGGCGGCGAGCGCCTGCTGGCCGATCAGTGGCCCGAGGCCTTCTACGTCCGCCCGGCCCTGGCCCGCCTGCCCGCCCCCGCGCCGTGCATGCAGCGCGAGACCTTCGCGCCCCTGCTGCACGTCGTGCCGTACGCGGACTTCGACGAGGCGGTGGCGATCCAGAACGACGTTCCCCAGGGTCTGTCCTCCTGTGTGATGACCAACGACGTCCGCGAGGCCGAGGCCTTCCTGTCGGCCGCCGGCAGCGACTGCGGCATCGCCAACGTCAACATCGGCCCCTCGGGCGCCGAGATCGGCGGCGCGTTCGGCGGCGAGAAGGAGACCGGCGGCGGCCGCGAGAGCGGTTCGGACAGCTGGAAGCAGTACATGCGCCGCCAGACCGCGACCGTGAACTATTCGGGGGCCCTGCCGCTGGCCCAGGGGGTGCGGTTCGATCTCTGAAGTAGCACTCTCCCTTCCCCTTGATGGGGAAGGGCCGGGGATGGGGTGACTGATGAGGTGGTGGTGGCGCGCGGCATCGACTGCCGTGACCACCCCACCCCTACCCCTCCCCATCCAGGGGAGGGGCGTGTTTCCTCGGCTTCACGCGATCGCTCGCTGAAGGGATGGGGAGGCGACGGAGCGGCCGGGCGAACCCGGAGACCGTAAGGTTTGATAGCGTTTCGGCTCGTCGACCGCTCCGCCAGGCTGTTGTTTCCATGAGGACGGCGGGCGTGAGCGTT